>NZ_LS483364.1:1883571-2197500 GCF_900475275.1 Streptococcus sanguinis | reverse complement strand
TCCACTATAAGAAACTTTAAAAATAACAATACATCCAACTATAGTAAAATTTTAAAAGAAAGATACCTTAATGTTATTGATCGTTTAAATGACGAGAACGAAGGAAATATAGAAGTAGTATTTGCATCCTTATCTTTATTTAATGTATCTAAAGTTGAATCAAGAGTTGAACATAATTCTCAATATTCAGAGCTACTGTTTTATGGTGAAAATGAACTCGAAAAAATTATTGAAGATTTACAGACCGAACTTAATGTTGTTGAGGAATTTAAATTTGATATAGATCAATCTAAAAATGTTCTAGAGTATCGTTCTAATAATTTTGAAGGTAGTGTTTTAAATATCAGTGCAAATAGTTTAAAGAAAGCATACGACAAATATGAGAGCAAAGGTTTGTTCAACTTGAATATTAGGAGATATATTAAATCAAAAAGTGTCGATGATGGAATAATTAATACAATAAATCATGATAAAGACGATTTTTGGTTTAGAAACAACGGTCTCACAATAGCTTGTAAGGATTATAGGCTAGACGGGAATACTGTAAAAATTTATGATTTTTCAATCGTAAATGGTGGACAAACTACCACATTGATAGCTAAACACCTAAAATCAGTAACTGAAGATTTTTATGTAATGGCAAAAATTGTTAAAAGTGCTGAAGAACTTGGTAGATCAGATTCTATGAATTTTTTCAATGAAATTGCAGAAGCTACCAATTCCCAAAAACCAATACAACCTCGAGATTTGAAATCTAACTCACCTGAAATGTTATTGCTACAGAGACTGTTAGCAGAAAGAGGATACTTTTTAGAAATTAAAAGAGGAGTGTTGGCCCCAAGAAAATATGGAGAGAGTAAGATCAAAAACGAGGAGTTAGCTCAGCTAATATATTCTTTTGTTTTTCAAAAGCCTGGAACGGCTAGATCCAATAAAAAATCACTATTTTCAAATAATACTCATTATAAACAAATCTTCCGCCAAAAATATGGAAAGAATCCAAATCAAGTAGATTTTTTAGTTGATCTTATTCAATTAAATAAGAGAGTGGATCACGCAATTCAAAAATTTAAGAATAAGGAGGCTTATTCTACTTTAAGCCCAAATCAATTGAATGTTCTAAACAACTCTAAACTTGCTATTTTTGCTTTGATGGGATTTATATACAGAATAGTTAACAATGATTTGAAACTTGATTCGCAAAAAATAGAAGATAGTTTAGACTATTTTGAATATGGTTATTTTATTTCAAACTATAAGGATGATGACATTGATGAAAAGATCGAAGAATTAATTTTTGAGTTAGTTGACCATTTGACAGAGTTGTATGAGTCCGAATTGAAAAATGAAAATGTTACTAGTATTAGTAATTTTTTGAAAACAGATAAAAACTATACTCAAACGATATTAGAGAAGTATATCAGTCAATTGAAAAAACGTAAGAATTTAAATAGTTTAATTGATTACTATGGTGCTCTATTTAAGAGATAATATGCTTAGAGTAAGTGTTATATCATTTGTAACTTTATAATAGCGTTACCAACAAGTTACAGAAATTTGTGAAATGAGCCTATTTTGCGAGATTCAAAAGTCCTAAAACCCTATTAAATCAAAGTTATAAGATTCAAAAAAGTAAGCGCTGGACTCAAAATCCAGTGTCCGCAAGGACGTGCCGGTTCGACCCCGGCCGCCGGTATAGCTTAAGTTTAGCGAAGCATTTTAGCTTCGTTTTTTTGTCTTTTCTGTAGTATTTACTTGCAAGCTAATGCGGAAGATTGAATCATGATTTTACTTGTAAATCCACACTCAACTAATGTAATGGACTCACCATCAAATTGTTTATAGAATCTAGAATGCTAATATGAGTCAGCTCGGTTTGTTGCTTTTCATTCTCTGATTGAGTTTTATTTAGGGCTTAAGAATCTAATTGTATGATTAAATATTTTTTGTGAAAAGCATCTTACTTTTACTGAAAATTCTTGACTCTTTTCTTTTTTGTGGTATAATTAACCAGTAAAGCTTTAACTGGTTAAGAGAAGGAGGAGGAAATGACTCATTTAGCGCAGAAGATCGATCAATTTTTAAATGAAGTTATTTTGAAAGCAGAAAATCAGCATGAGATTCTGATTGGTTCTTGCACGAGTGATGTGCCTTTAACCAATACGCAAGAGCATATTTTGATGCTTTTGTCTGAGGAATCCTTGACAAATTCTGATTTGGCAAAAAAACTGAATGTGAGTCAAGCTGCGGTGACCAAGGCTGTGAAATCTTTGGCTCGGCAAGAGATGCTGCAAGCCTTTAAAGATAAAAGAGATGCACGGGTTACCTTTTACCGTTTGACTGACTTAGCGCAGCCGATTGCAAAGGAACACCAGCATCATCACGCGCATACTTTGGAGACTTATCAAAAATTGGCTGAGCAGTTTTCTGCTAGTGAACAGGCGACAATTGCGAAGTTTTTGGAAGCCTTAGTGGGAGAGATCGGCAAATGAGATATATCACAGTTGATAATCTTTCCTTTTACTATGACAAGGAGCCTGTGCTAGAGCATATTCATTATTTTCTAGACAGTGGTGAGTTTGTAACTTTGACGGGGGAAAATGGAGCTGCTAAGACGACGCTTATCAAGGCTAGTTTGGGTATTTTGCAGCCCAAGCATGGGGAAGTGAAGATTTCCAAGACCAATGTGCGAGGCAAGAAACTGCGGATTGCGTATCTACCTCAGCAGATTGCCAGTTTTAATGCTGGTTTTCCTAGTACGGTATATGAGTTTGTCAAGTCGGGACGTTATCCGCGTAAAGGCTGGTTTCGTCGCTTGAATGAGCATGATGAAGAGCATATAAAGGTAAGTCTTAAATCTGTAGGTATGTGGGAACATCGGGATAAGCGAATTGGTTCTCTCTCTGGAGGGCAAAAGCAGAGGGCTGTAATTGCTCGGATGTTTGCTTCGGATCCGGATATTTTTGTCCTAGATGAGCCGACAACAGGGATGGATGCAGGCAGCAAGGATGAATTTTACAAGCTCATGCACCATAGTGCTCATCAGCATGGGAAGGCTGTCTTGATGATTACACACGATCCGGAAGAAGTTCGTAAATATGCTGACCGCAACATTCACCTGGTCCGTAATCAGGACTCACCTTGGCGCTGTTTCAATGTTCATGAAAGTGACGGCCGACAGGAGGTGAGCCATGCTTAATCTATTTTCCTATGATTTTATGCAGCGAGCCTTCTTGGCAGTTATTGCCATGAGCCTCTTCTCACCGATTCTGGGGACATTCCTGATTTTACGTCGGCAGAGCCTTATGAGTGATACGCTCAGTCACGTTTCGCTGGCAGGTGTAGCTTTTGGATTGGTTCTTGGACTATCTCCCACTCTCACAACGGTGCTTGTCGTCATTGTTGCAGCAGTCTTTTTGGAGTATCTGCGGACTATCTATAAGAATTTCATGGAAATCGGAACGGCCATTCTCATGTCAACTGGCTTAGCTATTTCCTTGATTGTTATGAGTAAGGGTAAGAGTTCTAGCTCGATGAGTCTGGATCAGTATCTGTTTGGCTCCATTGTGACTATCAGTATGGAGCAGGTGATTTCTCTCTTTGTTATTGCTGCTGTGGTGCTTGTCTTGACCTTCCTCTTTATTCGCCCCATGTACATCTTGACCTTTGATGAGGATACGGCCTTTGTGGATGGGCTGCCTGTGCGTACCATGTCCATTCTCTTTAATATCGTGACGGGTGTTGCGATTGCTCTCATGATTCCAGCTGCGGGAGCCTTGCTGGTTTCGACCATTATGGTCTTGCCGGCCAGTATAGCTCTGCGGATTGGGAAAAATTTCAAGTCGGTTATTTTGCTGGCAAATGCCATCGGCTTCTTTGGTATGATTGCCGGACTTTATATTTCTTACTATGCAGAGACGCCAGCTAGTGCCAGCATTACGATTATTTTCGTCAGCTTGTTCTTGCTGGTCAATCTGGTCAAAAAATTTATGAAATAGGAGCAGAAAATGAAAAAAATTAGCTTACTATTAGCAGGTTTACTGAGTATTTTCTTAGTAGCTTGTTCCAATCAAAAAAATGCAGATGGCAAGCTCAATATTGTCACGACTTTTTATCCTGTTTATGAGTTTACCAAGCAGGTGGCTGGAGATGAGGCCAATGTTGAACTTCTAATCGGGGCAGGTACAGAGCCGCATGATTATGAGCCTTCAGCTAAGGCAGTTGCGACGATTCAGGATGCAGATGCCTTTGTCTATGAAAATGAAAACATGGAGACTTGGGTTCCTGATCTGTTAAAAACTTTGAAAAATAAGGAAGAAACAGTTATCAAGGCGACTGGAAATATGCTCTTGCTGCCTGGTGGTGAAGAGGAAGAAGGCCATGACCATGGTGAAGAGGGACATCATCATGCCTATGATCCCCATGTCTGGCTGTCACCGAAGCGAGCTATTAAAATGGTGGAGAACATCCGTGATAGCTTGAGCAAGTCTTATCCTGACAAGAAAGCGGCTTTTGAGAAAAATGCAGCGGCTTATATCAAGAAGCTGGAAGCCTTGGACAAGGAATATGAAGATGGGTTGGCCAACGCCAAGCAAAAGAGCTTTGTCACTCAGCACGCAGCCTTTAACTATCTGGCATTGGACTATGGTTTGAAGCAGGTGCCAATTTCTGGACTTTCACCAGACAGTGAGCCATCCGCTTCACGCTTGGCTGAATTGACCGAGTATATCAAGAAAAATAAAATCAAGTATATCTACTTTGAAGAGAATGCTTCTCAAGCTCTGGCTTCTACATTAGCTAAGGAAACAGGGGTAGAACTTGATGTCTTGAATCCGCTGGAAAGCTTGACCGAGGAGCAGACCAAGGATGGAGCTGACTATGTTTCTATCATGCAGGCCAATCTAAAGGCTCTCAAGAAGACAACTGACCAAGAGGGAGCGGAGATTGCAGCCGAGAAAGAAGAAGACGATAAGACAGTCCAAAACGGCTACTTTGAAGACAGTGCCGTCAAGGATCGTACTTTGTCTGACTATGCTGGCGAGTGGCAGTCTGTTTATCCTTATCTGAAAGATGGGACATTGGACCAAGTCTTTGATTACAAGGCTAAGCTGACTGGAAAAATGACGGCAGCTGAATACAAGGACTACTATGACAAGGGCTACAAGACGGATGTATCCAATATCAATATCACAGACAAGACTATGGAATTTGTGGTAGATGGAAAATCCAAGAAATATACGTATAAATACGTTGGCAAGCACACTTTGACTTACTCTAAGGGAAATCGTGGAGTTCGCTTCATGTTTGAAGCGACAGACGAGGATGCTGGGGAGTACAAGTATGTTCAGTTTAGCGACCACAACATTGCACCGACCAAGGCGGCTCACTTCCATATCTTCTATGGTGGCGAAAGCCAGGAAGCACTCTTTGACGAGCTGGAAAACTGGCCAACCTACTATCCAAGTAAATTAACCGGTCAAGAAATTGCCCAAGAGATGCTGGCGCACTAATATAGAAAAAGTTGAGAAGACGGGATTATCCCGCCTTCTTTTTTTGTATATCAGGAAATGACGATAAAAACACTTGACAAATTACGATTACAAATGTAAACTAATAAAGAGTTAGATTACAAATGTAAATGATAAGGGAGTGTTAAACAATGGAACAGCAAAATATTAGCCAAGCAGAATGGCAAGTGATGCGTGTGTTGTGGGCCTATCCACACAGTCGCAGTACAGAAATTATAGCGCGGTTGGAAGCCGATTTTTCCTGGAAACCGGCAACCATCAAGACCCTTTTGAATCGTCTGAAAACCAAAGAATTTATCGCTATGGAAAAAATCGAGGGCAAGTTTTACTACGATGCTCGGATTTTAGAAGCGGACCATCTGGAAAGTACATGGCAGGCGCTTTTTGACAATATCTGTAATACTAAACACGGAGATCTTTTGATTTCGATGATTGAGAGAAGTCAGTTCAGTCAAGGGGACTTGGAGCGGCTCAGTCAGGTCATTGATAAGAAAAGGGCCTCGGCTCCGCTCGAAATTAAATGCGACTGCCCACAAGGACAGTGTCGTTGCGGGCACGGAAAGGAGGCGCATTGATGAGCGAGAAGAAAGAATACAAACTCTCTGGTATGACCTGCGCTGCCTGTGCTATGACGGTGGAGATGGCGGTCAAGGACTTGGAAACGGTCGAGGATGTCAGTGTCAATCTGGCGACAGAACGTCTCAGTTTGCTTCCTAAGGCGGGATTTGATAGCAAGCAAGTGCTGGATGCTGTAGCTGAGGCTGGTTATCAGGCAGAAGAAAAAGGAAAAGACCGACCGTCTGATGTAAGCGAAGAAGCTGAGATTAAAGCTCAGAAATTGCAAAAAAAGAAACAAGAGTTGCTGATTCTTTTGATTACGGCTCTGCCTTTACTTTATATCTCTATGGGAAGTATGGTCGGTCTTCCTCTGCCTAGCTTCTTGGACCATATGGCGCACCCTTTGGTCTTCGTTCTGTCACAACTACTTTTGACTCTGCCTGCTGTGTGGATCGGTCGCGGTTTTTATCAGAGAGGATTTCGCAATCTTATCAAGCAACATCCCAATATGGATAGTTTGATTGCGGTGGGGACCAGCGCAGCATTTTTCTACAGCCTCTACTCGGTCAGTCAGGTTTTTCTAGGTCATCATCCCTTTGTTCATCAGCTCTATTTTGAGTCTGTTGCAGTGATTATTGCCTTGGTTCTTCTGGGAAAATATCTGGAAAGTTCAGCCAAGGGGAAAACGTCTCAAGCGATTCAGTCTCTGCTTGAGCTAGTGCCTAGTCAGGCGACAGTGATTCGCTATGGAGAGACTGTGACCATTGATACAGAGGATATCCGAGTTGGAGACATTATCCGTATCAAACCAGGAGAGCGTATGCCGGTAGATGGCCTTGTGACGGAGGGGCAGACCTTTGTGGATGAGTCCATGATGACTGGAGAAAGTGTCCCGATTGAAAAGAAGGTCGGCGATACCATTACTAGTGCAACAATCAATCAAAATGGTAGTATTGATTACCAAGCAACTAGGGTGGGTTCGGATACGACCTTAGCTCAGATTGTTAGATTAGTGGAGGAAGCGCAGGGGTCTAAGGCTCCGATAGCGGCTTTGGCCGATAAGATTTCGCTCTATTTTGTCCCAATCGTGCTGAGCTTGGCTACTTTGTCCGCGCTTGGCTGGTATTTTCTGGCTGGTGAGAGTCTTAGCTTTTCTCTGTCAATCTTTATCGCAGTTCTGGTCATTGCCTGCCCTTGTGCGCTGGGGTTAGTTACTCCGACAGCCATCATGGTCGGGACTGGTAAAGGAGCTGAAAATGGGATTCTGATTAAGTCTGGGCAAGCTTTGGAAGCAGCTTATCAGCTGGATACTATTGTTCTTGATAAGACTGGGACGATTACGGTTGGTAAGCCCAGTCTGACGGATTTGTTACCTTTGAGTGATTTTAATCGCTCTGACTTATTGCAGCTAATAGCCAGTGCTGAGCAGCATTCTGAGCATCCTTTGGCTCAGGCTATCTTAGAAGCAGCTGAAGAGGAGGGGCTTGACTTACTGCCTGTCAGTCATTTTGAGGCTATGGTTGGACGAGGCTTATCCGCTCAGGTTGAGGGCAGACAGCTTCTGGTGGGAAATGAGTCATTGATGAAAGACAAGAACATTGACAGCAGTGTCTTTCAAGAACAGTTGTTGGAGCTTTCCCAAGAAGGGAAGACAGCCATGTTTGTCGCAGTAGATGGACAGCTAGCTGGTATTTTAGCGGTAGCAGATGAGATGAAGTCCAGCAGCCTGAAGGCGGTGCAGGAGCTCCAGTCTATGGGACTAGAAGTCATCATGCTGACAGGAGATCGTGAAGAAACAGCGACAGCTATTGCCCAGAAAGCTGGAATCCAAAAAGTCATTGCAGGTGTATTGCCAGATGGGAAGGCCGCTGCTATCAAGAACTTACAGGAAGCTGGGAAAAAACTGGCTATGGTAGGAGACGGTATCAATGATGCGCCGGCTCTGGTCCAGGCCGATGTTGGAATTGCCATCGGCTCTGGCGCCGATGTGGCTATTGAGTCAGCAGATGTAGTGCTCATGCATAGTGATTTGCAGGATGTAGTCAAGGCTATCAAGCTCAGCCAAGCGACCATCCGTAATATCAAGGAAAATCTCTTCTGGGCTTTTGCCTACAATACACTAGGTATTCCGATTGCTATGGGGCTATTGCATCTTTTCGGCGGTCCCTTGCTCAATCCTATGCTGGCTGGTCTAGCCATGAGCTTGAGCTCAGTGTCGGTTGTCGTCAATGCTCTGCGTCTAGGACGCTTTAAAATGAACTAAATATACGGAGGAATGAATCTATGAAACAAACAATTCGGTTAGAAAATTTATCTTGTCAAAATTGTGTCAAACACGTCACCCAGCACTTCCTATCTATGGAGGGAGTGTCAGATGTGGTTGTGGACTTAGAAAAGCAGACAGCCCAAGTCACGACTGATAAGCCTTATGGTGCATCTGATTATGAAGCGACTCTGGCAAAAACAATCTACAGGGTTCTGGATGTGGCAGAAGCTGAGTAAATAAGGTCAGTAGCTGTGCGCCTGACCAGCTGCTAGGATTCTTCTTGTAAAAAGCGATAAAATAATCTATAATGTTACTAATCACATGATTTATCTTACCGTGAGAAAGAGGAGAAAAATGAAGAAAAAAGCTTTACCTTTTTTACTAGCAGGAGCTGCTTTATTAGCTATGACAGCTTGCTCAAGGGGCAGTGCTACGAATCAATCAGAGACGCCTACTAGCAGTACGGGCTCGGTAACAAGTTCTGTGGAGCAGGCATCCAGTCAATCAACTGCAGCAGCATCTTCAGTGGCTAGCAGCGCTAGCTCAGAGAGTGCGAGCACAGAAAAAAACAAGGAAAAGAAGGAAGCGATGGACATTTCAGCACTTGCAAATGGTAATTATGCTAGCGTTAAAGGAACCTGGCAGGATGCTTCTGGCAACCAGCTTGTTTTTGATGACAAGGGCTTGGTTTCAAGTGTTTATGAATTGTACGGAGCTTCTCTGACAGACTATGGTACTGCTGCTGGCGGTGTCTACGGCGGAGAAAGCGGAGGTTTTCTGATTGAGTTTCTTCCCAAGGGAGTTAAGGTCGCAGACAAGGAAAACTTTACAGATAATTCAGATGTTGGTCAAGACAGAATCTGGACAGGAGTTGGCCTGAATAGCTTTGACGAACAAGGTAGCTTCTATTATCGAGTAGATTAAACGAAGCTTGGTGCTTAATTTTATAGCTTATATGTTGACGAGAGCAGAAGACTATCTGCTCTCTTTTCTTTGGGAGAGTAAGAAATTTTACAGACAAAAAAAGCCCACCTAATTTAGGCTGGCTTCATAATTTTGAGTTGAATTAGGATTCACTGTGAGGTGTTATAAACTGATCCATAGGGGTTGAAATCACATTCAGGAAGAGCTTGGCGAAATCCTCTGCAGGCATAGGTTCTTCTTTGATAATCCAAATTTCAATGAGGGAGTTAATCCATCTAACAACAATTTCCGTAGCCATTTCTTTTGGAATTCCCAATTTTTTAGAGTCAATTTCTAAATTTTGCACGACCCACTGAGTGAAGAAGGTAGATAGATAGTCACTCCAGAAAGGATCGATAGCTGTAGTATAGAGCACCCTCATCCATTTCCTATGTTCATAAAGGGTAGGAATCATATGTTGGGCAAAGAAGCAGAATGGGTTTTCTCCATTTCCTTCTTCGTAGCTTTCATACAGGGGCAAAAACGGAGTCATAATTGTCTGGCGGATGTATTGGATAATGTCTTCAACATTACTAAAATGCTTTTTATAGATAGCCTGGCGCGATAGACCAGCTTGTTTTGCAATCTCTGAAAAAGTAAAATAAGACTTTTCAGGATTTTGCTCTGCCAGCTCAATTAAGGCATTGACGACTTTGTCTCGAGTATCTTGGGGCATAAGTACCTTCTTTCTTTTTTATTAAGTTCTTGCTGGTTTGTCTAAAAATAGCGCAAATCCCAACAAAAAAGTTTACCGCTTGTCAACTAAAATGATAACACTTTATAGAGGAAATGTCCAATTATTTTTAAAATTTAATATAAAAATATTAAAAAACCAGTCTTCCCTTACAAGGACCGGTTCTGTCATTTCTCTGTTTTTCTTCTAGTTGGTTATGCGATAACAATTTTATTTGAAGGACCAGCTGGACTATCATAGGCAGCAAAGCTGGTTAGGGGTGAAGATACAAGGTTGAGAAATGTCTTAGAGAACTGCTTGCAAGGAACGGGGTCATCCTGAGTGATCCAATTCTCAATAAGAGAACTAATCCAGCCGGCCAGCAGTTGATTGGCCAGGTCTTCAGGAATACCTAATTTTTGGTGGTCAAGATTTAAATTCTGCTCGATCCAGTCCTTGTAACTGGCAGTAATAAAATCGCTCCACAAGGGATCGACAGAACTAGTATATAATATTTTAATGCGTTGGCGTTGCTCATAAATAGCGGGAAGAATCGTTTGAGCCAAAAAAGTGAAAGGATCTAAGTCCGCTTCAGCTTTGTTGCTATTCCAGTTGGGGGCAAAGGCTTGCTTTACCATATCTTGGCGAATGTATTCGATAATTTCAGTAGTGTTATTAAAGTGTCGTTTGTAAATAGCCTGTCTGGACAAGCCGGCTTCTTTAGCGATTTCTGTAAAGGTAAAACGCGACCTGTCTGGCTGTTTATCTGCTAATTCAAAAAATGCATCCAAAATCCTATCTCGTGTATTAAGAGCCATAATTTTATCCCTCCTATACCATTTTACTTTTTCTGTCTGAAATAAGCTAGAAAATAGCCCAGAATTTTTACTAAAAAAGTTTACACATTGTTAAATGGGAAAATTTTTAGTTTAATTTCTGGACATCATGTCTGTTTGAAAACTGGACGATTTCACAAAAATGTACATAAATCAAGCCGATAATCCTTTTGTTTTAACAAGTTAATATGATAAAATAATAAAAAATCTTATCAGAAGTCAAATAGAAAGTGTAGTTTAAAGATTACCTAATCTGAAAGATTTATGGGAGGTTTGACTGGACTTTTTATTAAGGGTTACTGATCGGGATCATAAAATATGTTCAGAGGAGAATAAAATGAAAAGAACAGAAAAAGTTTTGCGATATTCTATTCGGAAGTCAGTTTTAGGTGTTGGTTCAGTCCTTATTTGTGCTCTGTTTTTGGGTCACGGTATGGTGGCGGCAGATGAGGAGCAGCCTGTGGCAAATGCAGTAGAGATTCCGGTCGCTGCATCGCCAGTAAATCAGGATTTGACAACGGTCAGGGAGGCTGCTAATACGGAAGTAGGCACGTTTCTGGCTGAGAAAGTGACAGATCTTGGGAATAATCCAAATTTGTCAGATGAGGAGCTTGCAGCAGCTAAGGAGGAAGTCAATCAAACAGCTGCGAAGGCTCAGAATGAAATTGCTGCAGCTGAGGATAAAGAAAGGATTGATCAAGCTAAGGAAGATGGATTGGCAGACATCAACTCTATCAATCCAGTCGGCAAAGATTTACTTCTAGATGAAATCCAAAATGGAAAAGCAGAGTTTGATAAACTTGTAGATAGTAGCGATTTACTGCTTGAGGAGCAAAAGAAAAGCTTCCAAGAGTCTGTAAGGAAGAAGGCAGCAGAAGCAGAAGATGCAATTCAGAAATTAGATGTTAATGCAGCAACAGCAGAGCAGGCGGAAGTGATTCAAGAGCAGGCAGTAACCGAGGAAGATAAGTTTTTCAAATTTATAGCAAGTTCAACCGTAGATTTCACTCTGGCTTCCAAGTTAGCTGACTTGGAAGCAAATCCCAATCTTTCAGAAGCAGAAAAGAAAGCAGTTAGAGGTGAGATAGAGCAGGTGGTAGAAACAGCCAAGAAGGCTATTGAAGGAGCAGATTCTCAGGAAGTCTATGACCGGGCAAAAGAAACAGCCATAGCCCACTTAGCCAAGATTCACCCTATTGGCAAAGAGCAGTTCTTAAAAGAAATTCAGGAAGAAAAAACAGCTACTATCGAGGCTGTTGAGAAGAGTCAAAGTCTTTCTGCTGAGGAAAAAGCTGCAGCGAAAAAGAAAATTGAAGATGCAGCAGCCATAGCTCAAAAAGCAATTGCAGCTTATAATGCCTGGGTTGAAAGTCCTGATGATGCCGAAAAAATTCAAGAACAGGTAGCGGCAGAGAAGCAAGGTTTGCTAAAAGTTACGACTGGGCTGAAACTAGATCTTGCTCTGTCTGATAAGCTAGCAGACTTACGGAGCAACCCGAATCTGTCAGATGCAGAACGGGCTACGGCTAAAGCTGAAGCGGAAGCAACTCTAGCAGATGCGAAAACGGCGCTTGAAAAGGCTGATACCGAAGAGGAACTAGAGAGAATTGAGGAAGCTGGCATTGCTAGCTTGAACACGATTCATCCAGTTGGCAAAGACTTGGTTTTAGATGAGCTTGAAGAAGAAGTCGACAAACAGATTGAAGCAATTGAACATCATCAAACACTTTCAGAACTCGATAAAAAGCAAGCTAAAGAAAAGATTCGAGCAGTATTAAAGACGGTGACAGATGCGATTGCGCAGCTAGATGATAGTGTAGACAGTGCTGAAAAAGCAGAGAAGCTGCAGGAACAGATTGCTGCTGAGCAGACAAAAGCTCTTGAAAATCTAGAAGCGATTGTCAAGAATGCTGCTAAAGCTAAGACAGCTTCTTCTATTCCAAGTGATTCACCACAGGAAGCTAGGCCTGAATTTAGTGGAGGCGTCAGCGATTCTGAGCCGACAACAGTAACAGAGTCAGAGTATGATTTCTCTAACCATGGGGTTGGAACTCATCCTGATACAGCTCCACAGGCGTCTGCACAAGCAGAATTCAGTGGCAATGTTAGTGATTCAGAAGCGGCAACAGTAACACGGCCTGAATTTAGTGGAGGCGTCAATGATTCAGAGACGATAACAGCGACAGAGTCAGAGTATGATTTCTCTAGCCATGGGGTTGGAACTCATCCTGATACAGCTCCGCAGGCGTCTGCACAAGCAGAATTCAGTGGCAATGTTAGTGATTCAGAAGCGGCAACAGTAACACGGCCTGAATTTACAGGAGGCGTCAATGATTCTGATCCAACTATAACAGAAAACAACGCCTATGATGCTGGCGTTCAGCCATCAGTCAGGAGTGCACATCCAGACAGCGCTCCTCAGATGGCGGCTCTTCCGGAATTTACCGGCGGTGTCAATGCTGCTGACGCGGCTGTAGCTGATGCTTTACCTGCTTACCAAGTAACTAGCGGTATTTTGCCAGCAGTTGATGGGGCCAAATCAGTACAAGAGCAGTCTTCATCAGCTAAGGTCACCCAGCTAGCTCAGCTTAAAAACAAGGAAGGTAAGAGTGGTGCGTCAGTCTTGCCGCATACGGGTCAAGCTTCTAATGCTCTTCTCACAGTTGCAGGAGTTATCAGCGCTTTAGGCGCAGCTGGATTGTCATTCCGTAGTAGAAAAAAAGAAGAATAAGTTTTAAAGAGACCACTTGGTCTCTTTTCTGATGGAGAAAATTTTCAAAAATTATGCAAACGTTTTACTAAAAGTGCTTGAAAAAGTCAAAAAAAAACGATATAATGGACAATGTGAAAGCGCTTTGCAAACGAGAGCTTGAAAGAAAATATTTTTATTCAAAAGAAGGGGCTTATTATGGTCGAATTAAATCTGAAAAATATCTATAAAAAATATCCCAACAGCGACCACTATTCAGTGGAAGACTTCAATCTAGATATCAAGGACAAAGAATTTATCGTCTTTGTCGGTCCTTCTGGTTGCGGAAAATCAACTACGCTGCGTATGATTGCGGGGCTTGAAGACATCACAGAAGGAACTGCCTCTATTGACGGTACAGTGGTTAATGATGTAGCTCCAAAAGACCGTGACATCGCCATGGTCTTCCAGAACTATGCCCTTTATCCGCACATGACTGTCTACGACAACATGGCTTTTGGTCTCAAGCTGCGCAAGTACAGCAAGGAAGATATTGAAAAACGGGTCAATGAAGCAGCAGAAATTCTGGGCTTGAAGGAATTCTTGCAACGTAAGCCAGCCGACTTGTCTGGTGGTCAGCGTCAGCGGGTAGCAATGGGACGCGCTATCGTTCGTGATGCAAAGGTTTTCCTTATGGATGAGCCTTTGTCTAACTTGGATGCTAAGCTGCGTGTTTCTATGCGGGCAGAGATTGCCAAGATTCACCGCCGTATCGGGGCAACAACTATCTATGTCACCCATGACCAGACTGAAGCTATGACTCTGGCTGACCGGATTGTTATCATGTCAGCGACCAAGAATCCTGCTGGAACTGGAACGATTGGACGGGTGGAGCAGATTGGTACACCGCAGGAAGTCTATAACAACCCAGTTAATAAGTTCGTTGCCGGCTTCATCGGTAGCCCAGCTATGAACTTTATCCCAGTTAAACTTGAAGGGAATGAGATTGTCGCAGAAGGTCTGCGCTTGACTGTTCCAGAAGGAGCCCTCAAGGTTCTGCGGGAGAAAGGTTACGAGGGCAAGGAGCTGATCTTCGGTATTCGTCCAGAGGATGTTAATGCAGAAGCTGCTTTCTTGGAAACTTTCCCGAATTCAGTTGTGCATGCCAAAATTTCTGTCTCAGAATTGCTGGGAGCAGAGTCTCATCTCTATTGCCAAGTGGGTTCTAGTGAGTTTGTAGCGCGTGTGGATTCACGGGATTACCTAGAAACTGGTGCAGGTATTGACCTAGGTTTTGACCTCAATAAAGCGCACTTCTTTGATCCAGAGACAGAGAAGACAGTCTATTAATCAGTTGATAAACAAAGAACGCAGACAGGACAGTCTGCGTTTTTAAAATGGCTGTTATAACATCATTTTTTACCGAAAGGTAATCAGATTTTTTCTTGTTTTAGTTTTCCGATAAGAATCTCAGCTGAAATAGTAGCGTGTGTAAGCCGCTCCCAATTGATTAGATTTTTTTCAACATGAAAGAGTAAAGGAGTCATCTGGAGCAGGGCAGTTTTCTCCTCAGAATGTAGAGCATGGGTTGATTCTACGGTCTTTCTAGATAGGATCTGAAAGTGTTTCTGGAAGTGCTGGGCGATATCTTGATTAGAATAATCTTTTTGACGGAGCTGGTCAGCTACTTTAGCTCTAATTTCCTTCAGATGATTTTCTGTTGGGATGACTTTAATGATAAGTCCCTCTTTTTTCAATACTCGCTGAAATTCATGGTAGTTAGCTGGTGAGAAGATGTCCAGCAAGACATCTATGCTTTGATCCTGAACAGGCAAGTGTGCCAAATCACCTACGAACCATTTTACAGCCAGGCTCTGATCACTTTTGGCAGCTAACTGGATAGAATCTTTGGATAAATCAAAGGCGTAAATTTCTTTGTTGGGGAATTTTTCCTGAATTTTTCGAGCATAGTAGCCCTCTCCGCAAGCGACGTCTAGAATGGTCTGTTCTTCAGGCAGGGTCTGCAGCAGATCCTGCAACTCATCTAGGATATGCTGATAAAAGCCGGCTTCCAAGATGACTTTTCTATTTTGAAAGCTCGTTTTGTCATAGTCTCTAGTTTGTTTGACCTGGGGAGCTAGATTGACATAACCGAATTTGGCGATGTCGTAGGAATGGCGATTAAGACACTTGAGGCTGCTTTCTTCCATAGCCAAGCTTTGCTGGCAAAGTGGGCAGGCCAGAGCCGAAGCTTGGGCAAAGCGGGCGAGTTTTGGTTTCATGAGAACTCTCTTTCTATCTGTTTTTATAAAGTTGAATGTCCTTTCATTCGTAAGACATAGAAAAATCCGATTCAGGTAATCGGATTTTTATCTTTAGTAGGTAAGGACAAAGTATTTCTTTTTACCACGGCGGATAACTGTCAGCTCGTCTTCCAGTTTATCTGAGTCGTTGAGAACATAGTCTAAATCTTGGATGCGCTCGCCATTGAGGTAGATAGCACCGTTTTGGACGTCCTCGCGAGCTTGACGTTTGGAGTTTACCACACCGGCTGTCACAAGCAGTTCTACAATATTGAGGTTGTCTTCTGCTTGGACCTGATAGTTAGGCACACCGCGCAAACCTTGTTTGAGTTCCTTGACAGATAGGTTCTTGATATTTCCGGCAAAGAGCTGCTCAGTGATATTGAGAGCTTCCTGGTATGCTTCTTGACCGTGAACCAGACTGACCACTTCGCGAGCCAGGACTTTCTGAGCCAAGCGTTCGTGTGGTGCTGATTCAAACTGCTGACGAATCTCTTCGATTTCATCCAAGGACAGGAAGGTGAAGATTTTCAGGAAGCGGATAGCGTCTGCGTCCATGACATTCATCCAGAATTGATACATTTCGTAAGGAGAAGTCTTATCAGGATTGAGCCAGACAGCATTACCTTCTGACTTACCAAATTTTTTGCCAGTAGCGTCGGTAATGAGCGGAACAGTTATCACATGGCCAGTCTTGTCAGCCTTGCGGCGCAGGAGTTCTGTACCTGCTGTCATATTGCCCCACTGGTCAGAACCACCGATTTGCAGGGTTACGCCGTGGTTTTGATTGAGGATATAAAAGTCATATCCTTGCATGATCTGGTAGGCGAATTCTGTATAGGAAATCCCTGTCTCAATCCGGCTCTTGACAGAATCTTTGCTCATCATGTAGTTGACAGTGAAGTATTTGCCGACATCACGCAGGAAGTCGATAAAGCTGATGCTGCTGAACCAGTCATAGTTATTGACCATCTCGGCCTTATTATCGCCCTTTTCAAAGTCCAGAAAACGAGAAAGCTGATCTTGGATAGATTTTACCCAGCCTTCTACGGTTTCCTTGGTTTGGAGGCTGCGTTCTGCATCCCTAAAGGATGGATCGCCAATCAATCCAGTTGCTCCTCCGACCAGAGCGTAGGGTTTGTGTCCGGCTAGTTGCAAGCGACGGCTGGTCAGAATGGCTACCAAGTGGCCAAGGTGCAGGCTGTCAGCGGTCGGATCGTATCCACTATAATAAGAGACTTGTCCTTCTTCTAAGGCCTTGCGTAAAGCTGCTTCATCAGTGGTTTGGAATACCAAGCCACGTTCTTTTAGCTCATCAAAAATGTGCATCATGTCTCTCCTATTCTAAAAGCCAAGAAATTGGCTTATCTATATTTTAAATTTATGTTACTCTATTGTATCATAAAGCTTTTAAATAGCAATGTTTCCTTGAAATAAATCATAGATATTTGGTATAATGGGAAGATAACAAGGAGAATCAAACTTGGAACAATTAATAGAGAAATTAAAAGAGTTCTGGGGAAAAGCCCAGCAGTTTATCAAAAAAATACATCTTCCAGAATGGAGCAAGAAGATCGTTAGTGGCAACAATGGCTGGTCTATCGGTGATGTTTTTGCTGTTTTCTTGCGGACTTTTAAACTTCTGATGAATATGGCTTTTGTGTTTATCTTCTTCGGTGGCGTAATCGGTGCTGGGATTGGGATAGGCTATGCAGCTAGTCTTTTCAGTAAGGTTGAAGTGCCCAAGCAAGAAGAGCTGGTCAAGCAGGTGAATAATATCTCTGGTATTTCTAAGCTTACCTATGCCGATGGCAGTTTGATTGCAGAAGTGGACAATGATTTGCTCCGCATCCCAGTTAAGAGTGACGCCATCTCTGAAAATGTTAAAAAAGCCGTTATCGCTACAGAGGATGAGAACTTTGAAACGCATAACGGAGTGGTGCCCAAGGCTGTGCTTCGGGCTACGCTCGGTTCAGTTGTTGGAGTTGGCTCGTCTAGCGGGGGGTCAACCATTACCCAGCAGTTGATCAAGCAGCAGGTGGTGGGCGATGCGCCGACCTTCAAGCGGAAAGCGGCGGAGATTGTTGATGCGCTGGCTTTGGAGCGCTACATGTCCAAGGATGATATTTTGACGACCTACTTGAACGTTTCGCCTTTCGGGCGCAACAATAAGGGGCAGAATATCGCTGGTGTGGAAGAAGCTGCTCAAGGGATTTTTGGTGTTTCTGCTAAGGATTTGACTGTGCCCCAGTCTGCTTTTATTGCCGGCTTGCCACAGAGTCCGATTGTTTATTCGCCTTATGCAGCGGATGGCAGTCTCAAGAGTGAAGGGGATATGGCTCTGGGCTTGGAACGTGCCAAGGATGTGCTCTATAATATGTATCGGACGGGCCATCTAAGCGAAAAAGAGTACAAGGAGTACAAGGACTACGACCTGACCAAGGATTTCAAGCCATCTGAAAGCTCGGAAAAATCTTCGCATGGCTACCTTTATTACACAGCGGTCGAAGAAGCCCAGCAGACCATGTACGAGTACTTGATTCAGCGGGACAATGTTTCTCAGCAAGAGCTGAAAAACAACGACACTGTCAAAGCCTACAAGGAATTGGCCGCTAAAGAACTGAGCGATGGCGGCTATACTGTCACCACCACGATTAACAAGAATATCCACACCGCTATGCAAAATGCAGTAGCCAACTATGGCGGTGTCTTGGATGACGGAACTGGTGCAGTTGAAGTGGGAAATGTCCTCTTGGATAATAAAACCGGTGCTGTGATTGGCTTTGTAGGCGGCAGAGACTACGCTTCCAATCAGAACAATCATGCCTTTGATACGGAACGGTCACCGGGTTCGACCATTAAGCCGATTCTGGCTTATGGGATTGCTATTGACCAAGGTCTGATGGGCAGCGCCAGCGTTCTTTCTAACTATCCGACTAACTTTTCAAGCGGTGACCCAATCATGCACGTGGACAGCCGTGGTACAGCCATGATGGATCTGCAAGAAGCTCTCAATACTTCTTGGAATATTCCGGCTTATTGGACTTACCGCGGATTACGCGAAAAAGGTGTCAATGTCCGTGGTTATATGGAAAAAATGGGTTATTACATTGATGACTACAGCATTGAGAGTCTCCCAATGGGCGGGGGAATTGAAGTATCTGTAGCTCAGCATACCAATGGTTTCCAAACCTTGGCTAATAATGGAACCTACCAGAAAAAATATATGGTTGAAAAAATCACAGACCGAGATGGGAAGGTGATTTACCAGCATAAGGCCAATCCTGTTCAGATTTACAGTCCAGCAGCAGCTACGATTATGCAGGAGCTCATGCGGGGCGTTATCAATTCTGGGGCTACTACGACCTACAAATCCAGAATCAGTCAGGTCAATGGAACCTTGGCTGGAGCCGACTGGATTGGTAAGACTGGAATGACCAACACCAACGGTGATATGTGGCTGATGCTTTCTACTCCTAAGATGACTTTGGGAGGCTGGATTGGTCATGATGATAATAGCTCTATGGCGGCGTTGACTGGTTATAATAATAATGCCTCCTACATGGCCTATATGGCAGATGCTATCTATCAGGCAGATCCAAATGCCTGGGGTGTTGGTGATAAGTTCACTCTTGATCCGAGTGTGATTAAGTCTGATGTACTCAAGTCCACAGGAGAAAAGCCAGGTACAGTAACGGTAAACGGCCGCTCTGTTAATCTCAGCGGTCCGACAGTGCCTAGCTATTGGGCTAAAAATGGTGCTCCGACCACGACCTATCGCTTTGGTATTGGGGCATCAGATGCGGATTATCAGAAGGCTTGGTCAGCTATACTGGGCGGTTCTACCTCTAATTCTAATTCTAGCTCCAATTCTAACAATAACCGGCAGGGGAACTAGCGCATCAAGAACAGTTTTAACTTTTCAGAAAGCGGATGAAATCCTTGCAATTTCTAGCTAAATAAGGTATAATAATAACAATAATTTGTCGTGTGCTTTATTTGAAATATTGTCCAAATAGAAGCTTACAGCAGTTAAATCAAACTTGAATAAGTCAGATTTAGCTGCTCTTTTTGTGCCTATTTTTAGGAAAAACGGGTTATGTAATCATAATTTAATTTTTCTGAAAATTAAACAAAAGGGACTGATTGTGGCTGTTTTGCAGCATTGTAAATGACAGAGGATTTTCCTCTGAAAACATTTCACAGAACTCGCCCTCAAAGCGTTGAGAAAAAGATACGTCTTTTCTCGCTTTATCAAGGGCTTAGTATCTTATCATAAAGGAGTAAAAACTTGGCAGGACATGAAGTTCGATACGGTAAACACCGTACCCGTCGTAGTTTTTCAAGAATTAAGGAAGTTCTTGATTTACCAAATTTGATTGAAATCCAAACGGATTCGTTCCAAGATTTCTTGGATCATGGTCTGAAGGAAGTCTTTGAAGATGTACTTCCTATTTCAAACTTTACCGACACCATGGAATTGGAATTTGTCGGCTATGAAATCCGTGAGCCTAAATATACGCTGGAAGAAGCACGTATCCACGATGCCAGCTACTCAGCGCCAATCTTTGTAACCTTCCGTCTGATTAACAAGGAAACTGGTGAAATCAAGACTCAGGAAGTCTTCTTTGGCGATTTCCCAATCATGACTGAAATGGGAACCTTCATCATCAATGGTGGTGAGCGGATTATCGTATCCCAGTTGGTGCGTTCTCCAGGGGTTTACTTTAACGATAAAGTTGACAAAAATGGAAAAGTTGGCTACGGTTCAACGGTTATTCCTAACCGCGGAGCTTGGTTAGAGTTGGAAACAGACTCAAAAGACATTGCCTACACTCGTATTGACCGGACGCGGAAGATTCCATTTACCACTCTGGTGCGTGCGCTTGGTTTCTCAGGAGATGATGAGATCTTGGACATCTTTGGTGACAGCGACTTGGTGCGCAATACCATTGAAAAAGATATCCACAAGAATCCAATGGACTCCCGTACAGATGAAGCTCTGAAAGAAATCTATGAGCGTCTTCGTCCAGGCGAGCCTAAGACGGCTGAAAGTTCTCGTTCCCTTCTTGAAGCGCGTTTCTTTGATCCGCATCGTTATGACTTGGCAGCAGTTGGTCGCTACAAGATTAATAAGAAACTCAGCGTCAAGACACGCTTGCTGAACCAAACCATTGCAGAGCCATTGGTAGATGCTGAAACTGGAGAAATCTTGGTTGAAGCTGGTACAGTTATGACCCGCAGTGTGATTGACAGCATTGCAGAGCAGTTGGACAATGGTTTGAATAAAATCACTTATATTCCAAACGATTCAGCTGTTTTGACAGCTCCTGTAGATTTGCAGAAATTCAAGGTAGTGGCTCCGACTGACCCAGACCGCGTTGTGACCATCATTGGTAATGCAAATCCGTCTGACAAGGTTCGGATTGTGACACCAGCTGACATTTTGGCTGAGATGAGCTACTTCCTCAACTTGGCTGAAGGCATCGGTCGTGTGGATGATATTGACCACTTAGGGAACCGTCGTATTCGTGCAGTTGGTGAGCTTTTGGCTAACCAAGTTCGACTTGGACTTTCTCGGATGGAGCGTAATGTTCGCGAACGGATGTCTGTTCAAGATAATGAAGTTCTCACACCGCAACAAATCATCAATATTCGTCCAGTAACTGCAGCCATTAAAGAATTCTTTGGTTCTTCACAGTTGTCTCAGTTCATGGACCAACACAATCCGCTGTCTGAGCTTTCTCACAAACGTCGTTTGTCTGCCTTGGGACCTGGTGGTTTGACACGTGACCGCGCTGGCTATGAAGTGCGGGACGTACACTATACTCACTATGGCCGTATGTGTCCGATTGAAACGCCTGAAGGACCAAACATTGGTTTGATCAATAACTTATCTTCTTATGGACACCTTAACAAATACGGATTTATTCAAACACCTTACCGTAAGGTAGACCGTGAAGCTGGCGTAGTAACCAACGAAATCGTTTGGCTGACAGCTGATGAGGAAGATGAATTTATCGTAGCGCAGGCCAACTCTAAGCTGAATGAAAAAGGCGGCTTTGCTGAGCCTATCGTTATGGGACGCCACCAAGGTAATAACCAAGAATTTCCATCAGACCAAGTAGACTACATGGATGTGTCACCTAAGCAGGTAGTTGCTGTAGCGACAGCATGTATTCCTTTCTTGGAAAATGACGACTCCAACCGTGCCCTCATGGGTGCCAACATGCAGCGTCAGGCTGTGCCTTTGATTGATCCAAAAGCGCCTTATGTCGGTACTGGGATGGAATACCAAGCTGCCCACGACTCTGGTGCAGCGGTTATTGCCCAGCATGATGGTAAGGTCACCTATGCGGATGCAGATAAGGTTGAAGTCCGCCGCGAAGATGGTTCTCTTGATGTATACCAAATTCAAAAATTCCGCCGTTCGAACTCAGGTACTGCTTATAACCAACGTACCTTGGTGAAAGTTGGCGATGTTGTCGAAAAAGGCGACTTTATTGCTGACGGACCTTCTATGGAAAATGGAGAAATGGCTCTGGGACAAAACCCAATCGTTGCCTACATGACATGGGAAGGTTACAACTTCGAGGATGCGGTTATCATGAGTGAGCGTCTGGTGAAAGACGATGTCTACACCTCAGTTCACTTGGAAGAATACGAATCAGAAACGCGCGACACCAAGCTTGGCCCAGAAGAAATTACCCGCGAAATTCCAAACGTAGGGGAAGATGCCCTACGCAATCTGGACGAAATGGGTATTATCCGCATCGGGGCGGAAGTTAAAGAAGGCGACATTCTTGTAGGTAAAGTGACCCCTAAGGGTGAAAAAGACCTTTCTGCTGAAGAGCGCCTGCTTCATGCCATCTTTGGTGACAAGTCTCGTGAAGTTCGTGATACCTCTCTGCGTGTGCCACACGGTGCCGACGGAGTGGTTCGTGACGTGAAGATCTTTACCCGTGCTAATGGTGATGAACTGCAATCTGGCGTTAATATGTTGGTTCGTGTCTACATCGCTCAAAAACGTAAGATCAAGGTCGGAGATAAGATGGCTGGTCGTCACGGAAACAAGGGGGTTGTATCCCGTATCGTTCCTGTGGAAGACATGCCTTACTTGCCAGATGGAACACCAGTTGATATCATGTTGAACCCACTCGGAGTACCATCTCGTATGAATATTGGTCAGGTTATGGAGCTTCACCTTGGTATGGCAGCGCGTAACTTGGGTATCCATATTGCGACACCAGTCTTTGATGGAGCAAGCTCAGAAGATCTCTGGGATACTGTCCGCGAAGCTGGTATGGACAGTGATGCCAAGACTATTCTCTATGACGGACGTACCGGTGAGCCATTTGATAACCGTGTATCTGTTGGTGTCATGTACATGATCAAGCTCCACCACATGGTAGATGATAAACTTCATGCCCGCTCAGTAGGTCCTTACTCAATGGTTACCCAACAGCCGCTCGGAGGTAAAGCTCAGTTTGGTGGACAACGTTTTGGTGAGATGGAAGTTTGGGCCTTAGAAGCTTACGGTGCTTCTAACGTTCTGCAAGAAATCCTGACTTACAAGTCAGATGATGTCAACGGACGTTTGAAGGCTTATGAAGCTATTACTAAAGGGAAGCCAATTCCAAAACCAGGTGTGCCAGAATCCTTCCGCGTTCTTGTCAAAGAATTGCAATCTCTTGGTCTGGATATGCGCGTTCTTGATGAAGATGACAATGAAGTAGAACTGCGTGACCTAGACGAAGGTGAAGATGATGATGTGATTCACGTTGATGATCTTGAAAAAGCGCGTGAAAAAGCAGCTCAAGAAGCGAAAGCAGCTTTTGAGGCTGAAGGAAAAGAATAAGAATAGACACTGATTAGAAAATGAAGAAAGGTAAGAAATAGTGGTTGATGTAAATCGTTTTAAAAGTATGCAAATCACCCTAGCTTCTCCTAACAAGGTCCGTTCATGGTCTTATGGGGAAGTGAAGAAACCTGAAACAATCAATTACCGAACCCTGAAACCAGAACGCGAAGGCCTTTTTGACGAAGTGATCTTCGGTCCAACAAAGGACTGGGAATGTGCCTGTGGTAAGTACAAACGGATTCGTTACAAAGGAATCGTCTGTGACCGCTGTGGTGTTGAAGTAACTCGCGCCAAGGTTCGCCGTGAGCGCATGGGCCACATCGAATTGAAGGCTCCTGTTTCACATATTTGGTACTTTAAAGGAATTCCAAGCCGCATGGGACTCACTTTGGATATGAGTCCACGTGCTCTGGAAGAAGTCATTTATTTTGCGGCTTATGTGGTGATTGATCCTAAGGATACACCGCTAGAGCACAAGTCAATTATGACGGAGCGTGAGTACCGTGAGCGTTTACGCGAGTACGGTGCAGGCTCATTTGTAGCCAAAATGGGAGCCGAAGCTATTCAAGACCTCTTGAAACAAGTGGACTTGGAAGCTGAGATTGCTGTCCTCAAAGAAGAATTGAAAACTGCTTCAGGTCAAAAACGGATCAAGGCTGTCCGTCGCTTGGATGTTTTGGACGCCTTCTACAAGTCTGGCAATAAGCCAGAATGGATGGTTCTTAATATTCTTCCGGTTATTCCGCCAGATTTGCGCCCGATGGTTCAGCTGGATGGTGGTCGTTTTGCAGCTTCTGACCTCAATGATCTCTATCGCCGGGTTATCAACCGGAACAACCGTTTGGCTCGTTTATTGGAACTCAATGCCCCTGGTATCATCGTTCAAAATGAGAAGCGGATGCTTCAGGAAGCGGTTGATGCTTTGATTGATAACGGTCGCCGCGGCCGTCCAATTACTGGACCAGGCAGCCGTCCACTTAAGTCTCTGAGCCACATGCTCAAAGGGAAGCAAGGGCGTTTCCGTCAAAACTTGCTGGGTAAACGGGTTGACTTCTCAGGTCGTTCCGTTATCGCCGTTGGACCAACTCTAAAGATGTACCAATGTGGTGTGCCACGTGAAATGGCGATTGAGCTCTTTAAACCATTTGTGATGCGTGAAATCGTTGCTCGTGATATCGTGCAAAACGTAAAAGCTGCAAAACGCTTGGTGGAACGTGGAGATGAGCGTATCTGGGATATTCTGGAAGAAGTGATCAAGGAACACCCAGTGCTTCTTAACCGCGCACCGACCCTTCACCGTTTGGGAATTCAGGCCTTTGAGCCAGTTCTGATTGACGGTAAAGCTCTTCGTTTGCATCCATTGGTCTGTGAAGCCTACAATGCCGACTTTGACGGTGACCAGATGGCTATCCACGTACCATTGTCTGAGGAAGCACAAGCTGAAGCTCGTATCCTCATGCTGGCTGCTGAGCACATCTTGAATCCGAAAGACGGTAAACCAGTTGTAACACCTTCTCAGGATATGGTCTTGGGGAACTACTACCTGACCATGGAAGAGGCTGGCCGCGAAGGCGAAGGCATGATTTTCAAGGATATGGATGAAGCGGTGATGGCTCTCCGCAACGGCTATGTTCACTTGCATACTCGTGTTGGTATCGCAACAGACAGTCTTAATAAGCCTTGGACAGAAGACCAGAAGCATAAGATTTTGATTACAACTGTTGGTAAAATCCTCTTTAACGCAATCATGCCAGAGGAATTGCCTTATCTGCAAGAGCCGACTAATGCTAACTTGACAGAAGGTGTGCCAGCTAAGTACTTCTTGGAGTCAGGACAAGACATCAAGGAAGTCATTGAACAGCTTGAGATCAATGTTCCGTTTAAGAAGAAAAATCTGGGGAATATCATCGCAGAAATCTTCAAACGATTCCGTACGACAGAAACATCTGCTCTTCTTGACCGCTTGAAGAATCTGGGGTATCACCATTCTACCTTGGCTGGTCTGACAGTGGGTATCGCTGATATTCCAGTTGTTGAAGACAAGGCTGAGATTATTGAAGAATCACACAAACGTGTAGAACAAATCACTAAACAATTCCGTCGCGGTATGATTACTGATGACGAACGCTACAATGCAGTGACTGCTGAGTGGCGGGCAGCTCGTGAGAAATTGGAAAAACGTTTGGTTGCCAACCAAGATCCGAAGAACCCTATCGTTATGATGATGGATTCTGGAGCTCGGGGTAACATCTCTAACTTCTCCCAGTTGGCCGGTATGCGTGGTCTGATGGCTGCGCCAAATGGACGTATCATGGAATTGCCAATCTTGTCTAACTTCCGCGAAGGGCTGTCCGTTCTGGAAATGTTCTTCTCTACCCACGGTGCTCGTAAGGGTATGACAGATACGGCCCTTAAGACTGCCGACTCAGGTTACCTGACTCGTCGTCTAGTTGACGTTGCCCAAGATGTGATTATCCGTGAAGATGACTGTGGTACAGATCGTGGCTTGCTCATCACTTCTATCACAGAAGGCAAGGAAATGATCGAGTCTCTGGAAGAGCGCCTAAATGGTCGTTACACTAAGAAAACAGTTAAACATCCAGAAACTGGTGCTGTCATTATTGGTCCAAATGAATTGATCACCGAAGACAAGGCACGTGAAATCGTTAATGCTGGTGTTGAAGAAGTGACAATCCGCTCCGTCTTTACATGTAACACCCGCCACGGTGTCTGTCGTCACTGTTACGGTATCAACTTGGCAACGGGTGATGCGGTTGAAGTCGGTGAAGCAGTCGGAACCATCGCTGCTCAATCTATCGGGGAGCCTGGTACACAGCTGACCATGCGTACCTTCCATACGGGTGGTGTTGCCTCTAATACCGATATCACGCAAGGTCTCCCTCGTGTCCAAGAAATCTTTGAAGCCCGCAATCCGAAAGGGGAAGCGGTCATCACTGAAGTCAAGGGTGAAGTTACTGCTATCGAAGAAGATGCATCTACTCGTACCAAGAAAGTCTTTGTTAAAGGCCAAACTGGCGAAGGTGAATATGTGGTACCATTTACAGCCCGCATGAAGGTAGAAGTTGGCGACCAAGTTTCTCGCGGTGCTGCCTTGACCGAAGGTTCTATCCAGCCGAAGCACTTGCTGGCTGTCCGCGATGTCTTGTCTGTTGAAACTTACCTGCTTGCTGAAGTACAAAAAGTTTACCGCAGCCAAGGGGTAGAAATCGGTGACAAGCACATCGAAGTAATGGTTCGTCAAATGATTCGCAAGGTGCGCGTTATGGATCCAGGAGATACAGATCTTCTCATGGGAACTCTTATGGATATCACTGACTTTACAGATGCTAACCGTGATGTGGTTATCTCTGGCGGTGTGCCTGCGACAGCTCGTCCAGTCCTCATGGGAATCACCAAAGCTTCCCTTGAGACAAATAGCTTCCTGTCTGCAGCTTCCTTCCAGGAAACAACTCGTGTCCTGACAGATGCTGCTATCCGTGGTAAGAAAGACCATCTGCTCGGACTCAAGGAAAATGTTATCATCGGTAAGATTATCCCAGCTGGTACTGGTATGGCCCGCTACCGCAATCTGGAACCTCAGGCTGTCAATGAAGTTGAAATTATCAACGAAGTGACAGAACTGCCAGATGGATTTGAAACTGAAGAAAATATTGTTCTTAAATAAAGAACTTTCCCTCCCGAAAATCGGGAGGGATTTTTTCTTGCAGCCGATAATTTCTTGCCCGCCACTAAATATTATCCCATAATATACTTAGAAAGTTGTTTTTAAGTTCTCCTTTATGGATCAACGACTATAGAAGAAATATTCAAGATTTCCTGTTTCAGTTTTTCTATGATGCGAGATGCCATATTTATTTTTAATCAGGGAGGTAGCTGGTTTTTGTAGTATGATAGCGCTAGGTTATACTATTTTAAAAATCCTAAAATAGTAGGAGGGGCAGGTTTGAAATTTTAAAAAAGAGGAGGTTGGTTTTAATGGTAGTAGTCGAAGATTGTGGAGAACAGTAGCTGGCGTTTATCTAGCTAGCTCATTCATGAAGGGAGGATTTTGAAATATAAAGAGTAGAAAACAATTAGATTACAAATAGAATAATATTTTATTACAATGAATAAAGATTAAAAAATATAGGTAAAAAACACAAAATTCTGCATAAATCAGGGCTTTAAGCCTATAAGTTCTTTCCTTTTTATTTATTTTTTTGAGAAAACCAAAAAATTTCAGTAATTTTAAGTTACAGTTAAGTTAAGAAAATTAAAATAATCTTAAATAAGTTACCAACATGTAAATTACTATTAAGAAAGTATAAAATAATAGTTCATGCTTTGATTATTGAAACGCTTGATGGTAAAATAACTAAGGTTACTTAAAACAAACATTTTTTAGTAAAAAGTTAATATAAGAATGTTGATTTTTGGTGAGGAAAAATGAAGAAAATTAAGGTAATGGTTGTTTTTGGAACTCGTCCAGAAGCAATTAAGATGGCTCCACTGGTTATTGAACTGAAGAAGCAGGCAGACTTGTTTGAAACGACAACAGTTGTGACTGCTCAGCATCGTCAGATGCTGGATCAGGTACTTGAGACTTTTAAGATTAAGCCTGATTATGATTTGGATATTATGGGGAAGAATCAAACCCTGACAGATATTACTGTCAAGATCCTGCATAAGCTGGATGATATCTTAAAGGAAAACAAGCCAGATATTATGCTGGTGCACGGTGATACGACAACGACTTTTGCGGCTAGTCTTGCAGCGTTTTATAATCAAGTTCGTATCGGCCACGTAGAAGCTGGCTTGCGGACTTGGAATAAATACTCTCCTTTCCCAGAAGAGATGAATCGTCAGATGACTGACTCTTTGACGGACTTGTATTTTGCGCCAACAGATCAGAGTAAGGCTAACTTGCTCAAGGAAAACCATCCGGCAGAAACAGTTTTTGTGACAGGAAATACAGCTATTGACGCTCTCAAGCTGACCGTCCAGGCTGATTATCAGCATGAGGTGCTTGATCGTATTGATCCAGCTCGCAAGATGATTTTGGTGACCATGCATCGCCGGGAAAATCAAGGCGAGCCGATGAGAAGGGTCTTTCGAACTCTACGGCAGATTGTAGATGCCCATGATGATGTGGAAATTGTCTATCCTGTTCACCTGAGCCCAGCGGTTCAGGAGGCGGCCAGAGAAATTCTGAGTGATAATGAAAAGATTCATCTGATTGAGCCTTTGGATGTGTTGGATTTCCATAATATCGCAGCTAAAAGCTACTTTATCATGTCAGACTCAGGCGGAGTACAAGAGGAAGCACCTTCCTTAGGTAAACCTGTACTGGTACTTCGTGATACAACAGAGAGACCAGAAGGAGTTGAAGCCGGCACCTTGAAGCTGGTCGGTACAGAAACTCAAGCAGTAGCAGAGGCAATGGAAGCCCTGCTGACAGATGAGTCACTCTATCAGGAAATGGCCCAAGCCAGCAATCCGTATGGTGACGGTAAGGCTTCTGAGCGGATTGCTCAAGCAATAGCTCACTATTTTAAGCAGACGGCTAGGCCGGAAGAATTTAAGACAGGAGTAAAAAATGTTTAGGAAAAAAGGACTAGAAAAATCATTAGCCGTCTTTGTACTGGCAATTGGACTAATTCTTTTCTACAGTTGGAATTTTGCAGCTAACATATTTTATATCGGAATCGCGCTGATTTTATTAGGTATTTTTAGTGTCTTTGTCCTATCTGATCTTTTGGTGACATGGGCAATGATTCTGGGTGTGGTTATAGCAACTCTGATCTTGCTCTTTGATGTAACCTACCTACCGGACAATCAAGTTCTCTTCTTGCTTTATGTCTTCCCTGTCAGTGCTTGGCTGACCAGCCGAGTGAATTTCTATCTCCATCAGCGCTTGGGGTTGGTGCAGGATGACAGTGAAGATGCTGCTGAGGCCTATGAAGAAATGGTTCAGAAAGTAAATCAGAAACAAGCTCCAGCTTTTCAGGCTTTGCTGGTCCATTGGGCACACAATCATCATTTTTATCAAATTCACTCTCGGGAGTACAAGCGGATGCTCAAGAGAATTTTACGACTGCTTAACTGGGACTTCCAGAATGTAGAAACGGTTTACTATGTATCCAATGGTAACTTTCTCGTTCTGGTAGAAGATCTGGATCAGGAAGTCAAGGAATATTTCCAAGAGAAAGTGCGTGACGATTTAACGATGATGCACTTTGAGAATAAGAAAACTGACCAAAAAATTCAGTTTCAGTCCGGCAGTTTAAAATTGAACGCTCAAAACATTGACAAATTCCATAATTTCGATGACGCTTTGAGCAATCTGGAGCGTCAGCTTGAAACCGACATTATCGTAGAATACTAGGAGGTAAACACATGTCTTTAACAGAAGTATTTTTTATCATCTCTATGGTGCTAAGTATCTTTTTTGCTATTAGCTTTTTGGTCCTCTTCATTTATTATCTGGTTATTTACAATCGGGTCAATAAAAATTTTAGGGCGGTGACTCGTCATGATTAGTCAACTTATTATGATTGTCACTCTGTTCTCCATCTGGATGTCTCTGGCTTGGGCTTTGGTTATTCTATGCTCTTCCGTGCATTTCTGGATGAAACGCAGTGACTTCAACGTGGATACCAGCCCATTGGAACATTATCCTATGGTTACAGTCGTTGTCCCAGCCCACAATGAAGATGTGGTTATCGCTCAGACAACTAAGGCCATTCTGGATTTGGATTATCCTCATGACCGAGTGGAAGTTCTGCTATTTGCGGACAACTGCTCGGATGATACTTATCAGGAAATGCTGAAAGTACAGGCTATGCCTGAGTATGCTGGACGCAATATTACAATTACAGACCGTACTGGTACGGGAGGTAAGGCAGGGGTGCTGAATGACGCCCTGAAGATGGCCAAGGGTGAATATATCTGTGTCTATGATGCGGATGCCATGCCAGAAAAGAATGCTCTTTACTTCCTAGTCAAGAAAGTTTTGGAAGATCCAGAACGCCACGTTGCTTCTTTCGGACGCAACAAGACCCGCAATGCCAACCAGAACTTCCTGACACGTTGTATCAACCAAGAAATCGTTGTAACTCAGCGTGTTTACCACGTAGGTATGTGGCATCTCTTTAAGATTGGACGGATTCCAGGTACGAACTTCTTGATTAACACTGAGTTTGTTAAGAGTATTGGTGGTTGGAAAAATGGTGCCTTGACAGAGGACACGGAAATTTCCTTTAAGATTATGCAGAGCGGCAAGCTGATTGCCTTGGCTTATAACTCAGAGGCCTTCCAACAAGAGCCAGAAACCCTCAAGTCCTACTACATGCAGCGTAAGCGCTGGGCTAAGGGGAATTATGAGGTAGTTCTTGCCAACTTCAAACATCTTTTTAGTGGCGGTAACTGGCGCGTGAAACTGGAAGTGTTCAATTATTCTTGTATCTTCTTCTGGTTTAATTTGGCGATTGTCTTATCTGACTTGGTTTTCTTTGCCAATGTAGCGGCGATGATTACCCAGCTCTTTGTACCGGATGTGCGGATTCCTTTCGCTTTTGATGCTCAGAATATCTATATCGTCCAGCTGATGCTCTTTAACTGGCTTCTGATGATTTTGCTTTATCTTTTGCAGATCAATATCGCCCTGGCTTCTCAGTTTGGACAGGCGACCACCAAACAGATTTGGCTGGCTCTTGTGTCCTATTTGACTTACTCTCAGCTCTTTATCGTTGTTTCTTTAGATGCAGTAGGATCTGTTATCTTGGACAAGATTTTGAAGAGGAAAGAAACCAAGTGGGTTAAAACAAAACGATTTGCAGGTTAGGAGAAAGTGTGAAAAGAACAAGATTAAGATTTATTTGGTTTGTGACAATTCTGGCTGTTTTGGCTGGTATCCTGTTGTACACCCGCATGGGCAGTACTCCTAATATCAAAAAGAAGATATACAGCCAATGGTCTAAAGAATATGTCGTAACCAAGGACAAATTGTCTTATATCAGGACGACAAACAGTAAGACTGAAGATGTTGTGCTGTCTGAGGCACAAGGTTATGGCATGGTGATTGCTGTGGATGCAGCTAAGCAAGGCGATGCCAGTCCTGCTGATTTTGAGAAGCTCTACCAATATTATCTAGCTCATCGTCTGAAAGATACCCAGCTCATGTCTTGGAAACAGACGATTAAGGATGGAAAGAGCAATCATGAAGACGAAAACAATGCTACAGACGGCGATCTCTACATTGCCTATGCTTTGATTCAGGCTGCTAAGCAGTGGCCGGACAAGGCTAAAGAATACCAAGATCAGGCTCAGGCCATTCTGAAAGATGTCTTGGCATATAACTATAATGAAAGTAACGGCGTTTTGACGGTTGGGAACTGGGCAAATGCAGAATCGAAATTTTATAATCTCATGCGGACTTCTGATACATTGCCGCAGCAGTTCCAAGCTTTCTATGAGTTGACAAAGGATAAGCAGTGGCTGACAATTCGGGATAACATGCTCAGCAAACTTGAAGCAATCAGCGCTGATAATAAGACTGGTTTGATACCAGACTTTATCTGGGTTGAAGGCGACAAAGTTTGGGCAGCTGATGCTGATACGGTTGAATCTGCAAATGATGGCTATTATTCTTATAATGCCTGCCGACTTCCTTACAATCTGGCTCAAAGCAAGGATGAAAAAAGTCAAAAAATGCTGAAGAAGATGTTAAACTTCTTCCTCAGTCAAGAAAAGATCTATGCGGGCTACACTCTGAAAGGGAAAGCTCTCAATAGTAATCAGGCTGGCAGCTTTACCGCTCCGGTATTCTACGCGGCTAACAACAATATGGAATTCCGCAAATTGGTGCAGCAGAATAAATATCTCTTCATGCAAGGTTTGCCGTCAGATAATTACTATGACGCAGCTGTGACAACGATGATTGCTTTAGAAACTTTATAATGCAGAAACAAGCAAGATGAAAATTTTGCTTAAGATCATGCAGACAATAGGGTGGGACAAAATGATATTTGTCTCACCTTTTTTGAAGAAAAAGATTGAGATTTATTTCAGAAATTGTCAAAATAGAAAGCTTGTATTTATGCTAAATCAGGACTTATCCAGTTTCTAGATGTTGAGAAACCTGTCGTATGTGTAAATGGACCAACACTATTTGTTCGCATGGTTAAGAATACTATCCGTGATGTTAATCTTCATGTTATGAAGAGTGATGTGCTTGTCTCTGTTCCAATAAAGTTCTTGTTTTCTGATTTTGAGCAAAATAGTTTTGTTCGTCAAAGAATTCATATATAATATACGGTACAAAGAGAGGACGAGTATGTATTGTGTAATTGAGATGTACGGGGACTATGAACCGTGGTGGTTCCTGGATGGCTGGGAAGAGGATATCGTTGCAAAGAAGCAGTTCGATGATTATTATGAAGCCCTTAAGTATTATAAAAGCCGTTGGCTGCAGATGGAAGAGCAGTCACCTTTGTATAAGAGCCGTAGTGATTTAATGACAATTTTTTGGGATCCGGAGGATCAGCGCTGGTGCGAGGAGTGCGATGAGAATGTTCAGCAGTACCACTCTCTGTTTTTGCTGGAGAATGACTGCCAGATCCCTAAGAGCAAGTACCGGCCAGGCTATACTAAGCAGAACGGCCTTGAAAAGCACCGAGCTTGCTCAGTCAAACTAAAAAACGCTAAGCCTCTTTAAATCGACAGAATATATTTTGCAAATCTGATAATAGAGCAGCAGAAGAGACCTAACTTGTTAGAAGTTAAGTTTCTTCCGCTGTTTTTTCTTTTTCTGGATTTTTTGCGAATAGTAAGGTGAGGAGGATTTATGGTTCAAGAAATTGCAAAAGAAATGATTAGGCAGGCTCGGCAAGAAGGGGCGCAGGATATTTACCTCATTCCTAAGACTACTTGCTATGAGCTTTATATGAGAATCGGTGATGAACGTCGCTTTATTAAGACTTATGATTTTGAACTTCTGTCAGCTGTTATCAGCCACTTTAAGTTTGTCGCAGGTATGAATGTTGGAGAGAAGCGCCGCAGTCAGCTGGGGTCTTGCGATTATGACTGTGGGGAAGCCAAGGTTTCAATTCGGCTGTCGTCAGTTGGGGATTACCGTGGTTTTGAAAGTCTGGTTATCCGGCTCCTTCATGACGAAGACAGGGAGCTGCGCTTTTGGTTTGAGCAATTGCCGGAGCTGCGAAAGAAAATTCAGGCTCGCGGTCTCTATCTTTTCTCAGGACCAGTCGGCAGTGGCAAGACGACCTTGATGTACCATTTGGCTCAGCTTAAATTTTCTGATCAGCAGGTTATGTCGATTGAAGATCCGGTTGAGATTAAGCAAGAGGCTATGCTGCAGCTGCAACTGAACGAAACCATTGGCATGACTTATGACAGTCTGATTAAGCTGTCTCTGCGACATCGTCCGGATCTCTTGATTATCGGGGAAATCCGTGATCGAGAGACAGCTAGGGCAGTGGTTCGGGCAAGTTTGACCGGAGCTACGGTCTTTTCAACGATTCATGCCAAGAGTGTTCGCGGTGTCTATGAGCGACTTTTGGAATTGGGCGTTAGCGAGGATGAGCTAAGAATGGTGCTTCAAGGTGTTTGTTACCAGCGTTTAATTGGGGGAGGAGGTGTCGTTGATTTTGTCAGTCAAAACTATCAAGAGCACGAAGCCGCAGTCTGGAATCAGCAGATTGATCAGCTTTTTGCAGAAGGACATATCAGTGCTGAGCAAAGGCAGACCGAAAAAATTGTCTACGCCTAAGCAGAAAAAGATTATTGAGCTCTTTCATAATCTCTTTAGCAGCGGTTTTCACTTAGCAGAGATTGTAGACTTTCTGAGGCGAAGTGCCTTGCTGGAGGAGGCTTATGTGGCAGAAATGCGGGCAGGTTTGTCAGCTGGTCAGTCCTTTTCAGAGATTGTCAGTCGACTGGGATTTTCCGACAGCGTTGTAACCCAGCTGTCCTTATCTGAGCTGCATGGCAATCTGACACTTAGTCTGGGCAAAATTGAGGCCTATCTGGAAAATCTGTCCAAGGTTAAGAAAAAATTGATAGAGGTAGGAACCTATCCTCTCATGCTGCTGGGCTTTTTGGTCCTTATCATGCTGGGATTGCGCAACTATCTTCTGCCTCAATTAGACAGCCAGAATCTAGCTACTCAGCTGATTAATCACCTGCCTCAGATTTTTTTGTGGAGCAGCCTTGCTTGGGCCGCCTTGGTTTCAGTGGCTCTCTTTTATTATCGAAAGTCATCCAAGATTCGTTTTTTCAGCAAACTAGCAGCTCTGCCTTTTATTGGGCGTTTGGTGCAGGCTTACTTGACCGCTTATTATGCTCGTGAATGGGGAAATATGATTGGTCAGGGCCTGGAATTGAGTCAGATTTTTGCGATTATGCAGGAGCAGCCTTCCCAGCTCTTTCAGGAAATCGGAGAAGATATGGCTGCTGCTTTGCAAGGCGGTCAAGGCTATGCGGACAAGGTGGCGAGCTATCCTTTCTTTAAGAAAGAATTGTCCCTGATGATCGAGTATGGTGAGGTCAAATCCAAGCTAGATAGTGAGCTGGAAGTCTATGCTGAAAAGACTTGGGAGGAATTTTTCCTACGTATCAACCGAGCCATGAATTTCATTCAGCCCCTAGTATTTATTTTTGTTGCCTTAGTGATTGTTTTACTTTATGCGGCAATGCTCTTGCCCATTTATCAGAATATGGAGGTTCATTTGTAATGAAAAAACTTAATACCTTAAAAGTTCAAGCATTCACCCTTGTGGAAATGCTGATTGTCTTGCTGGTTATCAGCGTACTCTTGCTGCTCTTTGTGCCTAATCTGACCAAGCAAAAAGATGCTGTTTCAGATACAGGAACGGCAGCGGTGGTCAAGGTAGTAGAAAGCCAGGCGGAGCTGTATGAGCTTAAGAACACCAATGAAAAGGCTAGCCTGAGCAAGCTAGTCAGCGCAGGAAATATCAGCCAGAAGCAGGCAGATTCATATAAGGCTTACTATGGAAAACACAGTGGCGAAACTCAAGCGGTTGCCAATTAAGGCTTTTACATTGCTGGAAAGTCTCTTAGTTCTTTTTGTTGTTAGTTTTCTACTACTAGTATTATCTGGCTCGGTCAGGGCTGGCTTCAATCAGGTTCAAGAGCAACTCTTCTTTTTAGAGTTTGAGAGGCTCTATCAGGAGACGCAGAGGCTGAGCTTAGTTGGGCATGATAAGCTTTCTCTCAAGATTTCAGGACGGCAGATTTCCAACGGTTATCAAGAGCTGGATTTTCCACAAACTTTGCAGGAGCATGAGCAGCAGGTCATTAAGTTTGACCGGGCTGGGGGAAATTCATCACTCAGCAAGATTATTTTTCAGACGGAGGACAGGACAGTTGTTTACCAGCTTTATATGGGCAATGGCAAGTTTAAAAAGACGACAGCTTCAGGCTAGCATTCTGCTGGAAGCTCTGATGGCCATGGCAGTTTTTGCGGCTATTGCCAGTCTGCTTCTGGGACAGATTAGCCGGTCTCGTAAAGAGCAGCAGCTCCTTCTGCAGCAGGAAGAGGTGCTTCGGGTAGCCCGTATGGCTCTGCAAACAGGACAAGAAGAGCTTCATATCAATGGAATTGCTATAAGTCAGCTTAAGACAGATAAGCAGCTGCTGGTCTATCACGAAGGGGAGGTAGTCATCCGTGTCCAAAAACCTTAAAGTCAAGGCCTTTACTCTCTTGGAGGCTTTAGTAGCCTTGCTGGTTCTCAGTGGTGGAATACTGGTCTTTCAGGCTATGACCCAGCTCTTATCTTCAGAACTGCATCAGCAGGAGAATAATCAGCAGCAAGAGTGGCTTTTGTTTGCCGACCAACTGGAGACGGAGCTTTCGCGAAGTCAATTTGACAAGGTTGAAGACAATAAAATCTACATCAGACAGGATGGCAGGGACTTGGCCTTGGGTAAATCCAAGGGAGATGATTTCCGTAAAACAGATAAGAGCGGTCGCGGCTACCAGCCGATGATTTATGGTTTGGAAGCAGCTGATGTGCGTCAGGAAGGTAAGCTTGTCCATCTTCATTTTCGCTTTGAAAAAGGCTTAGAGAGGGAGTTCGTCTATCGTGTGGAAGAAGAAAGTTGAGGCAGGTATTTTACTGTATGCGCTGCTGATGGCCGCAGTCTTTAGCCTGCTCCTGCAGTTTTATCTCAACCGTCAAGTCAGCAGTCAGCGTTTGCAGCTTTTCAACAGGGAAAGGACAGAAGCCTATGCAATGGCAGTTCTGACAAAAGCTACAGCCAAGGATGATAGCGGTGAGATGGAGTTTGAGCAGGGCAAGGCGGTCTACCGTAAGAAAGGGAAGGAACTGGAAATCGGCAGTCAGCTCAGCAGCGGGCATTCCTATTCCTTTACTTTTACCATTTCTAAGAAGGAGGAGGAGAAAGCTAAGGAAGACAAGAAACCAACTGACAAAAAAGAGAAAGCAATTTCGGACGAAGCTGGTAAGTCGGGCTAATATAACTGTAAAATCTTTGTAATTTTATATATCTTGGAATGGGGCCTTATTTTTGGTATGATAGGATGAACGGAGGATTCCATGAATTTTGAAAAGATAGAACAAGCTTATACTCTGATTCTCGAAAACGTCCAGAATATCCAAAACACTCTGGCGACCAATTTTTACGATGCTCTGATTGAGCAGAATGGCATTTACCTAGATGGAGATACTGATTTACAAGAGGTTCTGACCAACGATGAAAAAATCCGCGCTCTGCATTTGACCAAGGAAGAGTGGCGGAGAGTCTATCAGTTTATCCTGATGAAGGCTGCCCAGACGGAGCCCATGCAGGTCAATCATCAATTCACACCTGACACAATTGGTTTTCTGATTACTTTCTTATTGGACCAGCTAGCTCACGGAGAGGAAGCTGATGTATTAGAAATCGGCAGCGGAACAGGAAATTTGGCTGAGACTGTTCTCAATCATACCCAAAAGAAGATTGACTACTTAGGTCTGGAGCTAGATGATTTATTAATTGACCTTTCTGCCAGCATTGCAGAGGTTATGAATTCTAAGGCTCACTTTGCTCAGGGGGATGCAGTTCGCCCTCAGGTTCTGAAAGAGAGTGATATCATTATCAGTGATTTACCGGTTGGTTATTATCCAGACGACAGTATCGCCTCCCGCTATGAAGTGGCTAGTCCGGATGAGCACACTTATGCCCATCATCTCCTGATGGAGCAATCGCTCAAATATCTGAAGCCAGGTGGTTATGCTATATTTCTGGCGCCAAATGATCTCTTGACCAGCGCTCAAGCTCCTCTGCTGAAAAAATGGCTCCTAGCCAAGGCTCAGTTTATCGCGATGATAACCTTGCCAGAGTCTATTTTCTCAAGCAGCAAGCATGCCAAAACTCTTTTTGTCTTGAGGAAACAGGAAGCGAATAACATTCAGCCTTTTATCTATCCTCTGCGGGATTTGCAGGATCATGATGAAATGTTTAAATTCCGTCAAAGTTTTCAAAACTGGTACAAAGATAGTGAAATTCAAACAAAATTTTGATATAATAATTTTGAAAACGCTTAAAGAGGTGAAGAAATGTCGAAAACAATTTCTATTAATGCAGGAAGCTCAAGCTTAAAATGGCAACTCTACTTGATGCCGGAAGAAAAGGTCTTGGCTAAGGGCTTGCTGGAACGGATTGGTCTCAAGGATTCTATTTCAACAGTGAAATTTGACGGTCGTTCAGAAAAGCAGGTTCTTGATATTGCAGATCACACGCAGGCCGTAAAAATTTTGCTGGATGATTTGAAACGCTTTAATATCATTGAATCTTATGATGAGATTACCGGTGTGGGTCACCGTGTTGTGGCTGGTGGTGAATACTTTAAGGATTCAGCCCTCGTTGATGAAGAAGTGATTCAAAAGGTAGAGGAGTTGTCTCTTCTGGCTCCATTGCATAATCCAGCCAACGCTGCAGGCATCCGTGCTTTTAGAGAAATTCTGCCAGACATTACCAGCGTGGTGGTCTTTGACACCTCTTTCCATACAACTATGCCGGAAAAAGCATATCGCTATCCGATTCCGACTAAATATTACACTGAAAACAAGGTCCGCAAGTACGGAGCTCACGGGACCAGCCATGAGTATGTAGCCAAGGAAGCTGCTAAAATTTTGGGACGTCCGATTGAAGAACTCAAACTTATCACTTGCCACATTGGTAACGGAGCTTCTATCACAGCAGTAGACAAGGGCGTTTCTGTAGATACCTCTATGGGATTCACACCACTTGGCGGTGTCATGATGGGAACGCGGACTGGGGATATCGACCCAGCCATCATTCCTTACCTGATGCAATACACAGATGACTTTAATACTCCGGAAGATATTAGCCGCGTTTTGAATCGTGAATCTGGCTTGCTTGGAGTTTCTGAGAAGTCAAGTGATATGCGTGATATTCATGAAGCAATGCGGGCAGGTGATGCCAAGGCTCAATTAGCTAATGACATTTTTGTGGACCGGATTCAAAAATACATTGGTCAGTATCTTGCTGTCTTGAATGGAGCTGATGCTATTATCTTTACCGCAGGAATTGGTGAAAATTCTGTGACCATTCGTGAACTGGTTATTAATGGTATTTCTTGGTTTGGCTGTAATGTGGATCCAGAAAAGAATGTGCATGGTGCAGAAGGCGTGATTTCCAGTCCTGATGCCAAGGTCAAAGTCTTGGTTATCCCAACTGACGAAGAATTGGTCATTGCCCGTGATGTTGAACGTTTCAAAAATCAATAAAACAAAAAATCCAAAAGCTCAGTTTGACTGGGCTTTTTGTATGTTTTAAGAAAGGATTTTCTTGGTTGCTGACCTTGGAAAAACTGAGCGATTCGTTCTCATAATCACTATCAGTATTAGTTCCCAACCCGTGATATACAAGATGCTTGCAGTTAAGAATTGTCTATACAAAATAAGAAAATTGAGCTATACTAGGAAGGAAAAGGAGGAAGATATGAAAGCAATTCTAAAAAAATTAGAGTACATTCTACTGACTTTGTTTGTCTTATTTCTCAGCCAGATACCATTTATATTTATCCGACAGATGACTGCTTCTGAAAAGAATTTTTCAGCTGGACAGACTATCTTTGTGCTGGTGGTATATCTTTTGATTATCTTTTTTGTTCTGAGAATGGCTAAGCAAGAAGAACTGCTGAGCCTTGACTTTAGCTTCTTCAAATGGTCTTCGTTTGGCTGGTTAGCCGTTTCTAATGTTGTCATGATTGGTGTCAACATGTTAGGAGCAATTATTATGCTGCTAGAAGGTCAGGCCATTTCTACTGCTAATCAGGATGCCTTGAATGCATTATTTCAGCATGTACCCAAGATTTTATTAGTGGTAGGTGCTGTGATTCAGGCTCCTATCTTGGAGGAAGTAGTCTTTCGCGGCCTGATTCCTCAGAAAATTTTTACCAAGCATTATGTTTGGGGCTTGGTTGTAGGAGTCATTCTTTTCGGTCTTTTTCATGGTCCGACCAACATCGGCAGTTTTGTTATATATGCAGGTATGGGTGCTGTTTTAGCCGCGGTTGCTTACATATTTAAGCGTTTGGAAATGTCTATTTTGGCGCACATGCTGAGAAATGGAGTTGCAGTACTCATTATGATACTGACAGGTTTGGTGAACAAGTAAGAAAGCAGAGAATATCTGCTTTTTTTGTCATTTGAGGCACAAATTAGGACATTTGAGGGGATTTCTACCAGCTTGCTCTTACTTCTTCTATAATGATAAGAGAAGAATGGAGAGAATATGCTGAAATTAGAAAAAATCATTCAATTGTTACTACTGGCTATGTTGACTCAGACGGGACTGCTGCTCATGCTTCATCCAATGCCTCATCGCTTGGTCTTTAGTCAGGCCAATCTGCTTTTTATGGTGGGCTTGCTGGGATTGCTTTTTTGTTGCGCCTTTTATTTTTCCAGAGAACTTCAGGAAATCAAAGGTTCTCTGCGTCAGTCAAGCAACTATCGACACTTGCTTTTCTTGTATTTTTTGATGATTTTGGTCAATGCTGCGGGGGTTCTTCTGCTGTGTGGCAAGGAGGTGCAGTCAGGACAGGCGGTGGAGCAGATGCTGACGGAGAGTTTTCTGTCATCTTCTCTTTTGCTTCTGGGGATTGACATCGCCGTTTTATCCCCTGCGGCACCGAAATTTGTTGACAGTGATGCCTCTCTTCGCTATCGGAAGAGCTGGGGGATTGCACTAGGTTTGCTCTGCTTTTCCCTTGCGAAAAATCCTCAGGAAACTATGTGTTTTCTGTCCTATCTGGTTTTGGGACTGGTCTTTGCTCATCTACTCAGGCCTTATTTTCAGCGTTTGGAGCTGTCTATGCTGGCCCATATTCTCAGAAATATGATTATTCTCAGCCTTTTACCCTTTTGCTTTTAGAAAGTGTTTTGTCAAATAGAAGAATTATGGTAAAATGGTAAATGAAACAAGGGACTAGATAAGGTTTTCTTGTGAAGTCGAGTGCAGTTCATAGGACTGGATGCTGCATCTGCTGAGAGCTTTGCGGTACACTAGATGAGTGTGCCTTTTTTGTTGAAGAGCAGGGCAGCCGATAGAAATGAGATGAAAGTCAAATGGTGAATCTAAAAGCAATTGCTCCAGATGGTCGAACGGGTCTCTGTGGTATTATCAATGCGACGCCGGATTCCTTTTCAGATGGTGGGCGCTACAATACGGTTGAGACGGCATTGGCTCAGGCTAGAAAGCTGATTTCTGAGGGAGCTCACATGCTGGATATTGGTGGTGAGTCTACTCGGCCAGGCAGTCATTTTGTGGCTATACAAGAAGAGATAGAGCGAGTCGTGCCAGTCATTGAAGCTATTCGTCGGGAAAGTGATATTCTGATTTCTGTGGACACTTGGAAGTCGGAAGTGGCTGCAGCGGCATTGGCTGCGGGTGCAGATATTATCAACGATATTACCGGTCTTTTGGGTGATGAAAAGATGGCAGAGACTGCTGCGAAATATGGCGCGCCAGTCATTGTCATGTTTAATCCAGTGATGGCTCGTCCTCAACATGCCAGCTCACGGATTTTCCCAGAATTTGGCTTTGGTCCTGCTTTTACTAAGGAAGAGTTATCTCTTTTTGCAGAGCTACCGATTGCAGAACTAATGTGGAAGTGTTTTGAGAAATCTTTGAAGGTGGCGGAACATGCTGGCCTTTCGCGTGATAATATCATGCTGGATCCAGGGATTGGTTTCGGTTTGACCAAGCGGGAGAATCTGCTCCTTTTGCAGGAGCTGGGAAGTCTCCATCAAGCTGGTTTTCCTATTTTTCTTGGGGTTTCCCGTAAGCGGTTTCTCGTTAGTATCTTAGAAGAAAACGGCTTTGAGGTCAATTCTGAGACACAGGAAGGCTTTGAAAACCGTGATACAGCTTCAGCCCATCTGACTAGCCTTGCGGCCAGCAGAGGTATTGAAGTTGTCAGAGTGCACGAAGTGGCTAAGCACCGGATGGCTGCTGCCGTTGGCGATGCGATTCGTTTAGCGCAGCAGACAGAAGATCTCAATCTAGGTCAGTATAAGTAAGATGAAAAAACAAGAATTACCTGATTTAAGTTGGCTGGAAGCCTATCGGACAGCCAGTCCCAATTTTGGCTTGGAGCGGATGGAGCGTTTGCTGGAGCTGCGGGGGAATCCGCATTTGCGGCTGCCAGTCATCCATATTGCAGGGACTAATGGCAAGGGCTCGACCATTGCCCATCTGCGCCAACTTTTGGAGGTGCGAGCCCTGCGCGTTGGCACTTTCACCTCTCCCTACCTAGTCAGCTACAATGAGCAGATTGCCATTAATGGCAATGCGATTTCCGACCAAGATCTTCAGCGATTACTGTCTCTTTACCAAGAGCTTTTGGCCCAGTATGCGGCAGACTCTAGCTTGCAGGGGGTGACTGAGTTTGAGATTGTGACTGCTCTAGCTTATGATTATTTTGTCCAGCAGCAGGTGGATGTGGCTATTATCGAGGTCGGCATGGGTGGGCTTTTGGATAGTACCAATGTCTGCCAGCCCTTACTGACTGCAATCACAACAGTCGGTCTGGATCATGTGGCCTTGCTAGGTGACAGTCTAGAGGCTATTGCCCAGCAGAAAGCTGGCATTATCAAGCATGGAGTTCCCATTGTGACCGGTAGGTTGGAGTCAGAGGCTCTGGCAGTAGTCGAGCAAAAGGCTGCTGAAAAAGATGCTCCGCTCTTTTCTTGGTCTCAAGCTTATCAAGTGGAACATCAAGAGTCAGAGGAGGGGGAGTGCTTTTCCTTTTCGAATGCCTATCGGGCCAAAGAATCGTATCAAACAGCTCTGATGGGACTGCATCAGGCGGACAATGCTGGATTAGCTCTGCACTTGTGTGACCTATACTGTCAGTTGCAGTCGCTGCCCTTATTGACAAAAGCAGAGGTTGAGAGGGCTTTGCTTGCTGCTGTATGGCCAGGGCGTTTGGAAAGGATATCGGATCAGCCGCTTATTCTTCTGGATGGAGCCCATAATCCCCATGCCCTGCGGTCGTTAGCAGCGACACTGGACCAGCATTATCCGACTTATAAGAAGCACATTTTATTTGCTTGTATCCAAACCAAGGCCTTGGATGATATGGTGGAGCTGCTGCAAAAGATTCCCAAAGCAGCTATAAGCTTGACAGCCTTTGCTGATCCGCGGAGTTTTTCTAAAGAGAGCATGCAATCCTTGGCTGAGCAGCAAGGCCTGTCTTACAAAGAATGGCCGGATTATGTAGCAGATTATTTAGCAGTAGAGCATGAGCCGGATGAGCTTTTGCTGATTACGGGTTCTCTTTATTTTCTGGCTCAGGTTAGAAAATCAATCCTTGAGAATCGCAAGTTAGACTTTACTGAGCGTCCTTCTCAGTCAAGTCAGTTATTAAAAAATAAAAATGAACATAGGAGCGTATATGGACACGAAGAAAATTGAAGCAGCTGTAGCCCAGATTATTGAGGCGGTTGGAGAAGACGGAAGCCGCGAAGGCTTGCAGGAGACGCCACAGCGCATTGCTAAAATGTACCAGGAAATCTTTGCTGGGCTGGGCGAGACTGCTGAGGAGCATCTGGCCAAGTCTTTTGAAATCATTGACAATAATATGGTAGTGGAGAAGGATATTTTTTTTCATTCCATGTGTGAGCATCACTTCCTGCCATTTTACGGGAAGGTTCATATCGCCTATGTGCCTAATGGTCGGGTAGCAGGCCTGTCCAAGCTGGCCCGAACAGTAGAGGTCTATGCCAAGAAACCGCAGATTCAAGAGCGATTGACCGTAGAGATTGCTGAGGCCTTGATGGACTATCTGGGTGCTCAAGGGGCCCTGGTCTGGGTGGAAGCTGAGCATATGTGTATGAATATGCGCGGAGTCAGAAAGCCTGGCACTGCAACGGTTACTACAGCGGCGCGTGGCATTTTAGCGACGGACAAGGACCTAAAAAATGAAGCTTACAAACTGATGGGACATTGATATTATCAGTGGTGGAGCATGTTAGGAAAGGCCAAATAGTTTTATTAAGGATGAAATGCAGAAACTTGAATCAGAAAGGATAAGAGAATGGATCAGCTACGCATTAAGGATTTGGAAGTGTATGCCTATCACGGTCTGTTTGGAGCGGAGAAGGAATTGGGCCAGCGTTTTGTGCTGGATCTGATTTTAGACTATGATATGACTTGGGCTGCCAAAACAGGCGACTTGACAGCTTCTATCCACTATGGAGAATTGGCTCAAGATTTAACCCGCTGGTGTCAGGAAAGCAAGGAAGACTTGATTGAGACGCTGGTTTACAAGCTGATTGATCGGATTTTTCTGACTCATCCTTTGGTGCAAAAGGTCAGCTTGGAGGTCAAGAAGCCTTGGGCACCGGTGCCGCTGCCTTTAGAGACCTGCTCAGTCAAGCTAGTGCGTCAAAAGCGGAAAGCCTTTATCGCTCTGGGAAGCAATCAAGGCAGCCCAGCTGCCAATCTGGATGCGGCTTTGGAAAAAATGGCCGAGCAAAATATAAGAATGTTGCAGGCATCAAGTCGTATCGAGACGGAGCCTTGGGGTGGGGTTGAGCAGGATCCGTTTCTCAATCAAGTTGTTGAAGTTGAAACTTGGCTCAATCCTGAGGAGTTAATGCAGACGCTCTTGGCTATCGAAGCGGATCTAGGGCGCGTGCGGGAGATCAAATGGGGACCTCGTGTGATTGATCTGGATATCCTTTACATAGGGCAGGAGGAGATATATAGTCCAGGCTTGATTGTTCCTCATCCTTATGTGGCTGAGCGGGCTTTTGTCTTGCAATCTCTGGTGGAAATCGCCCCACACTTTGTCGATCCCGTGCAGAAAAAAAGCATCCGCCAGCTCTGGGATGCGGTTGAAAAATGAGAAAAGAAACTTGTCGCAAGGCAAGTTTTTTATTGTCTGAACTTTCTCTGAACTTGCCCCTATATACTGAAGAAAAATCAAAAGGAGTTCAGTATGGAACATATAGTGAAAATAGAAGGAGTCTGCAAAAAGCATGGCAGCAAGCAGATTTTAGAAGATATTTCTTTTACAGCTAGAAGCGGTCGGATTACAGCTTTTCTAGGCCCGAATGGTGCTGGTAAAAGCTCGACCTTGAGGATTCTCTTGGGGTTAGATCGGGCGACAGCAGGGACGGCGACTTTTAATGGGCAAGCCTATCAGTCAATGACCTATCCGCTCAGAACGGTAGGTGCAGCCTTTGACGGCATTGGCGGTCTGCCAAATCGAAAGGTCTATGACCACTTGAGGATTATTGCAGCGAGTAATGCTATTCCCAAGTCTCGGATCGATGAGGTTTTGGAGATGACTGGAATCGCTCATAAGAGGAAGGACCTCTTGTCAAGCCTGTCTCTAGGGGAAAGTCAGCGGCTGGGTTTGGCAGCAGCTTTGCTGGGTGATCCTCAGTTTCTTATATTAGATGAGCCGACTAATGGACTAGATCCAAGTGGGATTAAGTGGTTTAGAAAGTTCATCCGTCAGCAGGCTGATTTAGGGAAAACGGTACTTCTATCTTCTCATATCCTATCAGAGGTGCAAATGGTGACAGATGATGTAGTCTTGATTCATCATGGGCGAATTATTGAGCAGGGACAATTGGAAGAGGTGTTGCAAGATTCAGACAGCCTAGAAGATCTCTTCTTTGATTTGACAGAGGAGGTTTAAAATGAAAGAAACGATGTCTTTATTGCATTCAGAATGGTTGAAAATTTGCTCAACCAAGGCTTTCAAAGTGAGTATGGCCTTCATGCTGCTATTGGTGCCTGCCGTATCTTGGCTGGAGGGTCGACAGTATTTATCTGTCGGCTTGGATGCCACGCCTGAGACGGTTCCCGGCCTGGCAGAAGCCATTGACCCGCTGGAATATCTAGGCCTCAATGGGGCTTCTATGGCAGGCATGGTTTTAGTCATCTTAGCTGGAATTTTGGGAGCTATGGAATTTCAGTCTCATAGCTTGAGAACCAGTCTTTTGACCTGTAATAACCGCCTGAAGTTGCTTGTGGGGAAACTCATGACCTTTGCTTGCTTTTCTCTTGCCAGTAGCTTTTTATCAATCTACTTTAGTTATATGGTCATGCACCTGGCTTTAGGAAAGGAAGGGCTTGATCCGATTCTGCTCAATCAGGCAGCTTGGAGTCTGATTTTGTGGAAAACCTTATCTCTAACCCTCTTGGGAATCCTTTCATTTTTGTTAGGTTTATTGGCTCGGACCATGCTAGTTCCTCTGCTATTTCTCGTACCCCAGATCTATAATCTGGGAAACTACCTGGCAGATCACACGAGTTGGGGGGCTTATTTGCCACAGCCAGCAGGAGAGTTGTTTGCTGCAACGCCAACTTCCCAATATGCCAACAATCCCTTGCAAGGACTGTTGATACTTGGTGCATGGTTACTAGTCATCGGCGTCATGACTTCTCTGCGCTTTTTGAAGACGGATTTAGGAGGGCGATACTGATGATAATAGCTTTGCTTAAAAGTGAATGGATTAAGTTCCGTTCTTACTATCTCGCTCTTGGTGCAGCCTTGGTGGCTCTGGTAGCTGTTCCATTTTTTCTAATGAATCTTGACTACAGTCAGACAGCAGTTGGCCAGACGAAGGCTCTGAGCGAGGTTTTGCATGCCCTTTATCTGGCGCAGCCTGTCATCGTCATCTTTACTTCCCTCTATTTTGCCCAGGAGTTTGTCAAGTCTGGGATGCGAACGAATTTTCTAACCGTATCAAATAGAAGGGCTTGGTTGGCTGGGAAAATCCTTTTTCTGTTCTTGCTACTCTTGGTTCTCTATAGTGTCATTATAAGTAGCTGTTTCTTTGTTATGTTGGCTCGATTTGACCTAGACTTTAGCTGGTCCTTACTGGGGAAATTCCTTTATTACAGCTTTTTTGGTCTTCTCAGCAATCTTTTTCTGGCTTTTTTAACTGCCGGCCTCGCTTTGCTATTTCAATCTTGGGTTGTGTCGGTGTCAGTGCTCTTTCCTCTCTTGATTGGTCTCAGTCGTTTGTTGGCAACTTTCATCAAGGAAGCAAAATACCTGCCCGATCTGGCTACCCTAAATCTTTTTGAGTATGAAGGGCTTCAGCATTCAATAGATTTATCAGGTCTGGGAATACAGCTGTTCTGGCTAGCTTTGGTTTGGAGCTCTGCTATATTCTTAAGCTTGAAACGAGATGTTCGCTAGAGGTATGCTATAATGGAAATTATGAGACAGTATCGTATTTTGGTGGTTGATGACGACCGGAGCATTTTGAAGCTAGTGAAAAATGTCCTAGAGCTCGATGTTTATGATGTGACGACGCTTGATCGGATAGAAGAGCTAGAGCTGACGCATTTTGTCGGATATGACTTGATTCTGCTGGATGTGATGATGGAGCCTGTTAATGGTTTTGAGCTGTGTTCCTACATTCGTCCTCATCTTTCGTGTCCAATCATCTTTCTGACGGCCAAGGAGTTGGAGGCGGACAAAGTGGAAGGGCTCTTTCGTGGAGCAGATGACTATATTGTCAAGCCTTTTGGGACCAAAGAATTGCTGGCGCGTGTCAGGGCTCATTTTCGGCGAGAGGAAAGACGCGAGGAGCGCTATTCTGAGATTGCTTCTTGTCAATTTTATCCAGAGCGCTATGAAGTTGCCTGTTTTGGTAAAGTCTTGAAATTTTCAGAGCGAGAGTTTAAGTTGCTGCATTTACTAGCTAGTAATCCCAAGCAGACCTTTTCAGCTGAACGCCTGCATACCTTGCTTTACCCAGAAAGCTCAGAAACACAGCTTCGCTCCATCTCAGAATACGTGTATCAGATTCGTCAAAAATGCAAACAAGAAGGGCTGCAAGCAATCGCAACAGTGAGAGGAGTAGGCTATAGATGGCAATTAGAACCCGAAATTTCAAAAGCCTAGTCTGGACAACCAGTTTAAAAATCGTCTTTTTCCATGTTTTGATTTTTGTGCTTATAGGCTATGAATTTACGCAAGGAAGTAATCACGTTCTTTTCACCTTGTTCTTTTGGGCAGGGAGCTTGCTGCTGATTACTTTTTATCATATTTTGAAATTGCTCCGAAAAATCGACAGGGAAATAAAAATGCTAACGAGCGAGAAGCTTTTAGAAGAAAATCAAAGTCAGCTTTTTCGGATCGAGGAAATGCTCGAAGTTTATAGCGATTTACGGAGTAGCCATCAAGAAAATGCTCGTCTTCTAGAAAAAGAGCAGCAGCATAATCAGGAGTTGATTTTACAGCTATCAGCGACATCGCACGATTTGAAGACGCCCCTAACTGTGATTAAGGGGAATGCTGAGCTCTTGGAGTTGGCGCAGTTGGGCCAGCCACAGGCAGACTATGCTGCTGAGATTTTGCAGGCTAGTCACAAGATGGAAGAGTATTGTGGATCTTTGATTGATTACGCTAAGACTTTTCAGATTGATTCTAATCAGTTCAGTCAGCTTTCCTTGGAGGACTTTTTGGCTGATTTACAGGACGACTGGGCACTGTTCAGCAAACAGGAAAGCTATCATTTTTATCTCCAAGAAGATTGTGATCTTAGCTTGAGATTGTCCATTCATTTGGACTATCTCAAGCGGGCTTTGCTCAATATCTTACTGAATGCGCTTGAACATGCTGACCAGGGCCAAAAGGAAGTGAAGTTGACGGTATCAATACAACAGGACCAGTTAGTTTTTGATATCTGGAACAATGGCCCTGCATTTTCAGAGGAGATGCTGCTGGGAGCGGAACAGCTCTTTTACCAGAGTGACCAAAGCCGCAATTCAGCTAATCCCCATCATGGTATCGGCTTAGCCTTTTCTAAGCAGGTAGCTCTCTTGCATGGTGGTCGTCTGACCCTGCTCAATCCAGACCAAGGAGGAGCCTGTGTCGAGTTGACTGTAGCTTTGGAAAGCAAATAACAAAGGAAATCAATAAAGATGATAAAAGAGAGTGGGACAGAAATCGGTAATTCGTTAGAATTCGATTTCGTCGTCCCACCTCCGCACAGTTGAGTAGGGCTGTAAAAGCTGATGAAATCAGCGTAGTAGAGCCCACTCAACCACTGCGTCTTGCTCGACAATCCAAAGACAATTGAGAGGCTAGGACTTTTGTCCCAGCCTCTTTTTTTGCCGCTTTCTTCTTGACAAAATATGTAAAGTGAGCTATACTATATTTGAAAAGTAAAGTTTGTTTTACATTGTGAAAAGGAGGCAGCCTTGGAAAATCGAATTCAAGAATTACGGAAAAGAAAAAAGCTCAGCCAAGAAGAACTGGCTGAGAAGCTAGAGGTCACGAGACAAACGATTATTTCTTTGGAAAAAGGCCGCTACAATGCCTCGTTGCTTTTGGCTCATAAAATTGCATCCTTTTTCAATTTAAGGATTGAAGAAGTGTTTCTCTTTGAGGAGGATGAATCATGAAATGGATTTATTTGTGTAAATGGATATTGGCTATTTTGGTGGTGGTTGGCTTAGCTTATCTCCATTTGCAATCCAATTTTATCCCTAAGGAAATCCTGCCTTTTGTGGGAATGTTCCTGATTGTGGTGATGTTGAAAATTTTTCAAGCGTATGAAAAATAGGAGGCTGACATGGAAACATTAACTAAACAAGAATTTCGAAAAAAACTTCAAAGAAAAGTTATCGTGGGGCGTATCTTAATCTTAATCATCTTGGTAGGACTGGCCTGGAGCCACTTTCATTCTCTGAATGATCAGCAGGAAGGAGTCATGGTCGGCATCCTGCTGGGGCTTTCTTTGATGACCATTCGGTATAATCTGGTCCTAAGACGGGAGGAAAATTTTGAGAAGCTCTACATTCAGGTGACTGATGAGCGCAATCGCATGATTGACGAAAAGACTCGCACACTGCTTTTTAATATTCTTTTGCTTCTGGCAGCATGCTTGAGTGTCCTGTCTATGGTTTTCCCAATCATCCTAAGTCTCAATCAGTTTCTGACCTTGACCATTATCCTGGTTTTGGGACTTTACTATCTCTTGCGTTTTCTCCTGTCCAAGCGTTATTAATAAAAAAAGCTGGCAGAGCCAGCTTCCTCAACAAGCTTTTAACAGAGCTTGTTTTTATTTTCTATAAAGTCGATCATACTGGTAAACAGGGTCCATGGTAACGTGGATGCCCAGCTTACGCAGGACGTTTTTGTCTTCATCTGTCAGAGTGACAGTGGAGTGGGCCTCGCTGCCCTTGAGATTGCCGAGTTGTTGCATGGCATTTGCCGCATCTTGATTTTCCATGGCTGTGATTGCCAAGGCCATCAAGATTTCGTTTGAGTGGAGGCGCGGATTGCGGCTGCCCAGATGATTGATTTTCAGACCTTGGATTGGCTTGACATACTCAGGCTCGATCAGCTTGGTCTCTTTGGCAATATTGGCTAATTTCTTAATGGCATTAATCAAGACAGCAGCCGTAGGGCCAAAGAGTTCAGAGGTTTTACCAGTTACGATTTCACCGTTTGGCAATTCCAAGGCCAGAGCTGGCTCGCCAGTGCTTTCAGCTTTATCGCGCGCAACAACTGTTACTTTACGGTCCAGCGGTGTGATGCCCAAGTCGTTCATCAAAAGTTCGATTTTCTTGACAGCAGATTCAGGAACGCGCTCTGCCTTGAAGTCCAGAATCGTCTGGTAGTAGCGACGGATGATTTCCTGTTGGGATGCCTCGATAGCTGCATCATTGTCTACAATGGCAAAGCCGACCATGTTGACGCCCATATCCGTTGGAGAAGCATAAGGTGATTTTCCAAGGATACGCTCTAGCATGCGCTTGAGGACTGGGAAAATTTCAATATCACGGTTGTAGTTGACTGTGGTTTTTCCGTAGGTTTGCAAGTGGAAAGGGTCAATCATGTTGACATCGTCCAGGTCTGCTGTCGCTGCCTCATAAGCTAAATTGACAGGATGGTGCAGGGGCAGATTCCAAACTGGGAAGGTTTCAAACTTGGCGTAGCCTGATTTGATGCCATTGATTTGGTCGTGGTACATATTGGATAGGCAAGTAGCTAATTTACCAGAACCAGGACCAGGTGCGGTAACAACGACTAGATTACGGCTGGTTTTGATGTAGTCGTTTTTCCCCATACCTTCAGGCGAGATGATATGGTCCATATCGGTCGGGTAGCCCTTGATCGGGTAGTGGATGTAGGAGGCGATGCCATTCTTTTCCAGCTGGCTGCGGAAGAAATCAGCTGCCGGCTGACCGGAATACTGGGTGATGACCACTGAGCCTACATAAATATCCAGCTCGTTAAAGGTATCGATTAGTCGCAGCACTTCCTGATCATAGGAAATGCCCAAATCCCCACGCGCCTTAGAGTGCTCAATGTTGTTGGCATTGATGGCAATGACAATCTCTACTTGTTCCTTGAGCTCTTTAAGCAGTCTGATTTTATTGTCCGGCTCATAGCCTGGCAGGACACGGGCAGCATGGAAGTCTTCCAGCATTTTACCGCCGAATTCCATGTACAATTTGCCCTCAAATTGATTAATGCGCTCCAAGATATGGTCGCGCTGCAGGTTTAAGTATTTCTCAGAATCAAAAGCAATTTTTTTCATGTATATTTTCACCTCTGCTAAGCATTATAACAAAATTTTCTTCAAATTGGAAAGTTGAAAGAGGAAGTATCAGACAAAAGAGATAGCAGCCCGAATGAAGAACGGGCTGCCTTTTGAAATTAATAGTTGGTAATCGTGTCCACCGTTGAGCGATCTAGCTTTTTGACCAGAGCTTGCAGGAAAGCTTGGGCTTGCAGGAAATCGTCCATGGCATAGAGGGTTTGGTGGGAATGGATGTAGCGGGCGCAGACACCAATGGTAGTAGATGGTACGCCGCCGCTTTGGAGATGGGCAGCACCAGCATCCGTTCCGCCCTTACCGCAGTAGTATTGATACTTGATACCTGCTTCCTCAGCAGTTGTCAAGAGGAAGTCCTTCATAGCTGGCAGCATGAGATGACCAGGGTCAAAGAAGCGAATTAGCGTTCCGTCGCCGATGGCCCCTTGACCACCGTAGATGTCACCCGCTGGGGAGCAATCCACAGCCAGAAAGACTTCAGGGGCAAATTTTGTCGTTGAAGCATGGGCTCCACGCAGGCCAACCTCTTCTTGAACATTGGCGCCGACATAGAGTTGGCTGCCTAGTGGTTGACCAGACAAGGCTTGAGCCAATTCGCTGACCATTAGGACGCCGTAGCGATTGTCCCAGGCTTTGGAGATGATATTTTTACCGTTAGCTGTTAGAATAGCAGAGCTGTCTGGCACGATCGTGTCTCCTGGACGGATGCCGTAGCTTTCAGCTTCCGCCTTATCCACAAAGCCACCGTCAAAGACAATATCTGCAATCTGTGGCATAACTGGTCCGCCAGATCCGCGCGTCAGATGAGGAGGGACAGAGCCTGAGATAAGAGGGATTTCCCGACCTTCACGGGTAAAGAGTTTGAAGCGTTGGCTGCTAACGACCAGTGGGTTCCAGCCGCCGATTTCCACTACGCGGAAGGTTCCGTCAGCTTTGATCTCGCTGACCATGAAGCCAACCTCGTCCATGTGGGCCGCTACCAATACACGGGGAGCATTTTCAGCTTCTGCATGGCGAACCCCAAAGATACCGCCCAGACCGTCGGTGACGACCTCATCGACATGCGGAGTGATTTTTTCCCGCAGGTAGCTGCGAACAGGTGCCTCGTGACCTGAAATAGCAGAAAGCTCTGTTACTTCCTTGATTTTTGAAAATAATGTTGTCATAAACTTACCTTCTTTCTGCTCCCTATTTTATCACTTTTTGCGGTAAATGAGTAGGAAAATCTTATAGCTTGCCTGAATCAAGAGGACTGCCCGCTTAGGAATCCAGCTTCTCCCAGGAAAATCTGGAATATTGTTTGTCGCCTCTGCTCTTTTGTGTTAAAATATTCTACATGAAAGCTAAAAAAATCATTTTAACCACAACCGCCCTTTTGGGGGCTGGAGCGCTGGCTTTTGGGGCAGCCAAAGTCGTACAGGAGCAGAAACGACTGCGTAATCGTGAGGAAATCGTCGAGCTTGTGCGAGATTTCTTTTCCAGTCAGGGTACTATTTCCTGCCTTTATGTCAAGCTATACGAGTCCACAGATGACCGCTTGGTTGGTGGTCTGGTCCTAGAGGATGACCGTCATTTTGCCTTTGTCTATGAAAATGGTCAGCTAAGCTACGAGGAAGAAGCATGATTATCCCTACAAATTTAGAGGGATTGGCTTCTTATGTCAATGATGGGGAGAAGACTGTCTTCTTTTTCACGGCTGAATGGTGCGGAGATTGCCGATTTATCCAACCTTTTTTGCCAGAGATAGAAGGGGAAAATCCTGACTATCGCTTTATCCAAGTGGACCGTGATGCCTATTTGGATCTGGCCAAAGAGTGGGACATTTACGGGATTCCCAGCTTAGTAGTGTTGGAAAAGGGACAGGAGATTGGCCGTCTGGTCAATCGTGACCGCAAGACCAAGAGCCAAATCAATGAATTTTTAGCTAGTATAAGAGAAAAAGGGAGCGTAAAATGATTTTTACCTATAATAAAGAATATGTCGGCGACGTGTTGATGATTATTGCTGCGGACAATCAAGGAGCTAAACTGGCAGCTGAGCGCAAGGGACGGGTAGCGCGTGTTTACCGTGAAGACAATGGCCAGACTGTTGCTTGGAATATTTTTGAGCAGTCAGACCTTTTTGAAATTGCAGAGCGCGGACAGGTCTTTTTGACAGATGAGCAAGTGGTCATTCTCAATCAGGAGCTAAGCAAGGAAGGATTCCCAGCGGACTTGGTCAATGACAGCCAGCCGAAGTTTGTGGTTGGAGAAATCGTTGATATGGTAGCTCATCCAGATAGTGATCACCTGAATATTTGCCAAGTGCAGGTAGCTGCTGATAAGACCGTTCAAATCGTGGCCGGTGCTCCTAATGCCAAAGTCGGCCTCAAAACGATTGTGGCTCTGCCGGGTGCTATGATGCCGAAAGGGAATTTGATTTTCCCGGGAGAACTTCGAGGCGAAAAGAGTTTTGGGATGATGTGCAGCCCACGGGAACTTCAGTTACCTAATGCGCCTCAAAAACGCGGCATCATTGAATTAGCCGATAGTGAACTAGTTGGAACCGCCTTTGATCCAGCCAAACATTGGCAGGGATAAGGGAGAGGATTCAACATCATAAAAAGCTCAGAAATGGGCGGGGTATCCTAATAACATCCGAAATATAAAATAGGGCGAAACGATTTGTGTAGTCGTTTCGCTCTTTTTTTATAGTAATAAATTTAGCGTTATAAATCTATCTCATGCTAATGCTAGAGAAAATAAATGATTAACAGATGAAAAATCAATCTAACACAATGATGAGTATAATGAATTTGCTTCTTACTCATTTTTCTGTCATAGAAAAAACTTACTGAGATCAAAATTAAAAGTATGGATATTAAAGTTTTCAGTAAAAAATTGAAAAAAATAAATTCAGAAGGGTTAGGGAAAAATAAAAATAAACTTACGATTAATGAGATTTTGGAGCTGCCAATCTTCTTTTTATAAGCAAAATAGGTTGAAAATAATAAGAGAATGGAGTAAACAAAAGCTATATAGTTCATTAGATATCCTCCGTAATCTAAAGTGATTTGTCTTAACAATCACAACACTGTCTCAAAAGAAGACGCAGTCGCTATTACTTTGCGAGTCGGTTGATGATTGAGGAGTGGCTGTGGGAATCTGGCTCGGAGTGCTGTATTTGTATTGGTAGATAAGGCTGTTTAGGCTGTGGTCTTCCAATGCTTTGAGGCGCTTTCTCTTGAAAACAATGCCGATGAGCTGGCTGTCAGGATAGGCATAAATTTTGTGGTGGGGATGGTTAAAGGCTGCAAAGTCATGGAAACCGTCCTCCATCCAAAGACTAATCTCGGATTCTTCACTGTCTCGGCTGTAGCGAGCATGACTAATCTGCTGCATAGGAATGCAGTAGGTGGCAGCTGATAAGAGTCCGCTATAATAGTAGGTTACATTTTCGTGGTCAAAGGAGAGGATAGTCGCATGAATGGTTAGCCTGCGAATAGCAAAGATAAGGAGCAGTAAGAAGAAAGCAGCAACCAGCAGACTAAGGACAAAGAAACTAGTGTCTTTGTAGGGGTTGGAGCTAGTTAGGTAGTCTACGGCAGCCCAGGCAGAAAAACCTCCGAACCACAGAGAAATCAGGATAAAAATAAGATTTTTCACAGGGGAATGTTTAATGGCCATCGGAGCCTCCATTATACAAATCTAATAGGAAGGGGACAAAAAGCTGCAACTTTCCTTTTTATCTATACTATACCACATTTTTTTCACTTTTTGCCTCCTTTTACGAATGATAAGTTAGGAGGATATAAAATGTATAATAAAGTAATTGTAATCGGCCGGCTGACGGCTATGCCTGAACTGCACAAGACTGCGAATGAAAAATCTGTGGCTCGTGCAACGGTCGCAGTTAATCGTCGTTATAAATCTCAGAGCGGTGAGCGTGAGGCGGATTTTGTAAATGTGGTTGTCTGGGGGCGTCTAGCTGAGACTTTAGCCAGTTATGCAAGTAAGGGCAGCTTGATTTCTCTGGATGGTGAGCTACGGACTCGTCGCTATGAGAAGGAGGGGGCGACTCATTATGTGACAGAAGTGCTCTGTCATAGCTTCCAGCTCCTGGAAAGTCGGGCCCAGCGCGCTCTGCGTGAAAATAATAGCGGAGCTGATTTAGCAGATTTGGTGTTGGAAGAAGAGGAACTTCCCTTTTAAGCAAGGAGCAAAGACTGGGAAATGACCTTGCTCTAAAAAATCATCATTCAGTTTTGCAGGATGCAAGATCTGTTTGACTGAAAGTCTATTTCTATCCAGCTTTTAAAAGTTTAATGATGATTGTCGAGGTGGGACCAAGAATCAAAAATCATGGATTTTTTAGATTCTGTCTCACCTCTTTTATTATAGCCGTTTCTGGAAAGATTTTGCTTTTTGGAGGCTTTGTAATATAATAATCCTATATGTTTCATAAAGGCGCTTACGGCATAGGGGGTGAAAAATGGTATCAGCTAAGGTCAAAAAACGGATACAGCATTATCAGAAGAAGGCTCTCTGGCCGCTTTTTATTCTGCTTATCTTGGGTTTGCTTTTTGTTTATTTCAAGGGTGTTCTGCCAGATGAGAAGCAGGTCAAGATTGGGGTGACCTACATGACCATGAATAATGACTTTTACAAGACCTTAAATGCGGAGCTGGAGAAGAAAACCAACCAGCAGGGCAGCAGGCTCTACGTTCGGGATCCTGAGCTGGATGAGGGCAAGCAGAGCCAGCAGATTGACTTTTTTGTCCGTGAAAAGGTTGATGTCATTGTTATCAATCCGGTGAAAAGCAATAGTCCAAGCATTATTTCCTCTCTTCAAAAGGCCAAGAAAGCTGGTATTAAAATCATCGTAGTGGATGCGCCTATCAGTCAGGATGTAAAAGTGGATACGACCATTGTGTCTGATAACTACCAAGCAGGCGTCCTGATTGCCCAGGACATGATGAAGCGCTTGCCTTCTGCCAACATTCTCCTTTTAGAGCACCGCAATGCCGTCTCTGCCATGGACCGGATTCAGGGATTTATTGATACGATTGAAAAACAGCCTAGCTACAGGATTATTTCCCAGAAAGAAACACTGGGCCAGACTGAGGAAACCATGCCGCAGGTCAAAGTGGCTCTAGACGAAGGTTTAGACTTTAATGTAGTTATGGCGCTCAATGATCGAGCAGCTATCGGGGCCTTGGCTGCTATTAAAAATCAAGGTCTTGATAAGAAAATCTCAATCTATGGCGTGGATGGTTCACCAGATATCAAAAACTTTCTGGCTACGACTAGCGATATAGAGGGAACCGTGGCCCAATCGCCCATTCAGATGGGGCGCAAGGTGGCGCAGGTAATTGAGCTGATGCAGGAGGGGAAATCCTACGACAGCCAATACCTGATTCCCGTTCATCTGGTTAATAGAGATAATATCAGTCAATACACAGTTACAGGGTGGCAATAATGAGACCTCAAAAAAGTATATTTTATAGCAAAATAGCCCTGATGGTCATCAATCTAGTTGCCATTGTCTATAATGCGTCCATCTATCTCTTTGCGACCAACTATGTAGCAGCTAAGGGCTTCAGTCACTCGCTTTTGGAGCGTTTGGATGCTATTCCGGGCTCTCCCAGCTTGATTTTCTGGGTATCAATTAGCCTCTATGGCAGTCTGCTTTTGGTCATGTACTATCGCGAGCGCCACCCCAATCAGCTGTCCGTCTATGACAAAGCGACCATTATTGAAATCTTGCTCATGCTGGTCATCTTTTCCGTCTTGCACTCGTCCTACAATGGCTTGATTCTCTTGGTGTTTGCGGATATTTTCTATGGCTCTAAGGAGTTCAATTCTTCTAAGGACAAGAAGTATTGGTTTTCTTTCATTATTTTGAGCTTTGGCATGCTGCTCTTGTCCAACTATGACCTCATGTCGCTCTTTATCAAGCTGCCTTCTCTAGATACCTATATTCGTTTTTACCCAGAGTCCGTCCGGCTGTTGCTGCTTTTTGGCAAGAACTTTCTCTACTCCCTCAATATCGTCGTCTTTATGATTTCTTTGCTCTTCTATATCTTGTCGGCTATTACAGAGCGTCATCGGATTGAGGAAGAGCTGCGCATGGCTTCTCAGGCCAATCGCGAGTTGAACTCTTATCTGGCCTTGTCCGAAAAAATAGCAGAAGATCGAGAGCGGAAGCGGATTGCCAGAGAGATTCACGATACATTGGGCCATGCCCTGACGGGAATTTCAGCGGGTATTGATGCGGTCAAGGTCTTGGTTGATATTGATACCAATCGGGCTAAGGAGCAGCTCAATAATGTCTCAGTCGTCGTTCGAGATGGTATCCGTGATGTCCGCGGCTCGCTCAATAAGATGCGACCGGGAGCTCTGGAAAATAATACTTTGAAGGAAGCTCTGATTAAGATTATCCGTGAGTATGAAGCCATCTCCAACTTAGAGATTCATCTTCGTTACGAATGGGATAATATTGACTTGGATATTGCCAAGGAAGACATTGTCTTCCGGGTGATTCAGGAGTCTATTACCAACTCTGTCCGCCATGGGCATGCCAAGACTATCTGGATTGATCTGCTAGAGGAAGAGTCCTATGTAATGACCATTCAGGATGATGGTGTTGGCTTTGATGAACTCCACTATGGCTATGGCCTCAAGCAGATGCAGGAGCGTCTAATGATTATTGGCGGAAGCGTCCGATTTGAAAATCGGGACGGTTTCTACACGCATATCGAAATCCCAAAAATAGGAGGAAGACATGATTAAGGTTTTAATAGCAGACGATCAGGCCTTGATTCGCGAGTCTCTGCAAATCATCCTGTCAGCCCACGCAGATATTGAGGTGGTCGGGACGGTCGGAGACGGCAAGGAAGTGCTGGAAAAGCTTCATCGGGTACGCCCAGATGTGATTCTGATGGATATTCGCATGCCAGTCATGGACGGTGTTCTCTGTACTAAGGCTGTCAAAGAGCAGTATCCGGATGTTAAGATTATCATTCTGACGACCTTTGATGACGATGAATTTATCTTCTCCGCTCTCAAATACGGTGCGTCTGGTTACATTCTCAAAGGGGTTTCGACAGAAGAACTTCACGAAGCCATTCAGACAGTCTATCGGGGCGGAGCTATGATCAATCCTAATATTGCCACCAAGGTCTTCAAAATCTTTTCACAGATGGCCCAGTCCAATTTTGCTATCACAGTGACGGAGGAAAATATAGAGGACATGAGCCGGACGGAGTGGAAGATTATTCAGCAGATTGGCTTTGGAATTTCGAATAAAGAAATTGCTGCCAAGCTCTTTCTATCAGAAGGGACAGTCCGAAATTACCTGTCAGGCATCCTAGCCAAGCTCAACTTGCGCGACCGAACCCAGCTGGCTATATGGGCTGTGCAGACCGGAGTCACTCAGAGAGATTTTAGTAAGGAAAGCGACAAATGAAGTGGAGACTGAGACATTTGGCCCTACTGGTTGTCCTGATCATATCTGTTGCCCTAGCTTTTGTCTTTTGGGCTTCAGCTCAGGAAAAAGTCCTGCGTATCGGGGTCTATGCTGGCTCTAGCTGGGATGTGCCTAACAGCCGGGAAAACAAGGTCTTGGACAGCCTGATTAAAAAATTTGAAAAGACGCATCCTCATGTCAAGGTCGTCTATGAAAGCGGTATTCCCAAGGATGATTACGCTGACTGGCTGGCAGAGCAAGTCTTGAAAGGCGAGCAGCCGGATCTCTTTATGGTACCGGAAAACGACTTTAGCATGTTGGCTTCGACTGGCGCGCTTAAATCCTTGGATACCCTCCTAACGGATGATGAACGAAAGGCTTTTTATCCGGTGGCTTATGAAGCCGGGCAATATCAGGGAGTCAGCTATGCTCTTCCAGTTGAGAGCAATCCCATCATGATGTGTGTCAATAAAGACCTGCTTGAAAAAGAAGGAATTAGCATTCCTGAGTCAGGTTGGACCCTGGCGGATTTCTATGAGATTTGCAAGAAAGTAACCAAGGATACCAATGACGATGGTGTGGTGGATCAGTACGGTATTACGGATTACACTTGGCAGCAGGCTCTGGTAGCTTACGGCGGTCATCTTACCGATAAATCCGGTATCAATGTAGACAGCTCAGAGATGCACCAAGCCTTGGCCTTTATGAGCAAGCTAGACATGCTCAGCCAGCATTATAAGGTGACTTCTAATGATTTTGATGAGGGGCGGGTGGCCTTCTACCCCATGAGTCTGGCCCAGTATCGGACCTACAAGCCCTACCCTTACCATGTTGCCAAGTATTCTAGCTTTTCTTGGACCTGTATCCCGATGCCAACAGCTAATAGCCAGGTGATGGGAACACAAGTTAAGACCTCGCTCTTTGCCATGTCTTCCAATACCAAGCAAGAAAAGTTGGCTTGGGAATTTATGCTCTTGCTGTCACAGGATAAAGAAAGTCAGCAGGCCTTGTTTGAAAAATCGCAGGGGACCTCAGTTTTACCATCTGTAGTGAAAAGTCAACAGGGTAGAGAAATCTTACAGGCCGATGATTTTGGCTTGGATTCCTTGACTTCTGAGAGGCTAGACCACATGATGAATCGCTCTATCATTGACATCAGTCTAGAAGTAGACCGTCATACGATGGACCGGATGGACTATCTGATTCAAAATGCTATGCAGAATCAAGAGATTGACAGCGCCCTACCGAGCATTCAAAGAGAAATAGAAAGCGGAAAATAATCTGCTTTCTTTTTTATTTCTAATTAAGCCAGAAAAAAGCACAGCTGACTAGACCAATATGACAAATGTCATATTTTTCCTAACAAATGTCATCTGGGCAAAATGACATTTGACAATATGAAACCGATTACAAATCTTGTACAATAAAATCATCAATAAATCCTTCGTCATCTAAAGCCTGACTTGGCTAAGAAGTTGAAGGATAAAGGAGGCAGTAAAGATGAAATACCTTGTACTGGTCAGCCATGGGGGACTGGCTGCAGGCGTGCAGAGTTCCTTGAAGATGTTTGCCGGAGATAAGACGGATCAGGTGATTGCGGTCGGTCTTCAGGAAGGCGAGTCAGTTGATGATTTTGCAGTTGATTTTACTCAGGCCTTGGCTGGCTTAAGCGCTGATGACAGTGTCTTAGTGCTGGCCGATATTGTAGGAGGCAGTCCTCTGACGACAGCAGCTAGCGTCTTAGCTGACATGGGTAAGCTCGACTCAGCAGTTATCTTGGGAGGTTTGAACCTGACTATGGGACTGACTGGCTTGGTTATGAAAGACATCTTAGACGGAAAAGAGCTGGCTCAGGCTATCCTTTCCGAGGCCACAGCTGCTTTGCAGGAATTTGAAGTCGTAAGCGATGTAGCTGACGAAGATGAAGACGACATTTAGTGCTTCCGCTATACATTATAAAAGATAAAAGGAGATTTTAAAGATGACAGTATCATTTGTACGGATTGACGACCGCATGATCCACGGTCAAACAGTCACTCGCTGGGCTAAGGAATACCCTTGTGATGGCTTGATTGCAGTTAATAATGCTGCGGCAGGAAACAAGGTTTTGATTCAGGCCTACAAGGGAGCTTCTGACAAGAAGACTTTTGTTTGGACCAAGGAAGCCTTCAAGGAAAAATCAGGCAAGGTCACCGAGTCAGACAGCCGCTATTTCCTCATTACGAAAAATCCCGTGGATATGAAGGAAATCCTAGTGGACCAAGGTTTTGTACCTGGGGATGTTAAGGAAATCATCGTTGGTCCGGCTAATGACCGTCCGGGAGCTGTTAAGCTGGGCAACAACCAGTCTATCACTCAGGAAGAGGCAGAAGCGATTGAAGCGATTGAAAAAGCTGGTTACAAAGTCAAATTCCAGCTCTTGCCTGATGTTTCCATCGGTTACTGGAGCGATTTCAAGTCTAAATTTGGTTTTTAATTACAATAATGAAAAGGAGAGTCTATTATGACAATTTCTTGGCTGCAAGCCGCTTTACTGGGATTATTTGCATGTCTGTCATCTATGCCTGGTTTGGGTGGTACATCTATTGGTAACTATACATTAGGACGTCCCTTAGTAGGAGGTTTAATATCTGGTCTTATCTTAGGAGATATTAAGCTCGGTATTGTTTGTGGAGTTGCTATGCAATTGGTTTACATCGCTTTGGTCACTCCTGGTGGTACTGTCTCTGCTGATGTGCGAGCTGTTTCTTACATCGGGATTCCACTTGCTATGGTTGCCATTAAGACACAAGGTTTAACTTTAGATTCTGCTGATGCGGCAAACCTTGCAAAATCAATGGGAACTCTAGTAGGAACAGTTGGTACAGTACTCTTCTATGGTACAGCAACTATGAATCTGCTTTGGCAGCATATTGGTTGGAAAGCAGTAGAAAAAAAGGATTTTAAAAAGCTATATGTAGTCGATTGGGGTTTCCCTTGGATTTCACACTTGGTTTTTTCATTCCTGCCTACACTCATCATGTGTAAACTAGGTGCTGAGGCTGTAACAACTTTGAAATCAGCTCTACCGTTGGATGGAATTCCTATGAAAACTCTCTTTACAGTTGGTTCACTGCTTCCATGTGTCGGAATCGCTATCCTTTTAAAACAAATTGTTGAAAAAGCTGTTGATTTCATTCCTTTCTTTGTCGGTTTTACATTGGCAGCTTCTCTGGGTCTAAATCTTGTTTCTTGTGCTGTTGTTTCTCTGATTTTCGCTGTTCTGTTTTATGAAATTCAAATGGCTAAAAATATAAGAGCGCAAGCTACTGCGGGAACAAATGCAGATTTTATTGAAGACGATGATGAGGAGGATATTTAAGATGGTGAAATTAACGAGAAAAACTTTAGGCAAATCTTTCCATCATTGGTACTATGGGAATCTAACCTGTTTTTCACAAGAACACATGCAGACCTTTGGTTATTTAGCTTCTATGTTGCCAGTGGTGGAGGAGCTTTATAAGGATAAAGAAGAGCAGGCAAAGGCTATGCAAACATATACTGCTTTCTTTAATACAGAACCTCAGCTGGGAGCTTTGATTGTTGGGATTACAGCTGGTCTTGAAGAAGCACGTGCCAATGGTGCTGATGGAGTTGATGATGAAACTATAAATGGACTGCGGGCTGGTCTTATGGGACCGGTTGCAGGTATTGGGGATTCCCTTATTGTTGGTACCTTGATTCCGATTATTCTAGGGATTGCCCTAGGACTCTCTAATGGCGGTTCACCTCTAGGTGCAATCTTCTACATTGTAGTATGGAATTTACTTGCCTATGCAGGTATGAAATTTGCCTATTTCAAAGGTTATGAATTAGGTGATAAGGCTGTTGAATTTTTGGTAGGACCTCAAGGACAGGCTATCCGTAAATCAGTATCTATCGTTGGTGGTATGGTTATCGGAGCAGTTGCTGCTACTTGGGTTCCAGTAAAAACGGCTTTCCAATTGAAAGATTCATCTGGTAAAGCATTTTTGGTCATGCAAGATCAGTTAGATGGTGTATACCCTGGTCTCTTGACAGCACTCTTTATCGTCTTCTGTTGGTGGCTGATGGCGAAGAAAAACTTTTCTCCAATCAAAGTTATGCTCATCCTCGTTGTAGTTGCTTTTGTTGGTGTATTAGTTGGTTTCTTCAACCCAGGATTGAAATATTAAAAGGAGAAGATCATGACAGAACAAGAATTGATTCAAGGCTATGAAACAGAAATTCACTACCAGAAGCATATGATTGAAAATCTAGGACGCTGGTTCAGTCTCTTCTTTGCCATTGCCAGCATCGGTCTTGTTCTGATTTATCTCTTTCATGAGACCAATCTCCTAGCGCTGATTGCGGGAATCGTCCTAGCTCTACTTGGTATCTTAGCCATGCTTTTGTTTGGCTATGGTATCTATAGAGGACGCCTAAATCTGCAAAAAGTGATTGATGATTTTGAAGCAAAACTAAAACTTGCAAGATAGACATTCCCCCCTAAAGACAAGTCTGAGAGGATTTTAGCTCGGACTTGTTTTTAATTTTTTTTGACTTTAGGAGCAAGTGAAGAAAAAATAAAATTTTTCTTTCATCTGGCCGGTTTTTTTCTTGACTATTTCTGACCAAGTGATAAAATAATAACTATAGATTAGCACTCGATAGTTTAGAGTGCTAAAAATTCAATCTTTGGAGGAAAACTATGTTAAAACCATTAGGAGACCGTGTGGTCTTGAAAGTAGAAGAAAAAGAGCAGAAAGTTGGCGGATTTGTCATTGCAGGCAACGGCCAAGCAGCGACTAAGACAGCAGAAGTTGTCTCAGTCGGTCAAGGTATTCGTACTTTGAACGGTGAGATGGTAGCCCTGAGCGTTAAGGAAGGGGACAAGGTTCTCGTAGAAAATCACGCAGGCGTGGAAGTCAAGGACGGAGATGAAACTTATCTCTTAGTCAGTGAAGCCAATATTCTAGCAGTTGTCGAGTAAGATTAGAAGAGAGGAATAATAAAATGGCAAAAGATATTAAATTTTCAGCAGATGCAAGAAGCAGCATGGTTCGTGGAGTTGACATCTTGGCAAATACTGTCAAGGTGACTTTGGGTCCTAAAGGCCGCAATGTCGTTTTGGAAAAATCCTTTGGCTCACCCCTTATCACCAATGACGGTGTAACCATTGCCAAGGAAATCGAACTGGAAGACCATTTTGAAAATATGGGCGCTAAGTTGGTGTCAGAAGTTGCTTCAAAGACTAACGATATCGCTGGTGACGGAACAACAACAGCAACTGTTTTGACACAGGCTATCGTCCGCGAAGGGATTAAAAATGTTACAGCTGGTGCTAATCCAATCGGTATCCGCCGTGGGATTGAAGCAGCCGTTGCGACAGCTGTTGAAGCTCTGAAATCTAACTCAGTACCAGTTTCCAACAAGGAAGCTATTGCTCAGGTTGCTGCCGTTTCTTCTCGCAGCGAGAAAGTCGGCGAGTACATCTCTGAAGCTATGGAAAAAGTTGGCAATGATGGCGTTATTACCATTGAAGAGTCCAAAGGAATGGAAACTGAGCTGGATGTAGTTGAGGGAATGCAGTTTGACCGTGGCTACTTGTCTCAGTATATGGTAACTGACAATGAAAAAATGGTAGCCGAACTGGACAATCCTTACATCTTGATTACTGACAAGAAAATTTCTAACATTCAGGAGATTCTGCCATTATTGGAAAACATCTTGAAAACCAATCGTCCGCTCTTGATTGTTGCAGATGATGTGGACGGTGAAGCTCTGCCAACACTTGTTCTTAACAAGATTCGCGGGACCTTTAATGTCGTAGCTGTTAAGGCACCAGGCTTTGGTGATCGTCGTAAGGCTATGTTGGAAGACATCGCTATTTTGACAGGCGGTACAGTGATTACAGATGATCTTGGCCTAGAGCTCAAAGACGCTACGATTGAAGCACTTGGACAAGCTTCTAAAGTCACTGTTGATAAAGACAGCACTGTGATTGTAGAAGGTTCTGGTAATCCTGAAGCCATTGCTAACCGTGTGGCAGTCATTAAATCACAGATTGAAAGCAGCACTTCTGAGTTTGACCGTGAAAAACTGCAAGAACGTCTGGCTAAATTGTCCGGTGGTGTAGCTGTGATTAAGGTCGGAGCTGCAACCGAAACAGAACTTAAAGAAATGAAACTCCGCATAGAAGATGCCCTTAACGCAACCCGTGCAGCGGTAGAAGAAGGAATCGTCTCAGGTGGTGGTACGGCCTATATCAACGTACTGGACGCTGTTGCAGGTCTTGAGTTGGCAGGGGATGAAGGGACTGGACGTAACATTGTTCTTCGCGCCTTGGAAGAGCCTGTTCGTCAAATCGCTCTGAATGCAGGCTTTGAAGGTTCAATCGTCATTGACCGTCTGAAAAACTCTGAAGTTGGTACAGGCTTTAATGCCGCGACTGGCGAATGGGTTAACATGATTGAGGCTGGCATCATTGACCCAGTTAAGGTGACTCGTTCAGCCTTGCAAAATGCCGCTTCTGTTGCCAGTCTTATCTTGACAACCGAAGCAGTTGTGGCTAATCAACCAGAACCAGCAAGCCCAGCTCCAGCTATGGATCCAGGCATGATGGGCGGTATGATGTAGGAAATAACGGGATTATATATTTCTATAAATTAGGTATAATCTTTGTCTTATATTAATCAATTAGAAAACTGAGCAGATTTGTTCAGTTTTTTATTGTGACTAGTTATGTAGCAAGCCTTAATAATTATGCTTATTTTTAAAAACAAATTTATATATATATGAATATTTATGATCATATAATTCATATTTGTTCATTTATTATGTGGCTAAATATTACATTTTTGTTTCAAGAAAATACAAGAAGATGACGGAGGAAACGGTTTTCAATTCTTATATGACAAGGTTTTGGGAGAAATAAACTGGTTTACACATTGTCGACAAAAGCTGAACTGGTAAAGGTAAATAGTTGACTTATAGTCAATCGTATGCTAGTCTAATATATGTAGTATATTGGAAATGTAAAGGAATTTTAATATTTTTACATGTTCGATAAAAAGGAAAAAAGGAAAAAAACGGAGGGATTATTTATGAAAAGAATATCTCAGACTATTGCGCGCTTTTTCTCAGTAGCCTTTGTGCTCCTCTTTAGCCTGTTCTCTAGCAGTCAATCTGCCAGAGCTAACACGGTAGACGATGTTATCACGTCAGTAAATGTTTACAATCAAAAGGGTGAAGAACTGACTGACGACCTTTCCCCTTGGGAAAAATTCCAAATTGACGCAAACTTTGCCTTTAATTATGGCAAGGTTCAGCCAGGAGATACTACGACCATTGGACTTCCTGCTGAATTTGCCTTGGAGGGAGCTGATTTTGAAGTCAAAGATGATGACGGCAATCTCGTAGCGACAGCTGTGGTTGATGCAAGCTCTAAACAGCTTACACTGACCTATACAGACTATGTCCTGACTCGCTCTCATATTGAAGGGAAAGTCCATCTCTTAGCTCGCGTTGATCATACAGTAGCCAGAGATAAAGGCTCTATTCCTCTGAAACTTATCGTTGGCAAGAAGATTGTTGAGTATGGGAAAATTGACTACAAAGGTCTTCCTGGCCAAGCAACTCCTTATACTTTCATAAAATATGGCTGGAATAATGCGGATAATATCAAGAGCATTACTTACAGCCTGAATATCAACCAACAAAATCAAGAATTGGATAATGTTGTTATTTCAGATACTCTGGGCTTTAATACCGGAGAAATTGATCTCAACAGCTTCCAAATTCTTAAAGGCTCATGGGTTGTTGACCCGGCTGATAACTCTTACCGACTAAGCCAGCAACGCGAGGATGTGACAGCAAATTATACGATTAATCTTGCTGCTGACAAGCGTTCCTTTACCATTAACATGGGGCATATTGGTGCCAATGAAGGCTTCTATGTTCGCTATCGTGTCAACTTCCCTACAGTTCCGACTGATGGAACAGTCTTCCCGAACGAAGCAATCATGCGAGCAGATAATATCGAAGAGCAAAAATCTTCAGTTGCTGTCCGCTACCAACGTGCAAACGGCTATGCACATGGGGATGTCTACGGTGTGCAGGTGACTAAAAAAGACGAAGCTGGTAAAGCCCTAGCAGGTGCTGAATTCACATTATACGATGAAGATGGTGTGACAATTGTTCAAAAAGCAACCAGTGATGCTAACGGGATTGCTTCTTTCAGCAACTTGATTAAGGAGCATTATCTGATTAAGGAAACCAAGGCACCAGAAGGTTACCAACTGTCAGATGAAGAGATTCAGGTTAATGCCGCTCAGCTCAAAAATTATGGTTCTGGTATTATTTACAAAGACTTTACCAACCGTAAGGCATTGATTACCGCTTCAGGTACCAAGACTTGGAATGATGACAACGATAAAGATGGCAAACGTCCAGACAAGATTACCGTTCGTCTCTATGCAAATGGCACTGAAGTTGCTCATAAAGAAGTTGGTCCGAATGATAAGGGTGAGTGGAAGTATGAGTTCACTGACTTGCCAGCGACTGGTGAAGATGGAAAAGATATTGTCTACTCAGTTACTGAAGACCGTGTTTATGGTTATACAGCTACTGTTGATGGTATGAACATTACCAATACACCAGTTCCAGGAGTTCCGCAACCGCCGAAACCTAGCTCGGACAATAGCTCTAAGAGCAGCAGTAGTAGTTCTAGCTCTAGCTCTAGCTCAAGTAGCAGTAGCACGACTTCTAGCTCAAGCAGCACTACAGGAAGCACTGTTGTGATTATCGAATCAGACAATGGTACTGGCGGAGAAAATGCCTCTAATGTTGGAACCAAGAAAGTTCTCCCTAAAGCGGGTGAGAATGCTAGCTGGATCATGATTGCTGCTGGGGTAGCTCTAGTAGGCTTGGTAGGCTTCATTGTCTTCCGTGCGAAGAAGAAATAAATTTCATCTCTGTTCCCTTAAGGGACAGAGATTTTTTACTCCAACTCCGAATTAGCAGTGGTCGCTTTTTAGAAAGCAGAATTAAGAATGTTTTTTACAATCAGTCACTATCTTGTATCCTTTTGTTAATCAAGACTGTGATGTTCCGTAATATAGTTGTTTTAAAATAAAAAGCAACTAAGATGTTTCCTAGAACAAATTAGTTGCTCAGAACTACGGGGAAGACCGCTTTGATGTGCAAGCGTGAGGTACATCAAAACTTGATATATATAATCTTTCTTAATTCCTAAAACAAAAAAATTATAAGACATCCTTAGGAATATGCTCGGTGTGTAACCATCTTTATCAGGTTTTCGTCAAACATATTTTGCTTCAGTCTTCTCTCGTAGTTTTTTCTATGCGATGCCCCTCCTTTCTTGTGTCTAAAGGAAGGGGATTTTTTGTTGAAAATCTACTTTGAATTTAAGGAGATGATTGAGCTGAAAAAAAGCGGGATTAAATAAGCAAAAAAGCCTTTTAAATCAAGGCTTTTTCTCTATATTTCTATGCCCCCTGCAGTCGCTCAGACGTTAAAATAAGTAGAAATAAGTAACAAAAACGCTGATAAATCAAGGTTTTACCATTTACTGAGTAGGAAGGGATTTTAAATTTTTGAACAAATTTTGAACAAGCATACTGCAAAGTCCGAATTGGTCATTAAGGAATAATAAGTTGGGAGCTTGCATTTATTCTTTAAAATGATACAATAGAAATGGAAAAAGGAGTTGCGTCAACAACTCCCTACAGACCCGTTTAAGACGGTGGCTGGTGAAAACAACTAAGAAATAGTCGTCGACCTAACCAAAGTGAGGACGGCTATTTCTTTTTGTTGTTCATGAGCATTACAATGAGAGTGGCAAAGCCGATCATCAAAGATAATGCTTCATAAACTGTCAAAAGTCTTGCTCCTCCTTTCCACTAGATTTGAGCACAGTATGGACGTTCTTGTGTCCATCGCACCACCTCCAGTCATAAAGTAAGAGCCACCGTCTTTACTTGTCTGTGAATCTATTATAATATCTATTTTTGGATTGTAAAACAGTTCATGTATAAAAACTCCGCCATTATGGGCGGAGTTTTACGCTATTAACGGTGTATCGCATAGAACGGAGAATTTCCCTTATAATCACTAATATCGTTGCCGTTATTCTCAACTATATATTGGTTTTTTAACTCTTTTCTAATTAAAAGTTGGGTATTTTCAAGTTGATACCAAGCAACTCCCTTAGCTATTTCGTCTTCCAATGTTTCTTGTTGAAATTTTTCAGGAACAGAAAATTGACTATCAAATGTATCATTTGAAAACTTGCCTGAGCTATGAATATCGGTTTTTAGAGCGACATCTGAGTGAGGCAGTAATAGTATAATTTGCTTCGCTTTATCGTATAATTTTGAAGAAGTTGCTGTAAAAACTACCCTACCATCATGGGTAAGAGCATGTTCATAATGTGCTTTTAGAACTTGTTCAGCGGAGATGTTGATCCCCCCGTCTGCATCTTGCGGAATCAATCGATAAACTACAATTTTCTCATCGCTCATTTATTCTTCCTCTTCCTCTTTCTTTTTCAGTCCCATCATGCCGACCCCTGCGAGGGCTAGACAGATCATAGGAAGCATGGCGTTTTCTGCTGTTCCTGTAGATGGGAGTTGGCTTTCAGCTGACTTGTAAACGGATAAGCCTCGGTAGACAACAGGTGTAGAGAGTTTCTTAGGTGCTGATTGAGGAAAAATCCCCTTATACTCAACTACCTTACCAGACTCGTCACGTACCTCAACGGCAGTACCCCCACGGCGCTCAATCTCAGCCTTCTGACGAGCCAAGGTTTCCTTACGAACAACCTCGTCGTACTCAGCCTTAACCTTGTTGTAACGAGCTGTAGCTTTAGCAGAGGTGGCTTTTAGTGGTTTAAGGTCAGCTAGCTGTTGAGCTAGGGTTTCTTTCAACTCCGCAAGCTTAGCAGAATACCCCTTGATAGCCGTCTGCAACTTAGGAAGCTCTACAGCCTTCTCTACTAAGAGTTTAGCCAAACGGTCAGCCTCAGCCACCTTTATAAGCTAGAGAACAAGCGTCTCAATGCTCGCTTAGATACTATCGATAAATTGATAGAGGCGCTAGATGCCAGCCCTGCCGCATTTTTTAATTTCCCACCCTCGGATTCCAGAAATCCTGAGCTTTATGAGTTGATGGAAGAAATCGAAGAATTACCAGCGGCGCAAAAGGAATTGTTCATAAAAGGCGTGAGGATACTGCTGCAATCCCTAAAATAGAAAAGACAAGCTAAAATAAAATAGCTTGTCTTTTTGTTTTATAGATTTATACCAAATTGTTGGGAAATCTTATGCGCCTCTTCGTCGATTGTTTCCCATTTTTCTGCTTCATGAATAAGTCTAAATTGTTCCAATCTATCTGCTACGTTGCAAAAAATTTCTAATGCTTCTTCTGACTGGAATATTGTTTCTAGTAGCGGTAAATAAGTCATAATGTTTTTCAGCATATCTTGATTGGAAAGCAGTCTAAAGAAATCAATATTTTCATCTTCAGATAGTTTATTAGCTTCCTGTGATAAATAGATTAGGAGTAATTCATTTCTTGTGAGGCGGCGCTTATCTCCTTTTCTTAGCTTTGTTAACGCTACTTCTAAGAAATCCACTTCAATCTCTCTAACATTATCTAATAACGCTCGTTTTTCTAAATTTTCAATTAAGTCTGTAACTTCTTTCAATGTGTGAGGATTTTCAGCAGTAATTTCTTCAGAAAGTGTCCTAGCCAATTCCTCTAGCTGCTTGTTCTGGAATATCGCCTCGTAGGTATCATTTGAAACCTTTTTTCCCATCAATAGATTATCTATAGTATCTACACCTATATACGATAGTCCACTTAAAATTTTTTTACGATTATCCCAAGTATCCTTTTCATACTGGGTCTGGTAGTCTTCTAGTCGTCCCACCATATTGGCAGTAATCATTGCTAAAAACGTCTTATCAGAAATATCTAATTTCATACAAGTTGCCTCCTGTTTTTGCTAATCATCTTACTAGATTTCTTTGAAGAAATCAATACTCTAAAAAATATTTAGGGTAAAACAAAATAAGGCAAAAGAACCCCATAAACACGCCTTGTCACAGAATAGGGTGATTAAGTTCTTGCTAAAAGCTACAATAGAAGCATGAGGTTGAGCTCAATAAATGTCCTCATACCCCTCTATCAATGACACGATAGAGAGAAGTCCTAGAAAGGAGGTAAGAGCCGTGAAAGTTGCTGAACTAATCTTGAGAGGCGTCCTATTACTAGGAGCAAGCACCTTGAAGAACTATGACAACAATAGTATCGAGGGAGTTGCCTTAGACATCGGTTACCGTTCCGACGGTAAATTTCAGTTAGTACGTGTGAAGGTGCTTGGTGCAAGTGTTGAGGATTACCTATCATCGATTGATGAGCAAGTGGAATTGACCCTGACCAATGTCACAATCACTTCATACATGAGCGGAAATCGTGCCGCCTTGTCTGTAAAAGCAGGCGCTGCAGTCATCACCGCTTAATGGTTCTACAGAGGGGAGTCTCTTCGATCCCCCCTCTGTACTTTTTAACAAAAAGGAGAATAAAATGGTTAAAAAATTTTTACAGCTTTCCTTAAAAGCAAAAGTAATTCTTAGTGCCTTGGGTATTACTGGGCTTGTATTACTGGCAATTATCGCCAACTACTTATTCCCATTTGTAGCTGTAGCGGTAATACTTGCCGCAATAGCTGCTGAAGGGGACTTCTCAAAGCTATTTCCTCGTGCTCAACCTTTCATCTATGATGGAGGAGCACTCGGAGCTTGCTTTAGCAGTTTAGTTCGCGAGCTCGGACAGCACACAACTTTACCAGACCTCAACTATTGGGGATATCGCCAAATTACAATTACGAGAGATAAGCGTGCAGTTGCTATTGAACTTTATGCTCTCATAGAATCTAACGACAACCCTATTCGTAAAGAGTATATGGAGAGATTGGTCGCACTGCATTTAAACGAACAGTTGTCTCGTAACGGGTTGAGTATCTTTCCAAGTGGGTATACTTTTAAGGTGCATTCCGTAACTGAAATGCCTGACGCATTAGGTGTAGAGTTCCTTGTCATTCGGGTTATCTTTGGATTTGATAATGAGAGCGTGCTTTCATTGGAAAATCAGCTACAATTTCAGCCTGTCACACTTCCTGTTGAGAAGGAGGCTGTTGACGATGATTTCTAGGAAAAGACGGCACTCCGACGGGATTGAGGCATTTCTCAGCAAAAAGGCTTTGGATTTGGGGATTCATTCCCCTGTCCCTTTGCCGTTGATTTCTCCACCACACTTGGCTTGCTTCGGTACGTCTGGGTCGGGAAAGACTTATGCAAGTAAGTTGTTGTTGGCTAAAATTTCAAAGCATTTTAACACATGCTGCGTCATCTCTGACTATAAAAGCGACATTGACTTTGAATTTTTGAAAGATGAAGACTTTTGTTTTCGATACCGAGAGGTAGGGAGATGGTTTGATTTAGGTATGCAGCTACTTTCTAATAGGCAATTAGGAGTTGATCAGTTGCGTATCCCGATTGTGCTCTTTCAGGACGAAATGGCTGCTTACTTTACTAGCTTAACCAAAAAAGAGCGTGATGAACGGATTCATCAACTTTCTCAGTTACTAATGCTAGGACGCTCATTTAATATTTTTGTTTGGATATCTCAGCAAAGACCTGATACAGAATATTTTGGTAAATCTCGGGACAATATTGGTAGCAAGATTGTACTTGGGAAAATAAGCAAAGAAGTCTTAAATATGGTCTTTCCTGATGATAAGGAAGAGGTTACAGTCCAAAATCCACGAGGTATAGGATATGTGACCATCGACGGGCGAGGCACAGAGCAGATTGTCTGTCCTAAGTATAACGTAGCTAAAGCTGAACAAGCTATATTACAGGCTGTCCGACGAACGGCAAAGTACTACTCTTTGCAGGCGCTGCTTGGCGAGGAAGACGGAGCGGGCGAAGCCTAGCGAACGTCGAACCTCGACCAAGTAGCCTAGATGGGGGTACTGTAAAGACCCCCGTTCCACTCCCTGTTATATTTTAAATTTTACATATTCCACTTTAGGGAAAAACTTATTCTACAGTTAAAATACTGTTAAATCAAGTTTTTCTGACAACATTTAATTTAGGGTGCTTTTCCCTTGCTACTGTAGGAGAATAGAAGCATAAGAAGCCCGCCGCATTAACTTCTTTTAGGCGGATAGAAAGGATTAAAACATGGCATGTAAAAACGAAATTGAAACTTATCTTGATAATAACAGCGAACACAACCCAGTCATTATGACAAGTGTAGATGAGGTAACGTTTGTTATCAAACCTACAGAAGATACTGTAGGAGAGTACCCAGATAATTGGTATCAAATTGCGTTATCACTCGCTGAAGCGGTAGCGGAAAAACTATCTTTACCCGTTTTATTTGGAGATTATCTCCCACTGGAAAGACCACCGGCAGGATATACAGACGGTTTTACCTTTCAGCGCTTTCCTTATTACTTTGCGATTGCGTGGCATAAAATCAACTTTACTATGGGGATTGTCATAAAATTTTCTGCTTCAGCCTTGTCTCACTATAAAGCTACCTATCAAGATCACTATAGTGAGGCTGTTGATGTTCATAATATTGCACAGCTGCTGGACGATGATTATTATGAGTTACGCCTTTCGCGCATTGACCTCGCTGTTGATTACTTTAACTACTCGATGTCTGTGAATGATCTTTACCAAGGTCTGAAAGATAAACGGTACATTATTACTAATCATAAGGCGCATAAGAATCTGTCAAAGGTTAGCGCTCAAGAAGTAAATGGTCAAGCGCAAACCATTTATATCGGTAGTAAGAAAAAGAACGTTAATGCTTTATTGCGTATTTACAACAAATATCAGGAGCAATTAGATAACCACCAAGCCCGCTATAAGCACTTGACCAGATATTGTGATTCTTGGCTTCGTATGGAAGTTTCTTATAAAGGGACATATAGCAATCAGATTCTTGCTTTATTGTTGACGATTGATACTCCTCAAGATTTAAGTAAGCTCATTGCCAATAAGATGATTGATAAGTATTGTTTTTACGATACCGATACTGGAGCTGATCTTCCATTTACCAGTGATCTACTCAGAGGTCTCGGTAGATTCCCAGCTCTAGATTCTCTAAACTCTCGCAACAATGACCTTGTAGCAACTATTTCTTACTTAATGAAAGGGAGCGGACTCTTCCCTCTCCTTAAGAAAATAGAAGAGATTTGGGGGACTCAGGCTCGAAATCATTTCATTATTAGGCTAGTCCAAGAATATGAAATCAATTACACGCCCAATCCAGATGTTCGGTTGTGGTTAACGAAATTTGGCAGCGAACTATCCAAGCTCAATTTCAAAGACTTCCTTGAAGACGCTTTCCAAATTTTTTATCAAAAAAACAACATCACTCCGAAAGATTCCGCCAAGAAGCAAGAGAGCGATGTTGCAGATGGAGATAAGCGGTAGCCTATCCTGCTGCCTATTATCTCATAACGAGAAAGGAAAATCCAGTTATGATGGAAGAAATTAAAGTTGATATTTCAGATATTACTATTAAACTCCCCGATACCTACTGTATCGTCTCCCAGCATGAGTATGATGAGCTTATCAAACAAAGTAGTAAAGGTCGCTATTTAAGTCTTTCAGATGTTTTAGAGCTGCTTTCAGTATCTCGACCTTGGTTACTTGAAAATGTCCTCTATAAACCTGCTATACGCTCTAAGATTGATATTGAGCAGAATCCAAATGGTGGATTTGTCAAATATCCGTCCAATCAAGGGGAGCGCTACCTCTTCTTAGCTAGTAAGACAAAAGATTTCTTTGAGAAAAATTTTTATGAAATTATGGTACAATAATCTTGGTAAAACCTTGATTATCGCTTTTAGAAAGAGGTAATCAATTATGTCAATTTCCTGTTCACAACGTGGAAAAAATAAAACTTGGTCATACCGTGTCTTTGACACCAAAGGGAAGTTACTTGCAACCGCAAGTGGCTTTTCTACTAAAAAAGAAGCTGAACTTGAGGCTATGCAAATAGAGCTAAAGGCTTCTAATCATCTAACCGTTAATTCATCTGCTTCACTCTATGAGCTGTGGCAAGAATGGCTTGATGTTAGTGTTCGTCCTTTAGATAAGAGTGAAGCGACCTTATCCAAACACCAGAGGCGCGGGGATTTGCTATTACAGATGTTTGGGGATTTACCTGCCACTCAGATAAAGTTCAGCCAGTATCAGCGTGAACTCAATAAATACGCTGAACGAGTGACCAAAGACACCGTAAGAAGACTGAATGCTGAAGTGCGGAAAGTTATCCAATTTGCCCAACGGGATCATTTGGATATAACGGACTTTACAGAGGGGGCTATTATCACTGGTAAGCGTGCTAGTAAAGCAGCACATGAAAAGTATATCAGTAATATAGCTGATTATTACAAACTTCTGTCTGAATTGAAAGGACGCATGGACTATCAGAGATCCGTGACACCGTACTTGCTCTTTATAGAGGCAAAAACAGGCTTGCGCTTTGGTGAAGCCGTTGGTCTGACTTGGGATTGCATTGACTGGGAAGACAAGACTATTCATACCTACAGACGTTATGACAGTGTCACTTATCAATGGAAACCACCCAAAACAGAAACCTCTGTCCGCCATGTTCCGATTGATGATGAAACTATTACTGTATTGAAAAAACTTCAGTATGAGCAAGCTAGGACGCTATTTCACCATGGAATAAAGAATGAGAAAAACTTTCTGTTCTATGATGTGGTTTATGGTGTTCCAACCAATACAGGTGTAAATAAGTATTTGCGGTTGGTGTTAAAGAAGCAGCAAATAAAGCCGTACAATCTGACGGCTACAGGTCTTCGCCACACTTACGCAAGTATTCTATTAGCTAAAGGTGTTGACATTTGGGTAGTAGCTACTGTTCTGGGACATAAGGACATCAAGCAGGTAACCGAAACTTATGGACACCTACTTAAAGAAAAGAAAGATAAGGAATACAACCTGATTAGAAGTCTTCTACAAGTATCATAGTATTCTTTGAACAAATTTTGAACAAAAATGAAAAAAGCCCTATAAATAAGGCTTTTTCGGCACTAAAAAATGCCCCCTGCAGGGATCGAACCTGCGACCCACGGATTAAGAGTCCGCTGCTCTGCCAGCTGAGCTAAGGAGGCAATAGAAAAAGCTGTATTGGTGCCGGACCTTCACGATTTGTATTGAACCCGCGCAATTAAGCAGGTGGGCAACTCGCTCTAACTGAAGCTGCTTCCGCGTGACACGGCTTGCATGCTGTTAGAAGTCTTTTGTTTCCCTAATAATACAAAAAATAGTCGGTCAACACTTAAGTGTGAAGTCGTACACCACAGCGTTTCTATAATTATAATACCATAAATTTTGAAAAATTCAAGAGAAAAATGTGATTTTTTGCAAACGATGTCATCATTTTTTTAAGTCGTCAATCTTATCCTTAGTCATCCCAAGGGCTCGCTCGTATTTGCCATTCTCATTAGGCGTGAAGTAATTGGCATCTTTTATCTTGTCGGGCAGATAGTCCTGCTTGACCCAATTGCCAGGATAGGAGTGAGGGTAGAGATAGTCCTGTGCGTTGCCCAGTTCCTTGCTGCCAGTATAGTGGCCGTCTCGTAAGTGGCGGGGAATAGGCAGGTTTCCATTCTTTCTTAGGTCTGATAGGGCCTTGTCCATGGCCAGATAGGCTGAGTTGGACTTGGGCGATAGAGCTAGATCGATGACAATATTGGCAATAAGGATGCGGGCTTCAGGAAAACCGATCCGTTGCGCCGCTTCCAGAGCTGTAACGGTATGGACTTGGGCGTCTGGATTTGCCAGGCCGATATCCTCGTAAGCGATAACGGTCAAGCGTCTAGCTAGGCTAGGGAGATCTCCTGCCTCAACGAGGCGAGCTGCGTAGTGGAGGCTGGCATTGACATCAGAGCCACGGATGGACTTCTGTAGGGCAGAGAGGACATCGTAATGGCCGTCCCCGTCCTTATCCATGGTGATATAGCTCTTTTGCAGGCTGTTTTCCATGACATCAAGTGTGATATGGCGGATGCCCTTGTCATCTTCTGGGGTAGAGAGTACGGCTAAATCCAGTGAATTATAAGCAGAGCGCAGGTCTCCGTTGGTAGAGATGGCAATGAAATCCAGAGCTTCTTTGTCTAGCTCCACTGGAAAATCAAATCCTCGCTCCTTATCCGTCAAGGCTAGCTGAATGGCTGTCCGGATGTCGTCGTTGCTGAGGGGCTCTAGCTCAAATATCTGAACCCGACTTCGGATAGCAGGAGTGACAGAAAAGAAAGGATTTTCTGTCGTCGCTCCAATCATGATGACTAGACCGCTTTCTAATAGCGGTAGAAGAAAGTCTTGCTTGGTCTTGTCCAAACGGTGAATCTCGTCAAGTAGGAGCACCAGTCCGCCGGAAAATTTAGCTTCCTCGGCGATTTCTTGCAGGCGCTTCTTGCTATCTACGGTGGCATTAAAGGTCCGGAAAGCATATTTAGTTGTGCCGGCGATAGCCGAGGCGATAGAGGTTTTGCCAATGCCGGGTGGCCCGTAGAGAATCATCGAGGACAGGCGGTTGGCTTCAACCATGCGACGGATGATTTTCCCGGATCCGACCAGATGTTGCTGGCCGATAATCTGATCAATATCGGTCGGCCGCAAGCGCAGGGCGAGGTTTTCTGGCATAAGATTTCCTTTCTGCAGGTGTTTTTCTTGGCTTTTTGTGTTACTATTGTAGATAGTAATATTTTATCACAATGAAAAGAGGAAATCATGGCTAAGTACGGTTTTTTGGAGATATTGGACGAGGAAATGGGGAAGAGCTTTCCTTTTGACTATGAGATAAACTGGGACAAGAAGAATCACGCAGTCGAGCTTGCCTTTCTCCTTGAGGTTCAAAATCCAGGCGGTATTGAGACGGTTGATGCTGAGGGCAATGTCTCGGCTGAGGATATTTACTTTGAGGAAGCCGTACTTTTCTACAATCCGACCAAGTCTCGTTTTGAGGCAGAGAACTATCTGGCTGCCCTGCCCTATGAGCCGAAGAAGGGGCTGTCACTGGAGTTTCTGGCTTATTTCGTGGATTTCCTAACCCAAACGGCTGAGTCTGGTCTCGATGCACTCATGGACTTCTTAGCAGATCCAGAGGCGGCAGAGTTTGAGATGGCTTGGAATGCTGAGGCTTTTGAAAATGGCAGAGCTGAGTTGACTGAGACGAACTTTTATCCCTATCCGAGGTATTAGGAGGTGCTGATGACAGATGAAGAAGGACTAGATTTGCTGCACAAACAGATGGAGTTTTCTGGCTGCAAGATTGCCTTGCTCCGTGATGATAAGCTACTGACTATCTTACGAGATGATATTTCAACCATTCCTTGGCCCAATATGTGGGAGCTGCCGGGCGGTGGCCGCGAGGGCGAGGAGACACCTTTTGAATGCGTCCAAAGAGAGGTTTTTGAAGAACTTGGTTTGAAGCTTGAAGAAACGGCTATTGTCTGGGCCAAGGAATATCAAGGAATGCTTGATCCAGACGAAACTTCTATTTTTATGGTGGGAACCATCACTCAGGAAGATTTTGCCAGTATCGTCTTTGGTGATGAGGGCCAGGCTTATCAGATGATGGATGTGAGCCAGTTTTTAGCAGCTGCCAAGGTTATTCCGCAGCTGCAGAGCAGGTTGAGAGATTATTTGGAGGTGCAAGCATGATTCATATTGAGCGGGCGGGAGCTGAGGATTTAGAGACCATTATTGCCATTCAGCGAGCGAGTTTTAAGGCCGTTTATGAGAAATATCAGGATCAATACGACCCCTATCTGGAGGAGCGAGAGCGGATTCGCTGGAAGCTGGTTGAGCGACCCAATAGTTTTTATTATTTTGTCAAAGACGACGAGAAGATTCTGGGCTTTATTCGATTGAATACAAATGACGAACAGACAGCAGGCTGGATTGGGACAGTAGCGATTTTGCCAGAGCACCAGAATAAAGGATATGGTTCTGAGGGGCTTGGTCTGATTGAGGAGGCATTCTCCACCATTACGCAATGGGATTTGTGTACGGTTTTCCAGGATAAAGGTATGGTCGCTTTTTATGAGAAAAATGGATACCGTCAGACCCATACGGAGCCCGAAAAAGAGGGCATGGATATGGTCTATATGACGAAGACAATGAATTAAACAAAGAAAGGATTGTTCAGTTAAATTTCTAAACTGAACCCGCCCTAAACACAGTGGCAAAAAGATAAGGTTATCTTAGACATAAGACTTGTCAGAGAATTTCCTATTTTGGCTTTGTGTTTTACGGGCTTGGTATTTTAATGATGGACACTTGGCAGGAATTAACGATTGAAGTGAAGCGTGAGGCGGAGGAAGCAGCCTCTAATATTCTGATTGAGCTGGGCAGTCAGGGTGTGGCTATCGATGATAGCGCAGATTATCTGGGGCAGGTTGACCAGTACGGTGAGCTTTTTCCAGAAGTTGAGCAGAGCGATCGGGTCCGGATTACTGGTTATTATCCGGATTCGGTGGATATAGAGGCCATTGCGGCCCAGGCCAATGAGCGTCTGGCTGAGCTGGATGGCTTTGGATTGGAGACGGGAGATATTCAGCTGACTCGGCAGGAACTGGCTGAGGAAGACTGGGCGGACAACTGGAAGAAATACTTTGAGCCGGCTCGTATCACGCATGACTTGACCATTGTGCCGTCATGGACGGACTATGAGGCGACAGCTAGTGAGAAGATTATCAAGCTGGATCCTGGTATGGCCTTTGGTACAGGCACTCATCCGACGACCAAGATGAGCCTTTTTGCGCTGGAGCAGGTCTTGCGGGGCGGAGAAACGGTGCTGGATGTAGGCACAGGCAGTGGCGTCCTCTCCATTTCCAGCTCTCTCTTAGGCGCTAAGGACATCTACGCTTATGACTTAGACGAGGTGGCGGTGCGCGTGGCACAGGAAAATATTGAGCTCAATCCAGGTATGGAGAACATTCATGTGGCGCCAGGTGATCTTCTCCGAGGTGTAGAAATCGAAGCAGATGTTATCGTTGCCAATATCCTAGCTGATATTCTCATCCATTTGACTGAGGATGCTTATCGTCTGGTCAAAGATGAGGGTTATCTGATTATGAGTGGGATTATTTCTGAAAAATGGGAAATGGTGCGCGAGTCAGCAGAAGCAGCAGGATTTTTCCTAGAAACGCATATGATTCAGGGCGAATGGAATGCCTGTGTCTTCAAGAAAACGCAGGACATTTCAGGCGTGATAGGTGGTTAGATGCAGCAGTATTTTATAAAAGGAAACCCTCAGTCTCCTTTGGTGGTCACGGATAAGGACACAGCCAAACACATGTTTTCGGTCATGCGACTCAAAGAGGGCGACCAAATCACGCTGGTTTTTGATGACGGTGTGAAATGGCTGGCTCAGGTATTGGATCCCAGTCAGCAGAGCTTGGAAATCTTGGAGGAGCTGGCAGACAATACCGAGCTGCCGATCCAAGTGACCATTGCTTCAGGCTTTCCAAAGGGTGATAAGTTAGAGTTTATCACTCAGAAGGCAACAGAGCTGGGGGCGTTTGCTATTTGGGCTTTCCCAGCGGACTGGTCGGTGGCCAAGTGGGATGGCAAAAAACTGGCTAAAAAGAGTGAAAAGCTAGAGAAAATTGCTCAGGGAGCAGCTGAGCAGAGCAAGCGCAATCTGATTCCTGAGATTCGGCTCTTTGATAAAAAGGCAGATTTTCTAGCGGCCTTAGCAGATTTTGATCGCATCATTGTGGCCTATGAAGAATCGGCCAAAGAGGGAGAATCTGCAGCTCTAGTCCGAGCTCTGTCGGGCTTGGCAACTGGAGCAAAAGTTCTCTTTATCTTCGGACCAGAGGGAGGTCTATCGCCAGATGAAATAGATGCCTTTGGCCAAGCAGGGGCTATCTCCGCTGGTCTAGGTCCACGTATCCTGCGGGCTGAAACCGCTCCGCTTTATACCTTGACTGCAATCAGTGTTTTGCTGGAATTGAGCAATGACAGTCTTTAAAAAGTAAAATCAGCAGCTATTTTGGCTGCTGATTTTTTAATCATTATTGTCTTTTCCGTTTTTTGAAGGTGAAGATTCCTGCAAGTCCGGTCATGGCAAGTCCCAAGAGTCCAAGTGAGGATGTTTTTTCTCCGGTTGCTGGGAGGCTTTCTGCTCCTGCCTGTCTGTGAGACGTTTGCTTGTTTGTGCTAGGGTCAACAGCAGTCAAGACAGGGAAGTCTACTTTACTATGCTGCAGGTTGGCTGCTTCGACTGCGATAGTTGGACGGCTTGGCTGCTCGATAGGCACCGCTTCTGTTTTCGGCGCGACGTAGACGAATTTGTATTCGCCGAATCCTTCTTGGGCAGATGCCGCTAGATAGACGATGTCTCCGTCAGTACCAATCAAGTTCTTGGCCTTATCAGCTGTCAGGAAGCGCAGGTCCAGTCCCTTGATGGTATCAGCGAAATGCCAGTTCTGATCTGCACTTGGATTGATATTTTTGACAGCCAAGATATAGTTAATGATAGCTTGGCGGTTTTCCAGATTGAGCAGACGGTTGAGGCTGGCTTCTCGAACACCAGGGAAGTTGCCGTTAGACCGGTAGTTGTTGGTCACGACGATAAATTCCTGATTGGGGTCAATCTCTTTGCCTTGGTATTTCAGGTTACGGACCCGGCTGGCATTTGGGTTGGCCAGTTTGCCTTCGCGGTCGTATTTGTTAGGCTGGGTAATATCAAACTCATAGGTAACACCGTCAATAACATCAAAGTTATAAGTCCGGTAGTCAGTATTGACCAGATTTTGCGGTTGGCTATTATTTGGGTCAATGGTGTTGAATTGGCCAGCTGACATTTCCAACCATTCTTTGAGCTGGGCACCGTTGACCTTGAGGATAGCAGTTACATTGTCGTAGAGATAGAGGTCTGCTACGTTCTTGATGGCAATAGGACCAGCTGGAATGTCTGTGTAAGCCGTTGCATCCCCACGAGTTCCTGCCTTGAAAGGCGCTGCTGCAGACAGAATAGGAAGGTTAGCTTCAGGCGTGCCAGCCAGCTCTTGCTTAGCATACCAAAGCTGGGCATTGTTGACGATTTGCACAGATGAATCGTCTTTGACCAGAGCGAAGTAGCTGGTAATCGGTGCAGTCGTGGTGCCGACTTGCTGGCGGACATAGTTGATAGTTCCTTGGTGGGATTCTTTGGCAATGTCAACGACGCGCTGATCTGCTACATTAGACTTGGTATCTACCTTGCGGATGGAGCCTTTGCTGTCAGTGACTTTCCATTTGCCGTCGGTATAGTTGAGCTTGAGGTCGATGACGCCCAGATGGTCGCCGTATTTACCAGCCATGGTTACTGGAGTGCCATTGATTTTACCGTTGACACCGTCTACGCCAGGATATTTTTCGTAGAAACCAGTTCCGTTTCCGCTTGGAAATTCTGCGTGGGAGTGGCCCGTTACGACAGCATCCACACCTGGCAGGCTGGCGATTTGATAACCTTCATTTTCCTCGCCTTTTTCATACTTGTCGTCTCCGATACCAGAGTGAGAAAGTACCAAAGTGATGTCTGCACCGGCCTTGCGCATCTCAGGAATAATATCTCGAATAGCTTCAACAGAATCGCGAACGACCACTTTTCCTTCTAGGTTTGCCTTATCCCAGTTGAGAATCTGCGGCGGTACAATTCCGGTCACACCAATCTTGACAGTCGTCAAGCGGCCCTGAGTATCCGTAAAGGTCTTTTCGATGATTTTGTAAGGCTGATAGATGAATTTACCAGTCGCTGGATCCAGCACATTGGCATTGACAAGAGGCATGCCTGCTGTCTCAATCACACGGTTCAGATAGTCCAAACCGTAGTTGAACTCATGGTTCCCTAGCGTACCAGCTTCAAAGCCCAGAGCTTGCAGAGCAGCGTACATAGGATGCTGCTCGCCCTTCTCCACAGGATCCACAATGGCCTTATAGGTTCCAAGCGGCGTTCCTTGAATGGTATCGCCATTGTCGACCAAGAGGACGTTTGGATTTTCTTTCTTGGCCTTCTCGATCAGAACGGCTGTTTTAGCCAGTCCCAAGGTCTCTACTGGCTTGTCCTGATAGTAGTCGTAGTTGACCAAGTTGGTATGGAGGTCGGTCGTTGCCAAGATACGAATATCGACAGTCTGTCCCTCCACGGGTTTAGTATCCTCAGTAGCTGCGACATTGCGAGCCATAGCTATCAGAGCATCAGCGTTCCCACTGGCATTTTCTGGAGAAATAGCAGAGCTAGGCTCCGTGCTCTCTGGTGTCGCAGTAGCTTCAGTAGGACTTGCAGCAGTCGTTGGTTTTGCTTCCGCTGCGTTGCTTTCTACTGGAGCAGGATTAGTAGTGACTGCTGGAGTATTCTCATCAGCTTGAACAGCATTTACAGCTGCTGCAAGAGCCGCTGCGCTCAAAAGTACAACCGTTTTTTGAAGGGATGATTTAGACATAATATCTCCTTTGTTAAAATGAATTTCAGACTTTTATTATACTATATTAAAACGCTATCATCAAGTTTTTAGAAAACTATATAAGTAATAAGAAGTGTTCAAAAATAGAATATAGCCTTTATTTATATAAGCACATAATAAAAATCTATTGTAAAATACTTGACAATCATTAACAAAAAAGTTAAAATCGTTAACATAAGATGTTCTATTAAGAACAATTAAATTATAAATAAGGAGTCCAATTATGGCAGAAATTTCATTATCCCCAGAACAGCTCACCTCACAAGCTGCAGTTTATTCTAATGCTCGCGATCAAATCGAAGCAGCTATTCAGACAGTAAATACTGCTAACGGTGAAATGCAAGCTCACTGGAAAGGTAGTGCCTTCCAATCTTATCTTGAACAATATCAACAATTGCATGGTGATGTGGTTAAATTCCAAGAATTGTTGAGCTCTATCAATCAACAATTGGTTAGTTATGCTAATACTGTATCAGAACGTGATACAGCGGATGCAAATAGCTTTGGTTTCAAAGGATAAAAAAACTCTGGAATGGAGGGATGGGATTGCTTCCTATCTCTCTTTATTTTAGTCAGAATTTAGAAATAGGAGAATGGAAATGTCAGATGCATCTTATTACCAAGGATTAGCTAATCAAGAATCTCAAAATCATGATGATGCAATTTCTCAAAAAGCTGCCGTAGATGCAAAGATTTCTCGCTTAGAAACTGCCAAATCGGACTTATCCACTCAGATAAATAATTTTCAGACAGGTATTATAGATGCCTTAACGAAAATAAAAGGGGAAGATGAATCCAGTTTTAAAGGGGATCGGAAGAATAAATATGCAGAGAAGTACGATTCTGCTAATACTGCTGCTACAACTAATAAAACGAGTCACGACACAAATTTGAGTAGTATAGATGCTAAGATTGGGGAGCTTCAAGCAGAGTCGGCCAGCTTACAGACAGCAGCAGATACGGCCTATAATAACATGCTTAATTATCAGTCTTTGGCAAATTCAGCTAGTTCAGAATAGAGGATGGAAAGATAAATGGCAAATACAGGAACGGATTATGGTGTTTGGACCGGACTGACCAATTCAGTTAGTACAAGCATCTCTGGCATTTCAGATATGGCAGAGTTAACTTTTTCAGCAACAACAATGACTCCTTTTACATCTTTTAATGACGAGATTAAGTCATTTAATACAGCGATTAGCAGTCTCAAGACTTTCACGACAACGGATGTAACTCGTATGAATCAAGCAGCTGAAAATAAAGTGACTGATGACCAAAATCAAGCAAATGCTAAATAGGTAAGTTAGCAGAAAGGAACGAGATAGATGAATGAGATAAGTGACCTTTATCAAAATTCCTTACTTCAATTAGGAATTGATGAGGGTGAGAGAGCCATTTTGGAGCAAGTGGGTCAATCCTTAATTAGTCAAGGAGATGCATTTCGTAGGCTTCAGTTAGCAATTGTCAAGAAAGAGTCCTTTTATAGCTACAGTAGCTTGCTTGGCACATCTGTTACGATGGAGTTTGATTGGGAAAGAGAAAAAGCAACTCTGGCTTATTTAGGCTCGGAGCTCGTTTTGTCTATGAAAGACTTTAGAATTTGGTTATCTTGCACTGATTTACTGTTGGCTCCAATCCTCCCCTTGGGCAGTTTGGTAGAGTTAGATCGTGAGTTGCTTCCAGAGGAATTGGTATCCGAGATGGAGAAAGCTAAAGTTCCCCTTATGGCGATGGTTACGGGGCGTAGGTTAATCTCTGAACCAGATGATCGGGAATACATAGATTATCTAGCTAGCATCTATCCCTATGGTATGAGGCCAGATATTGAACCTTTGTTTATCCCAAGCTATTTGATTTCTCAGGTTATCCAAGAAGGTTACAGTGATAATTTGGATCAATCTTATGTAGATCAGCAGTATCGTAGGGATTATTTTCGACAGAGGATTTTTTCCATGACACATAGTATTGAAGGAGAAGATAGATGAAAATAGATATGACAGAGGTTCATAACCAGAAGACGGCATTGTCTAACTCACAAACCTCGATTACAACTCAGCTTGAGACAGCTAAGACCTCTTTTGTGAATTTGGTAAGTTCGGAAAGCCTCAAAGGAGATGTCAAGGAAGCTATTGATGCCAAGATTAGTAATCATCAGGTTCCCTTATTGACGAATTTTTCTAATGCTTTAGCGGTGCTCTCTGCTCAATATGATAAGACTATTGACCAGTTTAAATCAACAGTTTCAGAGACAGCGGCAGATGCAATTATTGATACGGATTATTTACAAGGGCTTTTAGATGGCTTTTCGAGTATAGAGACCAATATTAGTACGGTAAATCAAGCAACGGCAAATATTTATAGTTCCATCTCTGATATTCTCAGTCTGACGAATCCAGATGCCAGCGCAATTACCACTCCTTTGTCAGAAGGAAAGACCATTTTGACTGATACTAAAACCAATATGGCCAGCTTCAATGGTTGGAAGCGGGGAGATGAATATAGTAAGGTACTGCAGTCGCAAACTCAAACTTTAGCAAGTCTTTCTACTATGGCGGGTCTTTCATTTACTGATGCAGAAGCCAAGGCGTTCTATACTAGCCAAGATTTCTTAAAGGCAGTTAAGAAAATTTCCTCCAAAGCAAATGGCTCAACACCAGTAGAACTGTTAGGATTGGTTTCTAAGACGATTAATAAAGATTTGGGGAAATGGAAGAGGTGGAATGAATATGACCGCTTTGTAGCCTTTATGGGTAGGGATGAAGTGAAGCGCATTACACAAATTCTAGGGCTTACTCCTGCAAGATTAACTAAGGCACTCCTTAAGTCGGATGGTATTTGGGAGATTTTAGACGCGCTAGAAAAGAAAGGTCCTAAAGCCTATAAGTTTGTCTCAAAGATTCTGGATGGAATGGCAAAGTACGAGTCGTTGGGTAAATTTGGTGGCAAATTGGGAAAAGCGATGGGTACAGGATATGATTGGTTGCAAAAGGCAGCTAGTCCTTTAAAATCATTTGCTAAATGGGGCTTGCAGAAAGTTTCTAACTTCAAATCTTTAGAAGAAGCAATTAAAACTGGTAGAAATTTTGTTGGTGATGCTAAGTTTTTGGGCAAAGGTATAAAGTTTATAGGGAAATTAGGAACTGTTGCAACATTCGCAGATCTGGGCTTCACTGCTATTTCTAGTGGTATTAATGAGTATTCTAAATCGGGTGATTTGGGTAAAGCAGTTGGCCGAGGTGCTCTTGATGCTGTTGCCAGTGTTGGTCCGTTGGAGGGTGCTACTATTGGAGGTGCGATAGGTGGTCCCGTTGGAGCAGGGGTCGGATTCCTTGCTGGAGCAGCTATTCAAGGAATTAAGTGGCTTGAACCTAAATTCTTTGATGACCCAGTAAAAGGAACCAAAAATATTGTTAACAAGGTTGGAAATGGAATCAAAGGAGTTGCGAATGCAGTTTCCAACGGAATAGGTGGAATAGGTAAGGCACTAGGATTTGGGTGAAAAGTATGAAGAAAAGATCTATTTTTAACGCAAGTTTTGAAGAAAGTCTTAATCTAGAAGATGATGGATTCCGAAAGTTACAACAGGATCAACATGATAAAATTGGTAAATATTTTAAGAAAGGCCAGGCATCGCTTTGGTTTCGAATTCGAAGTTTTATTTTAGGTCTAATTTTTCCTGTTGGATTTAACTTTATGTTGCTTGTTGTATCTATGGAATTTCATGATAGTGAGACTTTGACTCTTCCGATAGCGGAGCACGTGTCGTTGACGGTAAATGTTTTTTTGATTTTTCTTATACTTTGGCTACTATTCGTAGTGATTGGGAAATTTATTAAACGAACTTATCTTTTGCCTTATCGCTATCAGTTTCATGCTTTTACATTTATGCTTTGGTTTTTATTAGAAATAGATCTGATAGTTATTGACATTCTATTAGCAAATTTGGCATTTTGGGAAATTATTGTTATATATGGAGTAATAATGATCTTCACTTACATGATGTTTAGTATGGAGTTAACAGGATTAAGAAAGCTTATGTATGATGAGGATAGACAAGTGACTTTTCGTGATAAGATTGCTAAAATGATTTCTATTTACGGCATGGGGATTTTAGGGATTGGTATTGTTATAAAATATATTTTCGGAAGCTTTACTGTAGATATTTCAAATTCCATGAAAGCATTTGGTTTTTTACTTCTATGGGTCTTTGCTAATATTATGGTGATTGCAATAATTGTTTTTATAGGTTTACCATATTTTCTCCAAGCCTATTACAAATGGAAATACCCAGAAGAATATCGTCAGTGGGAAGGTAAGACTGTAGAGGAATGGTATGGGAAAAAATATTTAAAAAAACATAAGGAGTTATTAGAAAATGAGTAAATCAAAAGAATTATTACCGTTAGGTAGTATTGTTTATTTGGAAGAAGGAACCCAGAAATTAGTTATTGTTGGTCGTGGAGTTATTTTTGATGATCCTGATACTGGAAAACAAGTATTTACGGATTATATGGGAGTTCTTTATCCCCAAGGCTTACAACCAGATTCAACAATTTTTTTCCAGCATGAAAATATAGATAAAATAATTTTTGAGGGATATAGAGATGAGGAAGAATCTCGCTTTTTGGAAATTTATCATGGCTGGGAATCAGAATTGACTATTCCAAGAAAGGAAATTGTCAAATAAAAAGGTAGTGTAGGTGGGTATTCTATCGCATAGAATCAGTTTTATGATTCTTAATAGAACTAGAAAATCGCTTCATTGTATTGAAGCGATTTTCTAGTTCTCGGCTATTGAAACTGTGGTATAATGGAAAGAGAATGATTCCCGATAGTGTCTGGACCATTATAATGGATATATTAAAGAGGTTCATAACCAGAAGACAGCATTGTCTAACTCACAAACCTCGATTACAACTCAGCTTGAGACAGCTAAGACCTCTTTTGTGAATTTGGTAAGTTCGGAAAGTCTCAAAGGAGATGTTAAGGGAGCAATTGATTCCAAGATTAGCAATCATCAGGTTCCCTTATTGACGAATTTTTCTAATGCTTTAGCCGTTCTTTCTGCTCAATACGATAAGACCATCGAACAATTTAAATCAACAGTTTCAGAGACAGCAGCAGATGCGATTATTGATACGGATTATTTGCAGGGACTTTTGGATGGCTTTTCGAGCATAGAAACCAATATTAGTACGGTGAATCAAGCAACGGCAAATATTTATAGCTCCATCTCTGATATTATCAGTCTGACGAATCCAGATGCCAGCGCAATTACCACTCCTTTGTCAGAAGGAAAGACCATTTTGACTGATACTAAAACCAATATGGCCAGCTTCAACGGTTGGAAGCGGGGAGATGAGTATAGCAAGCTGTTACAAGTTCAGGCGACTGCTCTGAAGGGACTGGAAGGAGCAGGTAAGAGTTCCTTTACTTCAAAAGAAGCACAGGCATTTTATAAAGGCACTGCCTTTATGGATGGAGTTGAGGAAGTTACCAATTCTGTTTTAAATTCGACACCTATAAAGGTGTTAGACTATATTGTAGAAGAACTAAAATCTATTGCGCAATCTTTAGGAATAGAAGGCTTTAAAGCAGCTTCAACTAAGGCTGGAGCAATGGTAAATTCCTTAATTAGGAAATCGGTAGGTCGTAAATTGCTTCAATACGGTGTTAGAGGAGCTAATTTTGTTATGATTAATTCTGGCACTCGTACTGGGACTCAAGCTCTTGCACGAGCAGCTAAATCTCTTGCAAAAGGGGAGAAGATTGCTGGTTGGGCTACTAAATTTGGTAAATTCATCGGAGGCCATGTAGATGATGTGCGTGTTGTAAAAGATTCTCTAGGGAAACTTAATAAAGCATTTCTTAAAGAAGATGTATTAAGAAATATGAAATCTGCTGTTTCTCAAAAAGGCTTCGGAGCAGTAAAGCAAGTAGGCGCTATTGGCACAGTATTAGCGTTGAAAGATGGTTGGGATACATTCCAACAGAATAGGGGCAAATATGGGGATGCTCATGCACTAGCTGATGGAGTCGCCCATGCAGCAGGTAGCTTTAGTGGCGCGGTAGTCGGAGCTCAAGTCGGAGCAGTTATTGGCTCTGCTATTCCAATCCCTGTAGTAGGAACGGTAATAGGAACAGTAGCAGGGACGATTATCGGAGATGCAGTTGGAAAAGGGATCAATCATGTATGGGATAAGTTTTCACACGGAGAGTGGAAGCTACCCAAGCTGTGGTAACGGGAATCCGATAAATATTAGAAAGAGGCTAGAATGTTTTTTATAAGACGTCGTATGTTTTTTAATCAATATGGCGATAAAGCTATTTATTTTGATTGTAAGACCCACGAACTTTTAGAGGCACCGAAGAGTAAACTATTAGATACAGAGAAATCAAGCAGGATGAATCGGCATATACCTCTTTTAGTTGTCCTGTTTTTGTCTAGTGGAGGAGGAATAATTTCTTTCTTTAGATTATTCTTGCATGGAACATATACCATAACAACTTTTTGGAGTGTTATTCTTATATGGATAGCAGAGTTTGCTTTCATTACTATCCTTGTAGAACGTGCCTTGTATCGAAATGTCAATAGAGCAGAAGTTACCTCTCAAACAATTAGTTTGGTTATTATGGAGACATTGGACGAAGAACAAAAGGTGGAGAAGGATTTGAGCAAGAAAGAGAATAGAAATGGTACGCGCTTGATAAAAGGATTGATTTTTCTAGTCCCCTTGGTTGGATTCTTCTATGCCTATGATTTTATTTTTAATTATAAAGACTTGTTAGGTAATCCTATTGGAGGAGAGATATTTAAAATTGTTGCAACTGGACTTTTGCTAGGTGTTTCTTTTGTATTATATAATCAAAATAATCTTACCAAGAGTTTTGATATATTGGATTTATTCTATGGTGGAAAACTGAGTGTAGTATGTAAAGCTGACGATAATCCTGATGTATATTTAGAAATGAGTGTCGGACCGGATGGAGCTATCGTGACAAAAGAATTACATAAGTAAAGAAGAAAGTTTTGAGCTGCTTTAAGATATCTTAAAATATGGAGATTAATTTTTGTTTTAAAGTCAAGGGATGCAATAGTGATTTTTTGATTTCTAAGAATATTGTTGAACTTTATTGCGCTAAGCAATGTAGAAAAATTGGAAAAACAAGGAGAATAAAATGACAGATAAAATTTTACCTTTGGGTTCAGTTGTAACCCTCAAAAATGGTGATGGTAGTGAAGTGATGATTGTTTCACGAGCTAGTGTAATCGAAGTGGAAGATGGTCAAGGAGGGACTAAGAGTGTCTATTTTGACTACGGTTCAGTAGTTATTCCGAACGGGATGCAGACACCAGACAATTTGTTCTTTTTCAATAGAGAAAATGTCAAAGAAGTTTTATTTGAGGGATATAGAAACGAAGATGAGAAGGCTTTTGAAGAGCATTACGATACTTGGATGAAGTCAGCAGAAGTTCCAAAAGGTTCTATTTAAATAATGATATGAGAAGAATCGCTATATTAGAGCGATTTTTTTCTTGAGATTACTTCGTTTGTGATATAATCGCAGTCGAAATGTCCTTTCTGATGAAAAGATTATGGGAAAGATATTTAGAGATGTTTTGAGTAGCGCAAGTTAGAAAAAAATATCGTTAAATAAAGGTAATAGATAATACTCTGAGCAATAATATTTGAATATTAATCGGTGATAAATCAGAAGTACCTTAGGGAAGTAAGAACTACTGCAATTAAATCGGGACGGTATATTTAGATTTAGAATTATATATCATAGCATCTAAAATAATTTAGGTGTTATTTTTTGTCACAACAGCATAATCTGCTTGTGAATAACTGTTTGAAAGTTTGAATATTAATACAATTCGTGATAAAATAAGACTAATCTTTGAATGAGACTAGTCAATATAAAATTTATTACAGATTTTTATGATAGGTAAATGTTGTTTAGGAATATTTATAACGTACTTATGGATGCTGAATATTTTTCTTAGTCTTTTAAGCTAGAAAGCAGAGATGAAATGTTGAAAAAATCAAGTCGAGTTTTAGTGATATTTTTATTGTTATTGTTTACTGGAAGTACTGTTTATGCTAAGGACGGCGAATTAGATTTAAAAACAGATTCGATAACACAAAAAAAGCAGCGTTCCCAAGGTAATGAAATTGAGCATATTTATGCACCTAATTTATTTATGGATAGAATAGAGCAAGAAGCGACGAAATCTAAAACTGATGCTCAGGAAATGCTTAAGACTGCAAACCAAGCTAATTTCAGTAAGAAAGAAGTTCGGAGTGGTGATGGACTCGACCTCCAAGTTTATCGACATGCTCTTTTTCAGAACTATCAGGTTTCTGACAGTATTATTGTAGACACAGAGGAATCAGGGGCCACAATGATATGGTCAATTCTTGGTGCAGTATTATTTATTGTAGCAATGATTTTAATTGGAATTTATTTAGGAAGGATTTTTCATGGGGGAAAAATATTTAAACGCAACAATTAGATATGAAGATAAGGAAATAGATATTCGGTTTTCTAAACTATTATCTTTACAGGGAGTAAAGATGTTAATGTGTTCAAACAATCTAGATAAAACATTATCTATTCATCAAAATAATTGGCATTTAGAGGTTCGAGGAAAACTTCTAAGAATAGAACAGCATAGAGCTTTAAAGGAATATCCATTAGGGGATGGAGATGTATTGGAGGTAATTATAAATGAGTGATAAAATTGAAATTAAATACAGTAAGGAAAAGGTCAAGGTTATTCTGCCAGCCAGCCATTTTTCTCGTCAAAAGTTATCTACAATTGAAAATTATGTGGATGCTGCCGTGACATTAGAAGATAATGGTTTTTTATCACTAATTTATGATAAGCCAAAATATTCTTATAGTCTTAAAGATCTTATTGCGGAAGAGATGACAGAAGTAAAGCGTTTGGAGTTGGCTCAGAAAATGGAGTCTTTGACATTCTCTGAGCATAATTTTAAGGTTTCTTATATCCATCCGAAAAATATATTTCTACAAGGAAGTGTTGTTAAGATTCTACATTTTGGTTTAGAAGGAATTATGAGTCCTATACCTTATACTTCAGAAACGTTTCTAATGAGCTACAAGGCTTTGGTTGTCTCTATTCTGCGACCAAAACTTGATTTTGAATTACTAATAGATGGTATAGCTGCAATAAGAGATTCATTGGTACAGGATATAGCTGCATGTAAGACATATGAAGAAGTAATAAAATATGTTAATGAAGCTTACGACAAAGCTTATCAGGAAGAAAAGAAAAAAAAGATAGTGGTTTCAAAACGGAGTTGGCGTATTTTTTCTATTGGAATGGGAATTTTTAGCGTTACAACTGTTGCTTTAGGAGCTTTTGCAGCATATTTTTATTTTTGGTCTATCCCTGTTCAGCGTGCGACAGTGGATGCACAGAGCCATTTTATTTCTAAGCATTATGACGATGTTGCCGACGATTTACAAAAATTTCAAGTAAATCGCTTAGGTAAAGAAGCAAAATATGTTTTAGCGTCTTCTTATGTTCATTTAGATAACTTGTCTGAGGAGCAGAAATCAAGCGTTTTAAACACAATCACTCCATCCAGCGAGGAAAATCTTTTAGATTATTGGATTTATCTTGGAAGGGGAGACTATAAAAAATCTCTAGATTTAGCTCAGAATATTGGGGATGATCAGTTGACCCTGCACGCTTATACTAATTTATATGAACAAACCCGTGAAGATAAGAATATGAAGGGTGCTAATAAACAAAAAAAATTAAGTGAATATCGCAAGGAAATAGAGGAGCTTTCTAAAAAACTAGGTGTAAAAGTAGGTGAAGAAAAAGATGAGTAGGGAAGACAAAAAATTTTTTCACAATACAGAAAAAGAACTGATTTCTAATAAAATTTCTGAGCAAATCAAAGTGGTTATATTTGGCAATCGACTTTCTTTACTCACTTTTATGGAAGGCGACAGTGCTGAAGTGCAAGGACTTTTTTTCAACGTGACTGATAGTAAGGTCTACTCTAATGGAAAAGAATTAACCAGAGGAAAAAATACTATTGAAAATAAGACTGTTTTTGTCCTTGAAGAAGAGAGTGACATTTCTGTTAGTTACATTTCTCCTCCAAATCAAGATTTTATTATTTCAAAAGAAAAAGAAGCAGATCTCCTTATTCACTCGAAAGCTTATGTTTTGTTTTCCAATGGTAAAGTTTATCTCTATCCAAATGGCAGTGTCTTCTATTTGAACGAGCAATTGATTTCTTCTGATATTATTTCTGAATTTAAAAAAGGAGATAGTATTTTTGTAGAGAACTATTTTATAGAGTTTTTAGAAAATCAATGGCAAATTTCATCGTTCTTTGAGAAAGCAAATTTCAATAGTCAAAGTGTCCTGTTGGAAGAGAAAAAGTCAATTTATCAATCTAATTTCCCAGTTTATCGTCGTAGTCCTCGAGTACTCCCCACGATATACGATAAACGTCAGAGAATAGAAAAACCTAAAAATCCCCCAACAAAACCTAAAAATGCTATTTGGCGAGCAATTGTTCCGCCTTTAGGTATGGTTGCTCTTTCTGGCTTGGTAGTTGTTCTAATGGGACGAAATGCCATTATGATGTTGAGTATGGGGGGCATGAGTGTTCTTACAGCTGCATTTTCAATTACGAGTTATTTTACTGATAAAAAAGAGTATAAACAAAAGAAGATAACAAGGGTAGAAGATTACGAGGCGTATTTATTAAAACAATTATCCACTCTACATAAGCATTATGCAGAGGAAAAGAATATTCTATTTTATCAGCAACCGAATATCAATACGTTAATTGATATGATTATGCGTTATGATGAACGTCTCTATGAACGCTTACCTTTTAATGAGGATTTTATGACTGTCTCGCTTGGCTTGGGAGATATTGATAGTCAGCTTCAAATTGATTATCAAACAGACTTTTTAACCAAAGACAAGCTAACAATTTTTTCTCAAGATTTGTTAAAGACTTATGAGAAACAAAAAGATGTTCCTGTTACAACAACACTTGCTCAGAATATTGTTGGGCTGGTTGCTCAACATGACATAGGTCAGTTGTTTATCCAGCAACTTTTATTGCAAGTTGCAGCTTTTCATTCTTATCACGATGTAATATTTGTTAATTTGACTTCGCAGGAAGATTATGATCAAATTTGGAAGAAATGGCGGTTTTTACCTCATTTTCTGTTACCAATGATTAATGTTCGTGGTTTTGTACATGATGATCGTACGAAAGATGCTGTACTTACAAGTCTTTATCAAGTATTACAGTCTCGCATTCAAGACAAGGAACAGAAGGAAAGAACCTTTTTACCTCAGATTGTGATAGTCATTTCAGATGATCGCTTGTTGTCTGGTCATGCTATCAACGAAAGTCTTTCACGAGCAGATTTGGCTTCTTTTGGAGTAACTGTTATTTGGGTAAAAGAAAGTCGTCGTCAATTACCTGAAACGGTAACCACGCTTATTGATTTAAAGAATGGAGATACAGCTACTTTAATCAATAATAGAGGAATATATGTAAACCAAGTTTTTACTCCGTATCCGTTGATAGATGATTATGAAGGTGCTGTTCGTAGTTTAAGTAATCTAGTTCATGAGGAAACTCAAAAAAATGCACTTCCTGATGCAATTACATTCTTAGAATTGTATAATGTGGAACAGGTTGGAGACTTGAATATTTCTAGCCGATGGGCTCGAGGAGATACATCGAAGAGCCTTGCTGTTCCACTTGGGGTTCGAGGGAAAGATGATATTGTCTACTTGAACTTACATGAGCGCGCTCATGGTCCCCACGGTCTTGTTGCCGGGACAACAGGATCGGGTAAGTCGGAGATATTACAATCTTACATTTTATCGCTAGCATTAAACTTTAGTCCAGAAGATATTGGTTTTCTCCCAATAGACTTTAAAGGTGGAGGGATGGCAAATTTATTTAAAGATTTGCCACATTTGATGGGCGTTATCACAAACTTAGATGGAGCAGGAATCCAACGCGCGTTAGCTTCCATTAGAGCAGAGTTGCAAAAGCGTCAACGCCTATTTGGTAGATTTGGGGTCAATCATATTAATGGATATACAAAATTATACAAGGAAGGTCGCTCTGGAATAGAGGGAGATTTCCCTACTGAGCCGCTTCCACATCTATTTTTGATCTCGGATGAGTTTGCTGAGTTGAAGCAAAATGAACCTGAGTTTATGACAGAACTTGTAACAACAGCGCGTATTGGACGTTCCCTAGGGATTCATTTGATTCTAGCTACTCAAAAGCCTTCAGGAGTTGTTAATGATCAAATTTGGTCTAATTCTCGATTTAAGTTGGCACTCAAAGTGGCGGAAAAAGCGGATTCAAATGAGATTATAAAAACACCAGATGCTGCAAGTATTACTCAGCCAGGTCGTGCCTATTTACAAGTTGGGAATAATGAAATATATGAACTCTTTCAATCAGCATGGAGTGGAGCACGATATGCACCAACAGTGAAAGCTCGTAGTGAAGAAGTTGACAATCGGCTTTGGATAATCAATGAGCTGGGGCAGTATGAACTCGCTACTACAGATTTGTCTTACTTGGAAGAGACGGTCAGCACAGATGCTAATACTGATGAGACTGAACTAGATGCTGTTGTGGAATATATTGCTCAACACGCAAAGAATGTAGACCTTTGTATACCAGCTAAGCCATGGTTACCTCCGCTTGATGAAGATATTACGTCACCGGTTTTAACTACGAAATGGACAGAGAAGAAACTTCACAAAGCTCCTTTTGCTCTAATGGATATTCCTTCAGAGCAGGATCAGCGGATGCTAGAGTTTGATTTAGAAGAGTTTAGTCACAGTATCATTTATGCTTCCCCAGGGTTTGGGAAATCTCAAGCACTTCAGACGCTAGTTATGAATTTTGCTCGGCTTAATAGACCAGATCAAATGCAATTTAACCTGTTTGATTTTGGAACGAATGGACTGTTTCCTCTGAAAGGTTTACCGCATGTGGCAGATATTGCTACTCTAGATGATGCCGAAAAGCTATTGAAGCTCCTTAAGAGTTTACAAAAAGAAATACAAAAACGCCGTGATTTATTGGCGGAATATGGAGTTACTTCTATTGAACAGTATGAGCAGAAGACAGGTCAGTATTTACCATTCATTTTAAATATTGTTGACTCTTATGATACTGTACGTGATCATCCACTCGAAAGTTCTGTTGAATCCGCTTTTCATCAGGTGTTACGTGAGGGCGCAAGCTTAGGTATCTATTTGATAGCAACAGTTCTTCGGAACACTACTATGAAGTTAAGTATGCGAAGTAATTTTGCTACACAGTTTGTTTTGTATTTGGTCGACAAGGATTCTAAAAAAGATCTTATTGGTTTTGATGCTCTAGCTGATCAAGTAATTCCTGGTCGTGGTCAGATTAGATTTGAAGAACCTATTCGTTTTCAAGTATACCTTGCAACAGAAGGAAGTTCCAATCTTGAAAGACTGCAGAGTTTAGAAAACGCTATTGAGGTAATGGATAAGTTATGGGATGGCCCTAGACCAGAAGCTGTTCCAATGCTGGCTAATGAAATTACTTTTGAGCAATTTGAAAATGATGTAGCTGTCCAAGAGGAACGGCAAAAATACAATATTCCAATTGGATATGATAAGGAAACAACGTTGGTTCGCTCTATCGAACCAATGAACTATGAATTTATTCTTCTCATGGATGATACTCCTTCTCAAACATATAGTATTGAGCGTACGATATTATCTGCTTTTTCAGAGTTTTCTGGGAAAGTTGATCGCGTAGTGGTTGATACTGATGGACGTTTTGTTGGTATGAATGAACACTTTGATACTAGAATTGAGGAGGCGAATATTAGCCAATTCCTTGGTGAACTATTAGGCATTATTCAGTCTGGTAAGCGTAGAGAGCAACCAATGTTTGTTTATCTTCCAGATATAAACTTAGCTGGTGATAAGATTGTACTGATGGATAAAGATGTAAATACTTTGTTCACAAAATCTTCGTCGGTCAACATTCATTTGATTTTCCATGGTTATCAAAGTGGCATAGTTAGCAAATTCACACCGTTCTTCAAACGGCTTCGCCAAAATGTTCCAATGGGAACGTTTGGTACCATCTTTAACGAACAGAAAGTTGTGCCTGGTCGTACTCAATACAATGAACCATTGGTTGAACTTAATGAAACACAGTTCTTCGTTGGTAGAAGTGTTCATCGTTTGAGAATTCCGCAAGAAAAATAGGTACATAAAGCTTCCATAATAATTTCTGAATATGCTATAATAGAAGAAATCCTACTATTTGTAATAATTATAATGATTGTAGGATGTATATTATCATGAATAAATTATAAATATTTTGATGATAATGTTAAAATCAATTTAGGAGAAAAATCCATAATGGGTATAAAAAAAGGAAAAAATCACTTGCTTAGGAAAGTCTTGGCTATTTTATGTATAGTAATTACTGCAGGACTTCTTATCTATATGGGACAGTCAGATAGCCTTTCTTTTGTTCTAGGGACTAAAGAGAAGACGCATCTTCGTATTGGGATTGTAAATCAAGACGAAGGCGAACAGTTAAATAGCGCTCAATATAATTTTGGAGATGATTTTACAAAATTACTAGCGAAAGATGAGAGAAAAAAGGCAAGTTGGAAAGTCATGTCTAGGGATCAGGCGGAGAGTCAGTACAAAGACAATTCCCTTGAAGCTATCATTTACATTCCTAAAGATTTTTCACACAATATATTGCAGTTATCTAGTTTTAATCCTGAAAAGGCTAAAATTACATATAAAGTAAAAGATTCTGTAAAAAAAGAACAGTCGCTTGAGATGGCTCAGCAGGTTGGAGATTATGTTAATAGCTTGAATCAGAAAACAATTCGCCTGTACTTTACAAGTGTCATTAATAACCTTGATGATGCAAAACTTCAGATGAATACAATCGTTGGTGATGAGTCGGATATCTACGATTCTTTGTCTACTTCAATTGTTCAACCCGCTGATAGGAGTATCAAATCAATAGATTCGATCCCTTCAATTGCAGAGAGTGTTCAGTCCTCTAATAGATCATTTGAGCAAGCAACATCAAATTTCAAAACTTCAACTTCTGATTTATTAAAAAGAAATGCTGAATCTTTAATGGGTCAAACAGATCCAATTTTAAAGTATAAGCAAGTTCAATCACAAGTTGCTAACCATAATGCTCAGGTGGCAGGAAACTCCGTTAAGAATCAATATGATAAAGATAACAAATTATATCTTGACCTTTATAAAAATTCAATAAGTTATTTACATCTTTTTGGGAATACAGAAGCACCTACTGAGCCAAATGAACCAGATTCTTATTTGCTTCGTTTAGCTAAGCACATAGAAAGTTATAATGATAAAATAAATCATTCTCAAGAGCAGATTGAGCAATCTCAAAAGGAACTGGAGTCTATTAAAAACTCACTTGAGGGTTCTCGTGACCAAATTTCTCAGAATTATTTTAACGGGGTGCAGGTTGATACAAGTTCTTTGGGAGAAGATAAAGATGCGATTTTAAAAGCTGTTAGTGATGGTGTGGATAAAGATAATGTGAGGCAGGCGCTGGCCAAACAGGTTGTTAATACTTTATCAGATTCAGATGAGTTGCCTGGAGATTATACTAATTATGTAAATAGTACAATTGCTTCTATTAGTGTTAATTCTGGGGATTACGCGACCTTATTTAATAAACTAAAAGAGTTTGGGGCTTTAACAGATGACCAAATTGCTTCTTATTATGCAAAATTAAACTTGTTAGCTAGCTATGCTAGTGTTAAAGGTGCTACTACTGGCTCAATGCCAGGCTATACTTTTATAACGGTAGCCAATGATTCTTTGCCGTCAACAGATGCAAAAACAGTTACAATGGAGCATGTTTACCCTGAGATGACTTCTGAAGGAAATGGGGGTAATAAATATACTGCAACTACTATCCGTGTGACGAATATACAGGTTCAAGGGGCTCAGGGAGCTACGGTAGTTCCAAGTGTTGATAGTATTTCTGAACCTACTAGTCTCCAACTGCAAATTCAGCTTTCTCCTAATTATGGTCTCAATACGGTTGCATTTGAGCTTGAGATTGGTAGTGAGAGAATACCTTTACAATACAGTTTCTTTTATGATAACAATAAGGGAAATGATGCATTAATTAAGACAGATTTGTCTAATATTTTTGAACAACTATCTAGAATTGATACCGCGGCAGCTACGATTAAGAACCTATATGGAAGCCCATCTTCGTCCTACGATATTGATATTGCTAATCCAGCAAGTAACTCAGTTGCAAAGATGTATGGGAATATTTCGCCATCGTCTGTAGCGGATAAACTACAACCAGAAGATGTGGACCAATATCGACAGTCAGGGATTGAATTATATGTTAAGTTAAGTGCAGAGATAAATCGACTTCAGAAAAATACTGCTTCTCTTCCACAACTGACAAAAGAAGAATTACCGAATGATTATTTTGCTGCAATTGTTGGAGAACTATCTGATTGGCATCAACAAGCTGTTGACGATCTAAATAAACAATATGAAGAGTGGAAGAAAAATAGTCCAGAACTTCTGGAAGTTTCTCCAACAAGTTCTAGTGATAGTTTATCTAATAATAGACTTTATACAACTGATGATAGTAGTAATGGCCTGCTAGATATTGTTACAAAGCTTGCATCTAGTACTCGAAATACATCTGATACAATCGCCTCTAATGGAAATGCAATCGGATCTATGGATACGCAATTTAACACTTTAGCAGAGCAAGCTAAAAGGGTCCAAGGAGAAGTGAAGGAAGTTCACCAACAAACAGAGTCGCTTATTAAGAATCAGGCCAAAAATATTGAAGATAGTACTGATTTTAATAAGAACTTTCAAGGAGTATTATCGAATGCTCGTTCAAACGGAACGGATAACCAAGCTGTTTTGAATTTCTTATCCAATCCTGTTGTAACTGAAAAAACAAGCCAATCTGGTGTTTTATCAAATACTCCAATATGGGTTTACTTACTCGTAATCTTACTTTTAACCAACATTGCTACGGGTCTGACAATTAGAGAGTATGCTCATAGAAAGAAAGAGAAGACGGTTGAAAAAGAAGAAGAGGAACAATTTGAATAGGTAGAATCTTAGCAATAGAAATGCTACTGGAAGTTGTAGAAAGCAATGATGAAACCAGTTTTAATATTGTGTATATCATCTATACTTAGCTTCGTTTATTCTAATAGATCTTAAATTATTGGATAAGGCTGTGATAGAAATGTCACAGCCTTATTTTGAATAGATAAGTAAAAGTATAGAAACCTAATCTCAAGATTAAAGCGACAACATAAAAAATGAGAATTGAGGCTCAAATAGCTGTTTTTAATGATTTCTCAAACAATTTTAATAAATTTTTAAACAGACTGCTGCTTGAAATATTAACTAGGTGGACTAAATAAATATTTCTTATAGATTTTATAAAGAATGCTGTTTACCTTTCAAATTTTGAGATCAACTTCCCTTTTTGCTTCAAGAATTGAAGAGGTGCTATTCAGCTATTATCCATTTCAAAATTTTAGGGTGGAGTAGTTTTGGGCTCTATGTTTCTTTGCTTGGGTTTTGCTCAACAATTAGTATAAAATATAGCTGTTTTTTTAGTTTTAGGAGGCTAACTTCAGTTTAGATCTTACTACCTATTATTGATTCCACTTTTTTGTACTAAAACAAACACAGAACCGTCTTCTAGGTTTTCATATTGGGCTAAAAGTGATAAAATAGTAGGCAGGAATTGGAGAGACGAGATGCCAAAAGAAGTGAATTTGACGGGCGATCAGGTATTGGCCCTTACTAGAAAATATCTGGCTGCGGAGGATGTGGTCTTTATACAGAAAGCTTTGATCTATGCGATTGACTGTCACAGTGGGCAGTTTCGGAGGTCAGGTGAGCCTTATATTGTGCATCCTATTCAGGTGGCAGGGATTTTGGCCACGCTCAAGCTAGATGCGGTAACGGTCGCCTGCGGCTTCCTGCATGATGTGGTCGAGGATACCCGTGCGACGCTGGATGATTTGGAAAGAGAGTTTGGGACGGATGTACGCGTGATCGTAGATGGGGTTACCAAGCTGGGTAAGGTCAAGTACAAATCCCACGAGGAGCAGCTGGCAGAAAATCACCGTAAGATGCTGATGGCCATGTCGGAGGATATCCGGGTTATTTTGGTCAAGCTGGCAGACCGTCTCCACAATATGCGGACGCTCAAGCATCTGCGCAAGGATAAGCAGGAGCGGATTTCCCGAGAAACAATGGAAATCTACGCCCCCTTGGCTCACCGCCTGGGGATTTCCAGTGTCAAGTGGGAGCTGGAAGATTTGTCCTTCCGTTATCTCAATGAAGTGGAATTTTACAAAATTTCCCACATGATGAAGGAGAAGCGTCGGGAGCGTGAAGAACTGGTAGAAGAGGTGGTTCAGAAGATTGAGACCTATGCTGGCGAGCGCAATCTGCACGGCAAGATTTATGGCCGGCCCAAGCATATCTACTCGATCTATCGCAAGATGCAGGACAAGAAGAAGCGTTTTGATGAGATTTATGATCTGATCGCCATTCGCTGTATCTTGGATACTCAAAGTGATGTTTATGCTATGCTGGGCTACATTCATGAGCTTTGGCGGCCGATGCCGGGGCGGTTCAAGGATTATATTGCTAACCGCAAGGCCAATGGCTACCAGTCTATCCATACGACCGTTTATGGACCCAAAGGTCCGATTGAGTTTCAGATTCGGACCAAGGAAATGCATGAGGTCGCTGAGTATGGGGTTGCAGCCCACTGGGCTTACAAGAAAGGTGTCAAGGGTCAGGTAGACAGCAAAGAATCAGCCATCGGGATGAACTGGATCAAGGAGCTGATGGAGCTGCAAGACCAGTCTAACAATGCCAAGGATTTCGTTGACTCGGTCAAGGAGAGCTATCTAGCTGAGGAAATCTACGTCTTCACACCGGATGGAGCAGTGCGTTCTCTGCCTAAGGACTCGGGTCCCATTGACTTTGCCTATGAGATCCATACTAAGGTCGGTGAGAAAGCCACAGGAGCCAAGGTCAATGGCCGCATGGTTCCTCTGACAACCAAGCTCAGGACAGGTGATCAGGTGGAAATCATCACCAACGCTAACTCCTTCGGACCGAGCCGCGACTGGCTCAATATTGTCAAGACCAGCAAGGCCAGAAATAAAATCCGTCAGTTCTTTAAAAATCAAGACAAGGAGCTGTCTATCTCCAAAGGGCGGGAGCTCTTGCAGGCTCAATTCCAGGAGCATGGCTATGTAGCTAATAAGTACATGGACAAGAAGCACATGGAAGAAGTGCTGCAGAAGACAAGTTATAAGACTGAAGAGGCGCTTTTTGCGGCGATTGGCTTCGGTGAGATTGGTGCCATTAGTATTTTCAACCGTTTGACAGAAAAAGAGCGTCGTGAGGAAGAGCGGGCCAAGGCCAGAGCAGAAGCGGAGGAATTGGTCAAGGGCGGCGAAGTCAAGGTCGAAAACAAAAAAGACACTCTCAAGGTTAAGCACGAAGGTGGTGTAGTCATTCAGGGGGCGTCTGGTCTCCTCATCCGGATTGCCAAGTGCTGTAATCCTGTACCGGGTGATGATATTGTCGGCTATATTACCAAAGGGCGCGGTGTAGCCATTCACCGGCAGGACTGCATGAATCTCAAGGCCCAGGAAAATTACGAGCAGCGGCTGATTGATGTGGAATGGGAAGACAACAATACGACCAAAGAGTACACGGCTCACATTGATATTTACGGTCTCAACCGGTCTGGCCTCCTCAACGATGTGTTGCAGGTTCTGTCTAATACCACCAAAAACATTTCAACAGTTAATGCTCAACCGACCAAGGATATGAAATTTGCTAATATCCACGTTTCTTTTGGTATTGCTAATCTGTCCATGCTGACGACGGTGGTGGATAAGATCAAGAGCGTGCCAGAAGTCTACTCGGTCAAGCGGACCAATGGTTGATCCATTTCGGAAATCATTATCGAGCTGTAAGTTACCCTTGGTGACTTGCTTAAATCAAAGGAAAAGATATGAAAATAGTGATTCAGCGCGTGAAACGTGCTCAGGTCAGCATTGACCAGCAGCTGCGCAGCAGTATTGGACAAGGTCTCCTGCTCCTAGTAGGCGTAGGGCCTGACGATAGTCAAGAGGATATGGATTATGCAGTCAGGAAGATTGTCAATATGCGGATTTTTTCCGATGCTGAGGGCAAGATGAACTTGTCTATCAAGGACATTGGCGGAGAAGTTTTGTCGATTTCTCAATTCACTCTGCATGCAGATACCAAAAAGGGTAATCGGCCAGCCTTTGTCAAGGCTGCTCCGCCAGAGATGGCTAGTAATTTTTATGATGCCTTTAATCTTGCCTTGCAGCAGGAGGTGCCAACTCGGACGGGGATTTTTGGGGCAGACATGCAGGTAGAACTAGTTAATGATGGTCCAGTAACCATTATCTTGGATACGAAGAATCGCTGAGAAGAAGTATGAAAAGGAGTTTGAACACTAGTGTTCAAACTCCTAATTTTTTTGCTTCTGTAGCAATGAATGTATAATTTCCTACAACATTTCTAAAAACCATCAATCATTTCTTGAGGAATGATTTCTTTGATGGTCGTCACTAGCTGATTGATAAGCTTTATGGCTTCAGCGGGCTCAGTGTAGAGTTTTTGAAAATAGGTCTGTATATGTTCTTCGAAATGCTGAGGTAATAGTAGGCAGTTGGTTTTTGCAAACTCCAGCATTCTCTTTTCTCCAGGGTGAGTCTGTTCGTTTAGGGCGAAGAGCAAGTCAAAATAGGAAGCAAAAAATTCACTGCTGCGGTGATTGATGCTGAGCAGATCCTGACGCTTGAGCGCTTTTTCTATTTGTTTGGAGAAAGCTGGCATGGCTTGATCGAGTAAGAGGAGCTGCTTCTTGATAATATTCTTTTTCAGCTCAGCTGGATAAGGTCGTCTGTACTTGTTCTGAAGTGCCTCATAGCGACCATTTCGGTCGTAGATGATTTTACTGTGAAGCAGATTGTGCCACATACAGGTGGTATAGGCATTCTGGGCTTGGTGGTCTAGGACTACAGTCTGGAGGTCTTTATCAAAGCTATCCAGTGTACGGTAAATGAGCTCAATTTCGATCTTGCTCTTTAGCACACAGTCATCCTCTAGTTCCCAAAACTGATTGCCGATTTCCATGTAAGAGCAGTACTTGCTGAGGATATCGCGTCGAGTCAGGGGAGCAATGGAATCTGTCAAGTAGATATAAACATCATAGTCTGAGTCTTTGTCAAAATGCTGTCCAGCACGAGAGCCACCGAGAACAATAGCTTCCACTTGATCTAGCTGGGCAAATTCTTTAAAAAGTTGTTGTGGCATAATTTATCCTCGCTGATTTTTGACATCATTGTAGCAAAATGTAAGCGGGTTGGCAAGAAGGAAAAAACAGCTTTTGGCATGGTACTGAGTTTGAAAAATTGAGACTCCGAGGGGGATGAAGTGGATAAGCAGGAGCTGGGAGTATTTGACTAAAAAGAAAATTATCTAGGATAGATAGGCTGAAAATTTGACTTTGTGTTATAAAGTTTTAGGTTTTTTCCTTCCTTGAACTCATCGCCTTATTTTTATCTGCAACTTTTCTTAGATTTTGAGATAGGCCTTTAAAGAGTTTTTTGACATCATTTAGTCCAAAAATGAGAAGCATAGTAAGCAAGTGGAAGTGGCAATAATCTTTGATTGTTTATGTTTATGATTTCTTTCATTCTTTAGAAATATTTTAGAATTACTTTATAAATTCTTGAAGTTTGTCTTGTATAATCATATTAAAGAAAAGAAAGGAGTCTCTTATCATGGAAAATCTAGTTCAACAGATGCTGAATGCTCTGATTCAAATTGCTTTGTTTGCTTTTCTTCCTTTTGTTTGGTGGTTGATAAGTGCTAGAAGAAAAAGTCCATTTTTAGAATGGCTTGGCTTAAAACCACTAAAAGATGCTGGCAGCCGAAAGATCTGGCTGTGGATTTTGTTGGGTTCGCTATCTTTCTTGCTTCTTTCATTTTTGCTAGTATATCCTGCTGTAAAAAATCTGGATACAGCGACTTCGAATTTCTCAGGCCTAGGCTTCCAAGCCTTGCCAGCTGTTCTGATTTATGGTATTTTTCAAACTTCTCTGTCGGAAGAACTGCTATTCAGAGGTTTTCTTTTAAAGAGATTGGCTAGTCGCTTATCCTTTGTGGTAGCCAACACCATACAAGCTGCTCTTTTTGGTCTGCTCCATGGCTTAATGTCTATAACAGTGCTCTCTTGGCAGCAAACCCTGCTCATCATTTTGTGTACGGGTGGCATCGCGGCTTATATGGGCTTTGTCAATGAAAAGAAATCCGATGGCTCCATTTTAGCTAGCTGGATTATACATGCTTTAGTAAATGTGATTACGGGTAGTTTATTTGCTTTTATGCTGATTTGATAAATCGATAATTTCACTTCAAATCAAAAAGTTCCGATTTTCCTTGAGAATCGGAACTTTAGATTTAATGACAGGTGAGTAAAGGTTTAGGTGTAAGTCAAACGAAGCTGCTTTTACTGATTTGCATGGCTGGCCAGTTTCATTTGCTCAAAAACATAAAGGAAAAAGTCTTTCGAAACTTCGAAATGTCCGTATCTTATCTGAGAAGCATATTGGCGCCACTGAGGATGTTGTCGGACTTGCTCAATGGGGCAGTCTTTGACAGGCTGGTAGTAGCTGACATCTCGCCGAAATGGGACAAAGCCTTCAAACATCTCTACTTGGTAGGCAGTGTCATCTAGAATCTTGCCAACTGCTGTAAAGGCCTGCAGCTTTTCCTGACCATTCAGCTGATACTTGGGGCTGTAGTACAGAAGATAGTCCCCCTTTTTCATTCGGTTCAGCGGTGCTTTCTTACCATGGCAGACTTGGCAAAATCCACCTTCTACACCTCTTAGTACATGTTCTTTTGATACGACACCAATCCAAAATCTAGTCATTTTCTGCCTCCAGTTTGATTAAGAGTTGGTTTAATGTTTCTGTATTATTTTCTAATTTTCCAAAGAACGCCTGATCAATGCCCTCTACTAGAGGGAGGGCTTGGTTGACCTTTTGCAGCCCCGTATCCGTTAGAAGTATGATGTTGGCACGGCTGTCCTTGGGATGGACTTCCCGCATTATCAATTCTTTCTTGACCAAGAGGCGGATGATTTGGGATACGGTCATAACATCCATGTCAGAAAATTGTGCAATATGGGTCTGACTCACCCATTCTTGCTGACGCAGGAGTGCAGCAAGAGTGGTCAGAACGACAAACTGAGGATGGGTCAAATCAATCGTTCTCAGTTTGTTTTTTATCAGCCCATGCCACTTGTGGTAGGCACGGATAAAGAGCAGACCGGTTGATTTTTTGTATTCATCTTTGTAGATGGAGTTAAACTGCGATTTTTCCATTAGCTTTCCCTCTGGATTTTTATAAGTATACTTATTATATTCTGACATCTTATTTTTGTCAATAAAAACCCAGTTTAGACTAAAAAGTCCGAACTGGGTTCTGTTTATAGTTTTTCCACATAAATCTGCTGGGCAATCATAGGATTGATTTGGATTTCTTGGGTTTCTGTCTTGAGGAGATAAGCCTGAGCGAAAGAATCGTATTGGATGAAGGTGATGGTTTGGCCGATTTGCAGGTTATATTTTTCCAAGTATTTGAGCAAGTCAAAGTCGTCGTGTACGCGTTTGATGATATAGTCACCAGGGGCAGAAGCCTCTTCCAGAGTCAGTTGGTTTTCTTCGTCCAGAAGCTCTCCCTTGGCTGGGATGGTGCCTCCGTGAGGACAGGTCTTGGGGTACTGGAGCATGGCATCCAGACGCTCAACGAAACGCTCAGAAACAGTGTGCTCTAGGACTTCGGCTTCCTCATGGATTTCATCAGTCGAGTAGCCGAGATGGTTGACCAGAAAGACTTCAATCAGTCGGTGCTTACGGTAGAGGTCAGAAACTAGCCTTAGCCCCAAATCAGTCAGCAGGTAGCCGGCTTTTTTATCCTTGACCAGAAGTTCTTCCGCCAGCATTTTTTTCATCATTTCCGTCACAGCTGGAGGTGAAACCTGCATGAGCTGGGCGATTTCTTTATTGGTGATTTTTTTGTGGCGGCTGCCAATCTCATAGATACACTTGAGATAGTCTTCTTTATTTGGGGTCATCTTGCATCCTCGCTGAACTTTCTATCATTAGTATAACAAAAATCGCTGCAAGAATACAGTGTCTAAGCCTTTCTTTGATGTTTAGATTTTCTTCATTGTGATGGTCGCTGGGGCGGCAGGAAGTATGGTCCTTACAGCATGGATGCGACAGGATGTGTGACGACAACGCTAGCCATGGTTATTTCTGGGATTACTGGGACAGAAGTGCTTCCGACAACTGTTGCGGATTACCTATACAATAATACCAATGAATTTAATAAAGATGGATTTGGCACCAGCAGCCGTGGTATTGTCCGAGCTGCCCAGCACTGGGATCTGACGACTAAGACCCTGTTTACAGCTTCTGCAGTCAAAGAAGCGCTTTCGCAGGGGCATCATGTCCTAGGTGCCGTTGGTACTAGCATCTTTGCCCATTATCCAGTAACTCATGAGCTGGTTCTTAAAGGCTATGACAATGGAAAAACCTATGTCCGTGACCCTTATAATGCAGCTAATAATGGCTGGTATCCAGTAGACTATCTCTTTGGAGTCAAGAGTGTAGATCCGACGGATAATACTGAGGGCTCTCCCTTCATTGCCATCAAAGGATAAGAAATTCGTGAATAAGAAGACCGCTCGTTGCTTGACGGGCGGTTTTCTGCTTTCTATGACTAGTATGTTTATAATCGGTTAAGACTTTATCATTGGCAAGGTCAGTAAGCGTAAAATTCATTATACAATTATAGCTAGAGACACAGTTTTTTTGGAAGCGATGGAGATGAGATTCTATTTTTGGACATATTTGCGATAAATGTTCTCAAAAAAACATGTAAATAGTTTGACAAACAAAGCTTTTCTCATTATACTATTAACATATCAGGAGGAAAACCATGAAAAAAATCCAAAAACATGTCATTCTAGGTGCAGCAGTTCTTGCTAGTACTGGCTTTGCTCACACTGTAGCTGCAGATACAACTCCAGTGGATGCAAAGGCCCCTGCAAACCAAGATAAGGCTCTATCTGCAAGTCCAGAAGCTCTTAAACAGCAGACTGAGCAGGTTAATCAAGCGAAAGCATCTGTTGACCAAGCCAAAGAACAGGTTGCGACTGCTGAGACTAAGGTTGAAACAGCCAAGAAAGATAATGCTGATACAAGTGTACAAAAAATTGCGGAAGCTCAGGCAGCTGTGACAGCAGCTGAGAAAAAAGTTGCCCCAGCGGAAAACGCAGCCAAGCAAGCCCAAGCAGATCTTGATACAGCTAAAACTGCGGAAAACACACAGGCAGCTGTAGCTCAAGATGCTCAAGCTCAAGCAGCTAAGGCAAAAACTGAAACCCAAGCTGCTCAGGATGCTGTGAATGCAGCCCAAAAAGCTGTGGATAGTAAACTGGTGAGTGAAAAGGTAACGAAGGCAAAGGATGAGCTTGACAAGGCACAAAAGAACCTGGATTCTTACCAAGACCAGTTGAAGACAGCTGAAGCTGAAGATGCGAAACGACAAGCGTCGATTGATCAAGCCCAGGCAGATATCAAAGCAGCCCAAGCAGAAATCAAGGAAAAAGAAGCGAAACTTTCGTCTCAAGATCAGGTTCACAATACTTTTACCCTATCGCAAGCTTATATAAATGCAATTAAAAGTAACAATATCAACGGTACAGCAAAGTTAACATCTGAGGCACAAGAAACACTTGCTAAAGAAGCAGCTACCCTAAAATCGAGCAACAATTATATTGGTAGTCCAAAAGATGCGCAACGAATGGTTAACATCAATGCTATTCCAAATGATGTTCTGATGGAATTGAACTATTATGCACAAGATTTGATTAATCAAATCCGTAAGCAAGCAGGAACAGCACCAGTAACATTAACACAAAATAGTATTGACTATGCAGCAGCTCTAAGCCAAGCAGCCCGTGAACAAAAATATAAATACCAATCAAAAGAACCTATAACTTCACAAGTAGATGTTCCAAGAAGTGTGGTTGCTAAATTTGGACTGGATCAGTTTGGTCATAGAGTATCAGGAACTAACGAGCTCGGCCCTTATCCTATTCTTGCTAGCCAAGAGAATGTCTCTGTTGACTATTTAAAAAAGGCAATTTACGATGATATCAAATTCCAACTGTTTGATTTAGGAGATAGCAGTGCGTATAGGGAGAGAGGGACTATCTATGCCCAAAAGGTAGTGGGGCATCTTGATAATCAGAAGAAAGGTGCATATGTTGCTGTTAACTTTAGCAACAACGGCATTATTAACCGAATTAACTTCCTTCTTTTCCCAAATAATGACGGTGATATTAAAGATCCTTCCAAAATAACACCAGCCTTAATCAATCCAAATGCCAATAATCAAGAGGCAGATGCTGCTCGTAAAGACTTGGCGGTTTCGCAAGCTAAGTTGGATGCTGCTCAACGGACGTTGACAAATGCTCAGAATAAGCAGGAGACAGCACCATTACTGCGTGAGGTTGTGAAAACTGCTAAGGACAAGTTAGCCAAGGCGGAAAGTACTTACCAAGCTGAACTCGAAAATAGCAAGAAGTCGGCTTCTGAAGAAACCAAGGCTAAACTGGCAGTTTTAGCTAAAGCTCAAGCAGACTTGAAAGAAAAAGAAGCAGCCCAAACAACTGCGCAAAAAACAGCTGAGGAAGCTAATGCCAAACTTGAGGCTTTGAAAGCAGCTACAGCGACCGCTCAAGAAAAGGCAACTGCTGCGGCTACAGCTCTGGAAGAGGCTCAACGCGCTGTTCAAGCTGCTAAAGACTATGTTACTCGCTTGCAAAACGCCCCTGCTCTTCTAAAAGAAGCAGAAGCGTCTCTCAATGATGCTAAAGCAAACTTGGCAAGTAAGGAAGAAACCTATAGAGTCGAAAATGCCAAACTTGAAGCTTTGAAAGCAGCTCTTGCAGCCCTTGAGACAGACGACCCAACCAACCTCGTTTCTAAGAATGAGCGAAAGGTTCTGAAAGTCACTACAACAGGAGTGAAGAACGGAAAGAAACCAGTTCAGACCTATCAGGCTCCAGCAGCTCTTCCAAAAACAGGATCTGCTGAATCTTCTCTAGCGCTTGCAGGATTGGGATTGCTCTCTATGCTGGGACTGGCTTTTGCAAAACGTCGTAAAGCTTAAGAGCATTTATTGATAAAATCGAATTCTAGATGAATTGTAGCAAAATCAAAGTTGGAACAGCTCATTTAAACAAAACTCATACTGAGAGAGGACCAGTTTGGTCTTCTCTTTATTTATTGAGTAATTTGTTAAGAACATCTTTATTGTTAGCACTCCAAGGGTTCATATTTTGTTCTTTGCTATCATGTGAGTTTGTGATAAAATCTAATTGTTCTATGTAGATTAGATTTTTTATTATAATCCCTACAGTTTTGAACTATTAGAGCTAACAGAAAGGAGGGAAGCCATGTATCCGAAAGAAGGGAAAGAACATCTCTTTCAGCAATTGCAATCAATCGGCTGGTCTCAGGTAGCACTGGAACAAGTTTTTGCAGAGATTAGTGTGCAAGGGAAAACAGTGCCAGAAGAAGGATATTACCTGCAGGAGGCTCAGCTTTTTGGCAGTCCCTTTTTTCAAGATCTTTGGCTGGCTGAGGATGCTCAGAACAGCAGGTTAGGAGCTCAGGAGCTGCTGGTTCTGGCTATGAATCTTGTTAATATGCCTGAGGAGCTGAGTGGAGATAAGGCAGAGACGGATCTTTTACTGGCTCGGATTGCTCCAAACCTAACACCTCATGATGGCTTTTGGAAAATTTTCTCAAGGACCTTGCGCCAGGCTTTTCCAGCAGATGATTTCAGCCAAAGGGATGGCAATCAAAAGCTTAAAAGACAGCTACATCAGTTTCGCTATGTCATTTCCTGCCAGCAGGCCCAGTGGGTCAGAGATCACTACCGTCAGACTGGTATGACAGATGCAGAAGCCTTGGCCTCCTATCTAAAGGATTGGTCTGCGCTGCCTTATAGCTTTCAAGAATCCTCTCGCTTGCACAATAAAGCCCATATTGATAAGAGGTCAGAGCAAGCTATCTATCCGGATGGTCAAGCAAGTCAGGCTAATATAAAAATCCTGATTGATTTTCATACAGAGTTTATTTTGGATCAGACAGGTCGTTTTCTCAATATTATCGATCCAGAGAGGGCTAGCCAAAATGGTATTGTGAATGGCGCCAGCTTTAACTATGGTGAGCATAACCGGCCGGGCAATCAGGCTTCTCATACTCGCTATGATGTCAAAACGCCTGCAGTTTGGGATCCTCGCTTTCGCAGGCTTGGCATTGAAAATGGTGGCCGCAAGTTCAAATCACCTCAGAATAATCGTGGTCCGCTGGGCTATCGTTCGGCTAAGAGCCCTTATGCTCGAAAGGGGCGGAGTGCTTATAAACAGGTAAAGGCAGAGATTGCTCGGTTCAAGAAATTACTGAATCGACCATCCTTTCTCTTGCGTTCTTGGGCTTGGTTCCGTCAGTTTTGGCAGAAGTTTTTTGTACAAAAAAATACGGACTAGCAAATCCGTATTTTTATCTCTTACAAGCTCTTAACTGCGGCGATAGCTGCTTCGAAGTCAGGCTCGGTATTGATATTGTCGACATATTCAGCGTAGGTCACAGTGTTATTTTCATCCAGAACTAGAACTGCGCGAGCCAAAAGGTGCCATTCATTGATGAGGACAGCATAGTCACGGCCGAAAGAATGGTCGAAGTAGTCAGAGAGCATGACAGCATTCTCAATGCCTTCAGCAGCACACCACTTGCCTTGAGCAAAAGGCAAATCAACTGAAACCGTGATAACAACGGTATTGTCCAAGTCAGAGAGTTCTTGGTTAAAACGACGAGTCTGAGTCGAGCAGACACCAGTATCGATAGATGGGATGATGCTCAGGACTTTCTTTTTGCCAGCAAAATCAGCCAGAGTTTTCTTTGAAAGGTCAGTTGCTGTCAGGCTAAAATCGTGTGCGGTGTCGCCGACTTGCAGTTGCTTTCCAGTAAAGGTTACAGGATTTCCGAGAAAAGTTGTCATAAGGAGTCTCCATTCATATTTGATAGCTTCATTGTACAGCGAATAGTGATTTTTTTCGAATAATTTGACTGGAAATTTGAAATTGACTCCATGTGAAGCTCCTTCTCCAAAAATAAAGAGGTTAGGATTTTGTCTTCCTAACCTTTTATCATTATTTGGCCAAGCCTTCAGAAATTTTATCTAGATTGTATTTCATCATGCTGTAGTAGCTGTCGCCTTCTTCACCTTCGTCAGCGATTGAGTCGGTAAAGATTTTGGCATAGATTGGGATGTTGGTGTCCTTAGAAACGGTCTTCATCGGACGGTCGTCCACACTTGATTCGACAAAGAGAGATGGCACTTTGGTCTTGCGTAGTTTTTCAACTAAGCTTTTGATTTGGTCTGGAGTTCCTTCTTCTTCGGTGTTGATTTCCCAGATGTAGGCTGATGGCACATTGTAGGCCTTAGAGAAGTACTTGAAGCAGCCTTCGCTGGTCACAATCATTTTCTTTTCTTCTGGGATGTTGTTGAATTTCTCCTTGGCCTCCTTATCCAAAGCGGTTAGCTTTTCCACATAGGCTTTGAGATTTTTCTCGTAAGTGGCCTTATTGTCAGGGTCTTTTTCAATCAAACGTTTGGCAATGTTTTGCGCATAGATAATGCCGTTTTCCAAATTGAGCCAAGCATGAGGGTCTTCCTTACCCTTTTCACTTTGCCCTTCAAGGTAAATGACGTCAATGCCATCGCTGACAGCATAGTAGTCCTTGTTTTCTTCCTTATTGGCATTTTTGACCAACTTAGTAAACCAAGCATTGCCGCCGGTTTCTAGGTTGATACCATTGTAGAAGATGAGATCCGCTTGAGAAGTCTTTTTGACATCTTCAGGCAGGGGCTCGTATTCGTGGGGGTCTTTGCCGACTGGTACAATGCTGTGCAGGTCAATCTTATCGCCAGCTATATTTTTGGTAATATCAGCGATAATTGAGTTTGTCGCAACAACCTTGAGCTTGGACGAGTCACTGGACGCCTTCTTCTGACCGGAGCAGGCAAAGAGAGTGCAGACTGCTAGCAAAAGCAGGGATAAAAAACCTAATTTTTTCATGGGACTCCTCCATTAAATTTTATTTTAGTTTAGGTCGGTTTTTAAGTTTTAAATAGCGTTGCTTAGGGGCAATAAAGAAAGAGATGAGAAAGATGAGGGCCGAGGTCAGGACAATGCTGGATCCTGCAGCGACATTAAAGCTATAGCCGATAAAGAGTCCCAGTACAGAAGCTAGAGCGCCCAGCCCTGAGGACAGCAGAATCATAGTTTTCAGACTGTTGGCATAGAGGTAGGCCGTTGCTGCTGGCGTTATCAAGAGAGCGACAATCAGAATGGTTCCCACGCTCTGCATGGCTGTCACAGAGACCAAGGTCAAGAGAATCATCAGCAGATAGTGATAGAAGCTGACTGGCATGCCCATGGCCTGAGCCAGCAGTGGGTCAAAGGAAGTAATCAATAGCTGCTTGAAAAAGAGGGTGATGATTAAGAGCACAGCTATTCCGACTCCAATACTAATCCACATATCAATATCCTGCACGGCCAAGATATTCCCGAAGAGAATATGAAAGAGATCAGTGGAGCTATTGGCAACGCCGATCAGGATTACACCCAGAGCTAGGAAGGAAGAAAAGGTAATCCCAATGGCCGTATCGCTTTTGATAATGGAATTGCCCTTGATGTAGGTGATAATAATCGAGGCCAAAAGTCCGAAGGTGATGGCTCCGATAAAGAAATTGATCCCTAAAATGTAGGACAGGGCCACACCGGGCAGAACCGCATGAGAGATAGCGTCTCCCATAAGCGACATGCCGCGCAGAATGATAAAGCAGCCGACAGCTCCAGCAACAATCCCAATGACGATGGCTGTGATGAGGGCGTTTTGCAGAAAGTGAAAGTCCCGCAACCCTTGGAAAAATTCTAAAATCATCCTAGGCACCTCCATTCATAAAGATCTGGGAGCCGTAAGTCTTTTTCATATTGTCCTTGGTAAAGCTGGTCTCGGTAGGACCAAAGGCAATCAGCTTACGATTGAGCAGGATAATTTGGTCGAAATAATCAACAACCTTGCTCAGGTCATGATGGACAATCAGGATGATCTTGCCTGCGGCTTTGAGACTGCGCAGCGTAGACATGATAATCTCTTCGCTGACAGAGTCAATCCCGACGAAGGGCTCGTCCAAAAAGATACAATCCGCCTCTTGAACCAAGCAGCGAGCAATCAAGACTCGCTGGAATTGGCCGCCGGACAGCTGGCTAATCTGACGCTCTGCCAAGTTCTCTAAACCGACAATTTTCAATGCCTCAGCCACCTTGTTCCAATGGGAACTCTTTAGCCCCTGAAAAAGCTTGAGCTGAGGGTAAAGCCCCAAAGAGACACACTCTTTGACTTTGATAGGAAAATGATAATCAATATTGATCTTTTGCTCCACATAGGCAACCCGTTGGAGAGAGTTCTGCAGTGGCTTTTGCTCCAGCAGAGTCTGGCCTTGGTGGTCAATAATCCCTAGCATACCCTTGAGCAGGGTGGATTTTCCGGCTCCGTTAGGACCAATAATCCCGGTAATGGTTGGCTCCTTAATGGTTAATGAAAGGGGCTCAAGAGCCAGCGTATCCTGATAGCTGACAGTCAAATCTTTAATCGTAATCATCTCATACACCTCTATGATCTTAATATACATTAAAACAAAAATTAAGTCAAGTTAATTTTTAGTAAATTTTTAAAATTAATATAAGAAATGTTTGAAAAAACAAGTGGATTTTGATAAGGTTATATCAAAAGCATGAAAGTGAGAAGAAGATGACACGACTACAAGATGATTTCTATGATGCGGTTAATGGCGAGTGGGCTAAGACGGCGGCTATTCCTGATGATAAGCCAGTGACGGGCGGCTTCATGGATCTGGCTGATGAGATTGAAGATCTTATGCTTGCCACGACAGACAAATGGCTGGCTGGCGATGGAGTGCCAGAAGATGCTATTTTGCAGAACTTTGTTGCTTACCATCGCCTAGCAGCGGATTATGACAAAAGGGAAGCGGCAGGGATTGAGCCTGCGCGTGCTTACATTGATGAAATTCGCAATCTAGCGTCTTTTGAAGACTATGCTTCTAAGATTGCTGATTTTGAGCTGGCTGGCAAGCCGACTTATTTCCCCTTTGGTGTGGCACCTGACTTTATGGACGCCCGTATCAATGTCCTCTGGGCAGACGGACCGGGAACAATTTTGCCAGATACGACCTACTATGCGGAGGAGCATCCGCAGAAGGCGGATCTTCTTGCAAAATGGCGCAAGGCTCAGGAAGATTTGCTGGCCAAATTTGATTTTGCTGAGGAGGAAATTAAGGATCTTTTGGATAAAGTCTTGGAGTTGGATGCTGTTTTTGCCCAGTATGTTCTCTCTAATGAGGAGAGTTCTGAGTATGCTAAGCTCTACCATCCTTATAAGTGGGACGATTTCAAAGCCTTGGTACCAGAGTTGCCTTTGGCGGATATTTTTACCAAGTTAATCGGTCAAGAACCCGACCAAGTTATTGTTCCTGAGGAACGCTTCTGGAAAGCAGCTAAGGATATCTATACAGCCGCTAACTGGGACAAACTCCATGCTCTGCTGATTCTCTCTGCGGTCCGCAATACAACCCCTTATCTAACGGATGATATCCGTGTCTTGGCAGGAGCTTATCATCGTGCTCTATCAGGGACTCCTCAGGCTCAGGACAAGAAAAAAGCAGCCTTTTACCTGGCCCAAGGTCCCTTTAATCAAGCTGTCGGTCTTTGGTATGCTGGTCAAAAGTTCTCACCAGAAGCCAAGGCTGATGTGGAGCAGAAAGTGGCGACGATGATTGAAGTTTACAAAAACCGCCTGGCCCAGAATGACTGGCTGACACCAGAAACTCGGGACAAAGCTATTGTCAAACTCAATGCCATCAAGCCTTATATTGGCTATCCTGATGAGCTTCCTGAGCGTTACTCTCGAAAGGTTGTAGATGAAAAGCTGACTCTCTTTGAAAATGCTCAGAAGTTAAGCCAGATTGATATTGCTTATAGCTGGAGCAAGTGGAATCAACCAGTGGACTACAAGGAATGGGGTATGCCAGCCCACATGGTCAATGCCTACTATAATCCGCAGAAAAACCTGATTGTCTTTCCAGCGGCTATCCTGCAGGCGCCTTTCTATGACTTGCACCAGTCCTCATCAGCCAATTACGGTGGTATCGGAGCGGTCATTGCCCATGAGATTTCTCATGCTTTCGATACCAATGGAGCTTCCTTTGATGAAAATGGCAGTCTTAATAATTGGTGGACGGAGCATGACTACCAAGCCTTTACCGAACGGACTAAAAAGGTCATTGACCAGTTCGAAGGACAGGATTCCTATGGTGCTAAGGTCAATGGCAAGCTGACCGTTTCAGAAAACGTGGCTGATCTGGGCGGCATTGCAGCAGCCCTAAAAGCAGCCAAGAAAGAAGCTGATTTCTCTGCAGAGGAATTCTTTACCAACTTTGCCCGCATCTGGCGGATGAAGGGTCGGGAGGAATATATGAAACTCTTGGCGAGCGTCGATGTCCATGCTCCAGCCAAGCTTCGGACCAATGTTCAGCTGCCAAACTTTGACGACTTCTTTACAACCTTTGATGTGAAAGAGGGAGATGGCATGTGGCGGAGCCCAGAAGAGCGGGTGGTCATCTGGTGATGCAGAGATAAGAATACTTATCAAATCTTGCTCAAATCAAAAATAATCGAGTGCATTTCAATAGTCTGCTTTTGGTTTTGAAAGCAGGCTATTTTGTCAAAGAAATTATAAAGCGTTTACATTTTTATAGTCTTGTGCTATACTGTAGTTGATAACAAAAAACAAACAAAATATCCAAATAGAATAGATTTCAAAGTGTTTATTAATGAATAATAAAGAAAAGAGATGTTCTTATGGTAAAACGATTCATTAGTTCAAATGCTTCAGAAATTTTAAGTATGACTGCGCCGGAGCTGAAACAGAGTATCAAGGCCAGTGAGGGCCGCGTTATCCTGTCTGAAAACGTGGCTTTTAAAGAATCTTATATCGGTGATGTGACCAATGCAGAGATTGCTCGGTCTTTTGGTGCTGACTTGATTTTGCTGAATGGGATTGATATCTTCCAGCCTTTTGTAGCTGGTCTGGACGCCAAAGAAGATTTTATTGAGGAACTACACCGCTTAGTGGGCCGTCCTATCGGTATCAATCTAGAGCCGGTGGACAGTCAGGCCCAGATGGCAGGAGAACGCCTGGTTATCAATGAGGGGCGTCAGGCTAGTCTAGCGACCATTCAGCGAGCAGAAGAGTTGGGCGTTGACTTTATCTGCCTGACGGGTAATCCGGGGACTGGTGTCACCAATCAAGCCATTATTGACACCATTCGAGTGGTCAAGGAGAATTTTTCAGGCCTGCTGATTGCGGGTAAAATGCATGCTTCAGGTGTGGATGAGCCGGTAGCAGACTTAGAAGCAATCGCTCAATTTATCGAAGCTGGTGTTGATATTGTCCTAGCACCAGCAGTCGGCAGTGTGCCAGGCTTTGATGAGCAGGACTTGAAGCAGATTGTCCGACTGGCCCATCAAAAAGGTGCTCTGGTTATGAGTGCGATCGGTACCAGTCAGGAGAGTGCTGATGAGGATATTGTCAAGCAAATGGCTATCCGCAACAAAATCTGCGGTGTAGATATCCAGCATATCGGAGATTCAGGCTACGGCTGTCTGGCTCCGGTTGAAAATATCTTTGCCATGAGTAAGGCTCTCAGAGGGCAGCGCCACACCATTTCCATGATTTCACGTTCGATTAATAGATAGTAAAATGAGACAGACTTTTAGGGGGCTAGCGCCTAGAAAGCCTGTCTCTTTTTTTGTAAAAAAAAGACCGAGATTGATGTCTCGGCCTTTATAGGTTTCCTTTTTTATCTAAAAATTCATGATAGACACAGAGGCTGACTGCAGAGCGGGCAATGCTGTATTTAGAGTAGGGGATAATGACAATCTCTGCTTGTTTTTGCTTTGGAAAGAGAGGCACTTCCTGCTCTAACTGAGCCAGGACCTGCTCGGCAATCACCGGATAGGAAAAGAGCTGGCCGTCTAGATAAATCCTTTCGCTATCAATAAGCTGGCAGAGGTTGGAAATGGAAATGGCCAGGTAGCGACAGGCAGTATGAATCAACTCAATGCTGCCTAAGTCTCCTAAGCGATAGGCAGTCATCAAACTTGTCAAATCAATGTCATTAGCATCCTCTACAAGGGTCTTTAAGAGCGAGGTCTGGGAAGCCCGATACAGGATAGCTGCTTTATCAATCAGAGCACTCTCGCTGGCATAAACCTGCAGGCAGCCGTGCTTGCCGCAAGGACAGCGCTCGCCTTCAGGATTGATGACGGTATGCCCCACCTCCCCGATAAGATAATTTTCCTGACTGTAAATACTGCCCTTGTACATGTAGGAGCAATGAATACCTCTAGCGACATGATAGACGATAAAATTACTGTCTATAGGATGATAGCTAAAGAGGCGTTCAGCCATTGTCAAACAGTGGGACTTATTGGCAAAGTAGACAGGAAGGTCAAAGGCTTCTTGAATAGTCTGCAGGTTAATCTGTCCCCAGTGGGGATTTTTAGAAATGATAAAATCACTTTCAGAGAGATTCACATGTCCCGGTAGTCCGAGGGCAATCGCTGAGATGGAGTATTGGCTATTCTTTTTCAGAAAATCTTGAATCAGCCGGATAATTTCCTGGTCAGACGGACCGCCTGTCACCTCGACCTGATAAATCCGAATGCTGCTTTCTACAATCTCACCGGTATTGTCAGCGATGACTATGGCCAGCTGCTTTTCAGAAATCTCAAAGCCTAGATAGTAGCGGCTACGAGGCGCAATATCCAGCAGGGTTTTCTTGCGGCCTACGCTCTCATCATTGAGCTCACCCAGCTCCAGTACCAAGCCTTCCTTGATCAGTTCATTGATGATACTGCCGGTCGTGGCTGGTGTGATTTGAGTTTCTTTTGAAATATCAATCCGAGAAATCGGTCGTTTGGCATAGAGCTGATCCAGGACAGTTGCTCTTAGCTCGTTTTGTTTTCTAGTTCGTGTCATCTTGTTTCCTCTGCTGCTATACTATCAAAAAAAGCTATAAATCTCAAATGTAAGCGTTGACATAGTACAAAAAAATAGTTATAATGTTTATAGAATATTAATAACATAGTGAAAAATATTCTGTTTTCGGATTTTTGTTTATATATTGAAAATAAATAGCAAGCGTCGTTGCAGGCTAGGTCAGATTCATAAAGGAGGATGCTGATGGAAACAAAACAAATTATGTTAGTCTGTGCGGCTGGGATGAGCACCAGTCTCATGGTCAATAAAATGCAGAAAGCTGCAGAGGAGCGCGGCTTGGCTGCGACGATATTTGCGGTGCCAGTGTCAGAAGCAGAAGACTATCTAAGCGAGAAAAAGGTTGATGTCCTGTTGCTGGGACCTCAGGTCCGCTATCTGTTGGAGGATTTACAGGAAAAATTAGCTTCAAAAGGCATTCCGGTCGATGTCATTCCTATGACGGACTACGGCATGATGAAGGGGGATAAGGTCCTGGATCTGGCAGAGTCGCTCATGAAGTAGGTACTCCTATGGAAAATAAAGATTCCTTAGAGGTCGCTATGACCCTCATTATGTATGGCGGAGAGGCCAAGTCTTGTGCTATTGAAGCCATTGCAGCAGCTAAAAAGCAGGACTTTGACCGAGCTCAGGAGAGGCTGAGTCAGGCTCAGAAGGCCCTGCTGCAAGCCCATCACGCTCAAGCTGAAATGCTGACCAAGGAGGCACAAGGAGAAAAGACAGAACTTAGTTTATTTATGGTACATGGGCAGGATCATCTCATGACCAGTATCGCCTTTGTTGATTTGGCAAAGGAGATTGTTGATTTGCATAAAAAATTTGATGAATAGGAGAAATGCAGATGAGTAGTTTGGTTGATAAATGGCAAGCGCGTCTCATGCCTATTGCCAATAAAATCGGCAACCAAAAATTTCTGGTTGCCCTGCGGGATTCCTTTATTGGGACCATGCCTGTGATTATGACGGGCTCTTTCGCCCTCATGGTCAACGCCTTTCTATCTGATTTGCCAGGACAGTTCGGCTGGACCTGGATTTCCTCTACCTTCCAGTGGCTGATTGATATTAACTGGCTGGTATTTAAGGGCAGTATTCCTATCGTTACCCTTTTGTTCCTCTTTACCTTTGGGGTCAATATCGCTAAGATTTACAATACTGATAAGGTGTCTGCTGGTCTGGTAGCTGTTGCTTCCTATATTATTACCATTGGTGGATCAGTTACTAAAACCTTTGAGTTGGCTGGCAAAACACCAGGGCTGAGCAAGGCGATTTCAAAACTTCCGGAGCTAAAACTTGACGGCAGTAATCTGTCTGTGACGATTAACAGTGTCATTCCAGGTGACCAAATCAGTGCGCGTGGTTACTTTACTGCTATTCTGATTGGTTTTGTATCTGTCATCATCTTCTGTAAGGTCATGAATCGTAACTGGACTATCAAACTTCCAGATTCTGTTCCGCCAGCTATCATGAAGCCCTTCCTGTCTATCATTCCGGCTGCGATTGCCATGTATGTCGTGGGGATTGCAACCTACCTCTTTAATCTGGTGACAGGCGAGCTGTTGATTGACTGGATTTACAAGATTCTTCAGGCACCGCTTCTCAGCTTGTCTCAAAGTTTCTGGGCTGTGCTGCTCATTGTCTTTCTCAATAAGATTTTCTGGTTCTTCGGACTGCACGGCGGTAATGTGCTGGCGCCAGTTATGGCTAGTCTATTTGGTGTGACCATGCTGGCCAATCTGGAAGCTTATCAGGCTGGGCATGCGATTCCTTACATGTGGACGGATAATTCTTTCGGTGCTTTTGTCTGGTTTGATGCGATTGGCGTTGCCATTGCCATTCTCTGGCAATCTCGGAACAAGCACTATCGTGAAGTGGCCAAGTTGGGAATTTTCCCAATGGTCTTCAACATCGGTGAGCCGGTCATGTACGGTCTGCCAATCGTTTTGAATCCAATTATGTTTATTCCATACGTCCTGACGCCAATGGTCATGGTAACAGTAGCCTACTTTGCAACCTCTATGGGCTTGGTTGCGCCGGTTACTCAAAACGTCACCTGGGTCATGCCACCGATTCTCTACGGTTTCTTTGCGACAGCCTTCGACTGGCGGGCAATTATTCTTTCGCTGGTTAATATCGCTATTTCAACCGCTATATATCTGCCCTTTGTCAAGATGGCAGATAAACAGGAGGAGCTTGGATAGATGGCAAAATTTGAAATTAAAGAAGAATTTTACTTGGATGGCAAGCCTTTTAAGATTTTATCGGGAGCTATTCAGTATTTCCGGCTTCATCCAGACCAGTGGCGAGATACCCTTTACAATCTCAAAGCTCTAGGCTTTAATACGGTAGAAACCTATATTCCTTGGGCATTGCATGAGCCTCAGGAAGGACAGTTTCAGGCAGAGGGCATGCTGGATTTTGAAGCATACTTCAAGTTGGTTGAGGAGATGGGGCTTTATCTCATTGTCCGGCCGACGCCTTACATCTGTGCAGAGTTTGACTTTGGCGGCCTGCCGGCTTGGCTCTTGAGATATCCTTCGATGCGCCTGCGGGTCAATCATCCGCTTTTTCTGGAAAAGGTCAGTCATTTTTATGACTGGCTCTTTCCCAAGCTTCTGCCCTATCAGAGTGATCAAGGCGGCCCTATCCTCATGATGCAGGTGGAAAATGAATACGGTTCTTACGCCGAGGACAAGGCCTACATGCGCAGCATTGCGCAGATGATGAAGGTTCGTGGCGTTACGGTTCCCCTCTTTACTTCTGATGGGACATGGATAGAGGCTTTGGAATCTGGAACCTTGATTGAGGATGATATTTTTGTGACGGGGAATTTTGGCTCTCAGCCCAAGGAAAATACAGACAATCTACGAGCTTTCATGGAGCGCTATGGCAAGAAATGGCCTCTTATGTGTACTGAGTTTTGGGACGGCTGGTTCAGCCGCTGGAGCGAGGAAATCGTTCGGCGAGAGGCAGAAGATTTGGCCCAGGATGTCAAAGAAATGCTGCAGTTGGGCAGTATGAACCTCTTTCTACTGAGAGGGGGGACCAATTTTGGTTTTATCAGCGGCTGTTCGGCCCGCAAGACCAAGGATTTGCCGCAGATTACCTCCTATGATTTTGACGCTCCTATTACTGAGTGGGGACAGCCGACCGAGAAATACTACGCTGTTCAGCGGGTGACCCACGAGGTCTTTCCCGAGCTTGAGCAGATGGAGCCGATTAGCCGACAAGCCAAGGCCTATGGCAGTTTTCCACTGCTTGGTACTGCAAATCTGCTGGATGTGGCAGCGGATATCACAGAGGAAATTCTGCTGGATTATCCGCAGCCTATGGAGCAGATTGGGCAGAATCATGGCTATATTCTCTACCGTTCTGATATCAAAAATCAATACCATGAGGAAAGGCTCAAGGCATTGGAGACTCATGACCGCTGCCATTTCTATGTCAATCAGGAGCACCTAGCTACCCAGTATCGGGAAGAAATCGGTGATGAGATGCTCTTCTCAGCTGATACCGAGCGGATTCAGATTGATGTTATGGTGGAAAATATGGGGCGGGTTAACTATGGTTACAAGCTGGGTGCACCCAGTCAATCCAAGGGAGTCAAGGGTGGTATCATGATTAACCACCAGTTCCGCAAGGGCTGGAAGCATTATGCGCTCAAGTTTGACCAGGAAATGCTGGCCAAGCTAGACTGCTACTCAGCTCCACCTGAAAGTGTCAAAGCACCGACCTTCTATCGCTTTGAAGCAGAGTTGGATGATATCGCTGACACCTTCATTGACTGCTCTAAGTATGGGAAGGGCTGTATTTCGGTCAACGGCTTCAACCTAGGCCGCTACTGGAATGAAGGGCCGATTCACTATCTCTATGTGCCGTCTGGCCTGCTTAAGGAAAAGAATGAATTTATCGTCTTTGAAACTGAAAATGTCAAGATTGAAGAGTTGACTTTGCTTGACCATCCAGTCTATAAGAAATGAGGTGTTGCGATGAAATATATGACAGTCGGAAATGAACTGGAAGGAGCCAGTCAGCTGATTTTGGGTTGCATGCGACTGGCAGAACATGATCCTAAAGAGGTCGTTTCCGTTCTTGAAACAGCATTAGAAGTGGGAATTAATTTCTTTGACCACTCAGATGTCTATGCTGGCGGCCAGTCTGAAGCTAAGTTTGCGCAGGCTCTTAGCTCAGCTAAGATTCCCCGGGACCGAGTTCTCATCCAGTCCAAGTGCGGACTGCGGGATGTTCATACCAACTACCATTTTGACTTTTCTAAGGATTATATCATCAGCTCGGTTGAAGGCAGCTTGAAGCGTTTGCAGACAGACTATCTGGATGTGCTCCTCCTGCACCGGCCAGATGCTCTTGTGGAACCGGAAGATGTGGCTGAAGCTTTTTCACAGCTGCACCAAGCTGGGAAGGTCCGCTATTTCGGAGTCAGCAATCAAAATCCTTATCAGATTGAGCTGCTGCAGAAGAGTGTGGAGCAGCCCTTAATTGCCAACCAACTACAGTTTGGTCCAGCCCATACTCCGATGCTGGACGCTGGGCTCAATGCCAATATGCTCAATCCTTTAGCAATCGTTCGGGATGGTAGTGTACTGGACTATTGTCGATTGCATCATATCACGATTCAGCCTTGGTCACCATTTCAGGTTGACTTGAACCAGGGACTTTTTATGGAGCATCCTAAATATACTCAGCTTACAGAAACTCTGCATGCCTTTGCGTCAGACTATCAAGTTTCTTTTGAAGCCTTAGTTCTCGCCTGGATTTTGCGTCATCCAGCACAAATGCAGCCGATTGTTGGCTCCATGAATCCACAGCGAATTCGCTCAATGGTGGCTGCTTTTGATATTGAGCTCTCTCGAGCTGACTGGTATAAGATTTATAAGAGCGCGGGAAATCCTCTGCCCTAAGCTTGTTTTTGCAGGGAGATTATTTGTTATTCAGAATCAATGAAGGCTAAGATCAGCGAATCGGTCTGCATATTTCATTGATTAGGCTCGACTCTGTACCTTATGAAAGGAGAATGATATGAATAATAAGTTTTCTTGGCAAGTCCTAGCAAAATCTGCTTCTGCTGCCAAGTATGGAAGTGGCTTGCTGCTATGTGTTTCCCTCTTGTCCTTAGCAGCTTTGACAGCTGTATCAAGAGTTGAAGCAGAAGATGTTGCGCCTGCCCCTGCCGCAGTGGCTGAAAGGCCGGCTTCTCCAGCACCGCAAGCAAGTCCTGAGGCTGAAAATCCAGCTGTGGCTGAACCCCAAGCAGCTCCTGCAAATCAGGTCGAATCGGCTACAGCCGCTAGCGAGTTGCCAGCCAATCAGGTCATGTCCGATGAGCAGAAGCAGCGCGCCATTGCTCAGATGGGAGCCAATCAAGGGGATGTCTGGGTTTGGTCGGAGGAAAATGTCGTTGAAGAAAATGGGGAGCGTCAAAAGCGCGGTCCTAATGGTGGCCCCGGCCAATTTAATGGCGGAGCCGTCGTGTTAGGCGGCCGTCCGACTTATGACCCAGCGGCTGATTGGTACTACCTAGCTTATAAAGGCGAAGGGATGACCGACGAAGAAGCACAGGCTGTCTTTGACAAGGAACGTGGCAAATGGATGAATGAATTTGATCCTTGGGGCGTTGTGATGGAAATGACGGACAATAAGGCCAGCAATGCATGGGCGGATATTCGTAACATGCAGGCTTTTGTGCTCCGGAAGGATTCCAATGTCTGGGAGAAAATTGTGGATCACCCTCAAGGAGTTCAATGGGTTTCTCAATTCAAGGGGAATATGTCCAGCAACGTAGGAGATGCCCGGCAGGAAGCCTTGGCTGGCGGGGGTACAGCTATTGAGGTATTACCTAAGCAGGATCGAGTTGCCCACTGGGGCTCTGATCAAGCCCGTGATATTCCAAGTCCTCAAACTATTCGGGCTGTTTTAGTTTCTGTAGAAGCTCGTATTTCTGAAAAATCTGACCCGGATGCCAAGCTTGGTATTCAAGTTGGCGGTGACTGGAAGTTTGCTGAAGAAGTGAGTAAGCCGCTCTGGTATCCAGGAGCTGGTCTGGCTGGTATTCAGCGACTGACCAAGGATTGGGCGCGTTACTATTTTGTCAGTCTCACTGGTATTCAAGATGCAGTCGAAGAAAGGGCCATTTCACAGGATGTATTTATGAAGAGTATCGTGCCGCTGGCCGATATGGAGCAAGCCACCCAAAATCAAGCTCAGCAGCCAACCCCTGCAAAGCCTAATCCAAAGGGTAGCCAAGCAGAAAATCTTACCTACAAAGCAAGCGGCCAGACGGATCCTCAAGAAGCGTCCCAAGAGTCAACTCTTCAACAAGCTTCTTCCAAACAACTGCCTAAGACCGGCAGCCAAAGCAGTCTATTGACCAATCTGCTTGGACTCGGGCTCTTAGGGCTGGGAGCTGGCTTCCTTGGCCTGAAGAAAAAATCTTAGTTTTGCAAGCTAGAGGGAAAATAATCTACAAAAAAGCAACAGCAGATTCTAGCTGTTGCTTTGTGTTTGGTTTAGGTTTTGCACGACAGGCTGTCCAAAATTAGGTGCTTGCGCAACCTGATCGGCAAGCGGACTGCAGACAGGCTCTTGGTATTTTTGAGTAAAGCGGCATCTTGGGAAGTTGGAGCAGCCCCAAAATTGCTGACCGGCCTTAGAACCTTTGGCTGCTGTACGGAGCACCAATCCATGCTGGCAGCGAGGACAGATCTTTTCTGCTTCTCTACGCTGCTTATTCTGAGCAATGTGGTTAATATGGCGCTCTTTGACGACCTGCTTTCGCTTGGTCAAAGGTAGCAGCATACGATAGAGGTCGTCAATCTGCTCAGACGACAGGTAGACTGGACTTTGGCAGGCCTGCCGGTCAATTGCTCCTATCACTTGCCAGGTCTGAATAACCTTATGTCTGTCACTGTTCAGATGGATTTCCTTAAGCTGACAGTCATTGCCAAAGACGATATAGGAATATAGATTTGGCGTGTATTGGTTGAGATAGTAGCTGAGCCATTTGAGATGGACTTTATTTTGAATAATGGGATTGAAAAAAGAATTCTTGTAGGATTTTCCTCGGCCTCTGGAAAGAACCTGAGTCCAGTATTGCTGATTTTCTGAGCCGAAAATCCAGCCCTTGTAGTTTTTGGACTCAAAAATGTAAATCCCAGATGGATGAATCAGCAAGGCATCAATCTCAGTGGTAGTGCCATCTTCTTTGAAGATATAGAGATTGTACAAGATCTTTTTATAGCCATAGAGCTGGTTCAAGACCTGACCAAGCTGGTATTCTCCCTGTTTTCCCTTGTTATATTTGAGTTCCCAAGGGGCAGTCTGGGTTTGCTGGAAATAGTCAGGTTCTTGACTTTGGCTGGACGGCCAATCCGAGTCCCTATCTTCCCTGTCTTCGAGCAGCTTATAACTGATAAAAAAGACGATGCCAAAGACAGCCACAAATGCAACGAAAAAGAATCCAAACATTTCCTAATCTCCCTTAAAATCCCTAATTCGAGTATAGCACAAAATAAAGGACGGAAGATTTTTATAAGTGTAAAAACACAGCGATTGAACAATAGATTAAAATATGTCTAAAAAACGGAAACTACCCTTTAAAAACTTATTTTCCAAAAACACCTCACAAACCTAAAAAATCATGTATAATAAAAAGACAGGAAAAGAATAGGAGTTATCATGTCTCAGGAATTAATCAGTGTTATCATCCCTGTTTACAATGTTGAGCAGTATTTAGCAGAATGTGTGAACAGCGTCTGTCGTCAGACCTATCAAAATCTGGAAATTATTCTAGTCAATGATGGTTCAACAGATGCTTCTGGTCAGATTTGCCAAGAGCTGGCTGACCAGGATGCGAGGATTCGTCTTATTCATCAGGACAATCAAGGCTTGTCCGGTGCCCGCAACACAGGGATTGAGCACTCTAGTGCAGACTATTTGATTTTTGTGGATTCGGATGACTGGCTGCCTGAGCAGCATGTTGCCCGCCTCTATGAAAAGCTGAAAGAGTACGATGCGGACATTGCCATTGGTCACCACTGTAGCTTTCGTGCAGAGGATTCAGCCTTCCTCTACTATTCGACAGAGCATTTTGAAACCCTCTATACGCGAGAAGAGATAATCGAGGAGTACCCTAGACGGCGCATGCTAGACGGTGTCTTTCTTTGTGCCTGGGCCAAGCTCTATAAACGTAAGCTCTTTGATACAGTGCGCTATCCAGTCGGCCGAGTGGCCGAAGATGCTTTTACGACTTATAAGCTGTACCTTCAGTCAGAAAAGATTATCTACCTCAATGAACCGCTCTATTACTATCGCTTGCGTCCAAATAGCATCTCCATGACTTGGAATGAGCAGTGGTTCCGAGACTTGATTATAGGTTTTGAGGAGCAGCTAGCCATTTTGGGGAAGCTGGGCTATGACCTGAGCTTCTACTACAAATACTACACTTTCCTGCTCCAGTATTGTCGCGATAGCGCTGCAGCCGTCGGTATGCAGTCCAGTTTGGTCTATCAGGAAATTGAAAGCAAACTCAAACTATTTGGAGAATAAATAAAACAAGCCACCTTTCAACCGCAGGGCTGAGAGCGTGGCTTGTTTTTTTAGTGTTTGAAAAATTAAAGACTAAAAGTAGCAATTAATGTCATGCTTCAAAAAGACATCTTGGTATTCAAATAAGTCTTCGGGGTGCAAGGCCTTGACATCTTCCATGGCATACTTTCGGCCTAGTAATTTGTATTTATTTTCGCCAAATTGATGGAAAGGCAGCAGCTGGACTTGATCGATGGATAGTTCATTAAACAAAGTCGCAAACCGCTCTGCATCTTCTAAAGAGTCATTAAAATCTGGAATGACAGGAATGCGCAGAACAATCGTCTTTTGATGAGTGAAGGCGTAGTGGATATTCTGAACAATTAATTCGTTTTTTACTCCAGTCACCTTGCGGTGGTTGACAGAGTTATAATGTTTCAGGTCTGTATAGATAAAATCAACGTACTGGATGAGATCCACGAATTTTTCATGTTCTACAAAGGCAGTTGTTTCAATAGCGGTATGAATCCCTTTTTCCTTAGCGGCTTTGAGAATGGTCTTGGCAAATTCAAACTGGGCGAAAATCTCTCCGCCAGATAAGGTTAGGCCGCCGCCAGATTCTTCATAAAAATCTCTGTCTTTTAGGACTTCGTTGATAATCTCCTCGACACTTCTTTCCTCCCCCATAGTGATGCTTTTTTTGGTAGTAGCATCCAGCATAGGCTCGGGTCTGAATTGCTGTGATTCTGGATTGGAGCACCAAGGGCAGCGTAGAGGACAGCCCTTGAGGAAAACCGTTGTACGAATCCCTGGTCCATCATGAATACTGAAATGTTGGATGTTGAAAATAATTCCTTTTGTTGTTTCCATACTCAGGCCTCCTTTGGATACAATCATTATAACTTATTTTAGAAAGAAAAACAATTACGAATGAAAGTTATTTTTATTTTATTTTTAAGACGTCTTTTGTTACAATAATAGCAGAGGTGATAGAATGGAACGTTTAGATGAAATTGTTAAATTAGTATCTGAATTTGAACGAATTGATGTCAATACTTTATCTGACCGCTTAAAAGTGTCCAAAGTAACGATTCGCAAAGACTTGGATAAGCTAGAAACCAAAGGTCTGCTACGCAGAGAGCATGGCTATGCTGTTTTAAATAGCGGCGATGATCTGAATGTCAGGCTTTCCTTTCATTATGATACCAAGCGCCGAATTGCCCAGGAAGCAGCAAAAATCGTTCAGGATAATGAAACCATTATGATTGAATCTGGATCGACCTGTGCCTTGCTAGCTGAGGAAATCTGCCGAACGAAGAAGAATGTCAAGATTATTACCAATTCTTATTTTATTGCGGATTATATAAAACAAACTGATTCTTGTAAAATTATCTTACTGGGCGGAGAATTTCAGAAAGATTCTCAAGTGACAGTAGGGCCTCTTCTCAAGGAAATGATCCGCTTTTTCCACGTAGAACATGCTTTTGTCGGAACAGATGGCTATGATGAAAATCTAGGCTTTACCGGCAAGGATCTGATGCGAAGTGAGGTTGTACAGTATATGTCAGAGGCATCTGACCGGATGATTGTCTTGACGGACTCAAGCAAGTTCACCAGAAAAGGGACGGTTAAGAGATTTGGCTTTAAGCAGATTGCCCAAGTGGTGACTGACAAGGCGATTCCTAAAGAGGCTGTTGAGCGCTTGAAAGCTGCCGATATCAAACTGACTCTGATCTAGCAGAGAAGGAGATAAGATGAAAAATGAAAGAAAAAAACTATTGGCAAAAATTGCTTATCTCTACTACATAGAAGAAAGAAGCCAGTCTGACATTGCGGCTGAGACAGGGATTTATCGCACCACTATCAGCCGAATGCTGGCAGAAGCTAAAAAAGAAGGCATTGTGAAGATTGAGATCGAAGATTTCGATACCCGCTTGTTCCATTTGGAAAACTATGTAAAAGAAAAATACGGGCTCAAGGGAATCGAAATTGTCAGTAACTTAGTGGATGAATCTCCAGCAGACCTGGAAGAGAGGTTGGCTCAAGCTGCTGCAGGTATGCTACGCAGCCTGATTAAAGACAATGATAAAGTGGGATTTTCTTGGGGAAAGAGCTTGAGCCTTTTAGTAGAGCACTCTAGCAGCAAGCATTTGACAAATGTCCATTTCTTTCCTTTGGCAGGTGGACCGAGTCATATCCATGCACGCTACCATGTGAATACCCTCATCTATAGCATGGCTGGAAAATACCATGGAGACTGCCGTTTTATGAATTCTACGATTATTCAGGAGAATGAGCAACTGACAAATGGAATATTGGCTTCTAAATATTTTGAAGATCTGAAAAGCAGCTGGCAGGAGCTGGATGTGGCTGTGGTTGGTATTGGAGGGCAGGTTGACACGAGAAATCGTCAATGGCTGGACATGCTGACCTCGGAGGATTTTCTTTCTCTAGAGAGTCAGGATGCTGTCGGAGAAATCTGCTGTCGCTTCTTTAATAAAAAAGGGGAGATGGTCTACCAGCATTTGCAAAATCGAACGATTGCCATCTCTTTGGAAAATTTGAAAAAGGTGCCGCTTAGTTTGGCTTTTGCCTATGGCAGTCAAAAATCTGCTGCTATCTTAGCGGTGTTGCGAGCTGGCTATGTCAATCATTTGGTTACGGATGAAGCGACGATTCTAAAAATGCTTGACTTGGACGGAGATAGGAGTTTCTTCACTTCTTAATGTCAGTGGAATCTCATGTGCAAGAGATTTCCAAGACGTAATTTAGGATCCCATTTTTAATAGTGGATTAGCAGCTATGTATGGAGGTGGATTGTTGAATTGAAAAAGCCGATGAAACAAAAATTGGTTAGTTTAGCCACAGGAGAGCTAGTCGCTGTACTAGTATTTTGGCTGAATTTTTTCCTGCTCAAAAGATGGATTCTTACTACTGGAGCTTTGATTTCTATTTCTTTCTCCTTGTTTTTACTGAGTTTTATTCTGATACAGGGCTCTGTTTTTTGGTGGCTTTTGATAAAAAGTATTTCCAATCCAAGATTTGCTGAAAGATATACAGGCAAGATTTACAGGGTACTAAAGATTTTAGACCTTATTTTACTGGGTGTGGGAACCCTGATAATCATTTTTAATTCCAGTGATTTTTCCACCTTCATAATCTCTGTAGCAATTTGGTTTTTTGCTGTCATCGAGTGGATTAATTATTTTAAATGGCAATTATCCTACAGTCTGAATCCTGCTGTTTTATTGAAATACATCCTCCAGAGGAAATTGCGGAAAAGTAAAATAGCAAAGGAAATTGAGAAGGCCGTATAAAAAGATAAGTTTCGGTTTCTTAAAATAGCATATATGAGGAAGTAGAAGCAAATAGCTGCTGCTTCTTTTTTGTGCCGAATCTGCTTATCGTTCTTATCTAATAGAGTGCCTTTGAATCGCAGATGAATACAGCTGTACAGAACTGTCCTTTATGGGGGGAGTTTTTATCCTGCACAAATGTGCAAAATAATTTAAATAAGCTAATTTGTTCTATAATATATTGACGGACTGAGATAAAGGTGATACATTCTAGTTACAAACAAAAATAAATCACTTTCAAACAAAAGAACAAGTTTTTGTTAATCATAAAGATAGGAGCGATTGTAACATATGGAAATGATTGTAGCAGATCAAATTATCATGGGTCTTATCTTAGACGCTGGTGATGCCAAGCAGCATATTTATCAAGCTTTATCACTAGCTAAAGATGGTAAGTTTTCAGAATGCGATGAGCAGATTGAGCTTGCAGATAAGGCGCTGTTAGAGGCCCATAACTTGCAGACCAAGTTCCTAGCTCAGGAAGCTGGAGGAACGAAAACAGAGATTACAGCACTGTTTGTTCATTCTCAAGATCATTTGATGACTAGCATTACAGAGATTAACCTCATCAAAGAAATCATCGACTTGAGAAGAGAATTACAAGGGGAAAAATAAATCATCAGGAGGATGAAAAGATGGTTAAGATTGGTTTGTTTTGCGCGGCAGGTTTTTCAACAGGAATGTTGGTCAACAATATGAAAATAGCTGCAACTGAAAAAGGGCTGGAAGCTGAGATTGAAGCCTACTCTCAGGCTAAGTTGGCTGATTATGCAGCGGATCTGGATGTCGCTTTATTGGGCCCGCAGGTAGCTTATACACTAGACAAATCTACAGCTATTTGCGACAGTTGCCATACTCCGATTGCAGTTATTCCGATGGCTGATTACGGTATGCTAGATGGCGAAAAAGTGTTAAACCTCGCTTTGAGTTTGTTGGATAAACATTAAAATCAAGGAGCTTCGTTATGTCTAAAGTGGATACTCAAAAAATCATTGCGCCGATTATGAAGTTTGTCAATATGCGCGGGATTATCGCCTTAAAAGACGGTATGTTGGCAATTTTGCCCCTTACAGTTGTGGGAAGTCTATTCTTGATTGTAGGGCAATTGCCGTTTGAAGGTCTAAATCAAGCCATTGCTGGTGTGTTTGGAGCAGACTGGACAGAACCGTTTATGCAGGTTTATTCAGGTACCTTTGCCATTATGGGGCTGATTTCCTGTTTTTCAATTGGTTATTCTTATGCCAAGAACAGCGGTGTAGAGCCTCTGCCGGCAGGGGTGTTGTCTCTTTCTTCTTTCTTTATCCTTTTGAAATCCTCCTACATACCAGAAAAGGGTGAGGCGATTGCAGATGCGATTGCCAAGGTCTGGTTTGGCGGACAAGGAATCATTGGGGCCATTCTCATTGGTCTGGCAGTTGGCAGTATCTATACGATTTTCATTCAAAAGCATATTGTCATCAAAATGCCAGAGCAGGTTCCTCAAGCGATTGCCAAGCAGTTTGAAGCCATGATTCCTGCTTTCGTTATTTTCTTGCTGTCAATGCTTGTTTATATTATTGCCAAAATAGCGACTGGTGGGGGTACCTTTATTGAGATGATTTACGATGTCATTCAGGTGCCTCTGCAAGGTCTGACTGGCTCTCTGTATGGAGCTATCGGTATTGCTTTCTTCATTTCTTTTCTGTGGTGGTTTGGTGTTCATGGGCAATCCGTTGTCAATGGCGTCGTAACAGCCTTACTATTGTCTAACCTGGATGCAAATAAGGCTTTACTTGCTGCAGATAAGCTGTCTGTCAGCCAAGGCGCTCATATTGTGACCCAGCAATTTTTGGATAGCTTCCTTATCTTGTCGGGCTCCGGTATCACTTTTGGAGTGGTCGTAGCCATGCTCTTTGTTGCCAAGTCCAAGCAGTACAAAGCACTGGGGAAAGTTGCTGCCTTCCCTGCAATCTTTAATGTCAATGAGCCAGTTGTCTTTGGCTTTCCGATTGTGATGAATCCGGTCATGTTCCTGCCCTTTGTTTTGGTTCCGGTTCTGGCTGCTTTTATTGTCTACATGGCGATTGCAGTCGGCTTTATGCAACCATTCTCAGGTGTGACTTTGCCTTGGAGTACACCGGCTATCATTTCTGGATTTATGGTCGCTGGCTGGCAAGGGGCAGTCATTCAAATTGTCATCTTAGCCATGTCCGCCTTTGTCTATTTCCCATTTGTGAAGTTTCAGGATAAGATTGCCTACAATAACGAGTTGAAAAATGAAGAATAATCTGATTTTGATGGATAAAAACACAAAAGTTTCTTGGCTCAGATGGCACAAATGTGCAAAAAATCTTTAATTCAGTAATCGCCTATAAATGATTGAATTCTAGGATTTTGCATGTTACAATAGTTACGAAAGAAATAAATTAAATTTCATAAGAAAGGTCGTGACCAAATGATCCAAGTAAAAGAAGTAGAAAAAACAACAATAAAAACAGACTATTTTGGCAGCTTAACAGAACGTATGAATAAATATCGGGAAGATGTTTTAAATAAAAAGCCCTATATTGATGCAGAGCGTGCTGTCTTAGCTACCAAGGCTTATGATAAGCATAAGGAAAAACCAAATGTGTTGAAACGTGCTTACATGCTCAAAGAGATTTTGGAAAATATGACGCTTTATATCGAAGATGAAACGATGATTGTCGGTAATCAGGCTTCATCTAATAAAGATGCGCCTATCTTCCCAGAGTATACTTTAGAGTTTGTACTCAATGAACTAGAGCTTTTTGAGAAGCGGGACGGAGACGTCTTTTACATCACAGAGGAAACCAAAGAGCAGCTCCGCAGCATCGCTCCTTTCTGGGAAAACAATAACCTCCGTGCTCGAGCAGGGGCCCTACTTCCAGAAGAAGTTCAGGTTTATATGGAAACTGGCTTCTTTGGCATGGAAGGAAAGATGAACTCTGGGGACGCCCATTTGGCGGTCAACTATCAAAAACTCTTGGCCTATGGGCTGAAAGGTTTTGAAGAGAAAGCGCGTGCAGCTAAGGAAGCCTTGGATTTGACCGATCCGGCTAGTATTGACAAATACCACTTCTATGATTCCATTTTCATCGTTGTGGATGCTGTGAAAGCTTATGCGGAGCGTTTTGTTGCTTTGGCCAATCAGCTGGCTGAAAAAGCAGAGCCTAAGCGCCGTCAGGAGCTCTTAGAAATCGCTAGAATTTGTTCTAAAGTGCCGTATGAGCCAGCATCAACCTTTGCTGAAGCTGTTCAGTCTGTTTGGTTTATCCAGTGTATCCTTCAGATCGAGTCCAACGGACATTCGCTCTCTTATGGCCGCTTTGACCAGTACATGTATCCTTATGTCAAGGCAGATTTGGAAGCTGGACGTGAGACAGAAGCTAGCATTGTAGAACGCTTAACCAATCTCTGGATTAAGACGATTACCATTAATAAAGTGCGCAGTCAGGCCCACACATTCTCATCTGCAGGCAGTCCCCTTTATCAAAATGTGACAATCGGGGGCCAAACGAGAGATAAGAGAGATGCAGTCAACCCACTTTCCTACCTTGTCTTGAAATCTGTAGCTCAAACTCATCTTCCTCAGCCGAATCTGACCGTTCGTTATCATGCAGGCTTAGATGCTCGCTTTATGAATGAGTGTATCGAAGTCATGAAGCTTGGCTTCGGTATGCCGGCCTTCAATAATGATGAAATCATCATTCCGTCCTTTATTGCTAAAGGCGTTTTGGAAGAAGATGCATACGATTACAGTGCTATCGGCTGTGTGGAAACTGCTGTGCCTGGTAAATGGGGCTACCGTTGTACAGGCATGAGCTACATGAACTTCCCTAAGGTACTCCTGATTACTATGAACGATGGAATTGATCCAGCATCTGGCAAGCGCTTTGCACCAAGCTTCGGTCATTTTAAAGATATGAAGAGCTTTGCTGAGCTGCAAACGGCTTGGGACAAGACCTTGCGCCATTTGACCCGCATGAGTGTCATCGTGGAAAATTCTATTGACCTGTCTCTTGAAAGAGAAGTGCCGGATATCCTCTGCTCAGCTTTGACAGATGACTGTATCGGACGCGGTAAGCATTTGAAAGAGGGCGGAGCTGTCTATGACTATATTTCCGGTCTTCAAGTCGGTATTGCCAATCTATCAGACTCATTGGCGGCTATCAAAAAGCTGGTCTTTGAGGAAGGCAGGCTGACTCCAGCTGAACTCTGGCATGCACTTGAAACGGACTATGCAGGTGAGCGTGGTAAAGAAATTCAAGAAATGCTGATTCATGATGCACCGAAATATGGTAATGATGATGATTACGCAGATAAGCTAGTGACAGATGCTTATGATATTTATGTGGATGAAATCGCTAAATATCCAAATACCCGTTATGGCCGTGGTCCAATTGGCGGTATCCGCTACTCTGGAACATCTTCTATTTCAGCCAATGTAGGTCAAGGTCGCGGTACCTTGGCGACACCAGATGGCCGCAATGCCGGAACACCGCTCGCTGAAGGCTGCTCTCCATCCCACAATATGGACAAGAACGGCCCGACCTCTGTATTAAAATCTGTTTCCAAATTACCGACAGACGAAATCGTAGGTGGCGTTCTGCTCAATCAAAAAGTCAATCCTCAGACCCTGTCTAAGGAAGAAGATAAAGTGAAACTTATTGCCTTGCTTCGTACATTCTTTAACCGTCTGCATGGCTATCATATCCAATACAATGTCGTTTCTCGGGAAACCTTGATTGATGCTCAGAAGCATCCTGATAAACACCGCGATTTGATTGTTCGTGTTGCAGGCTACTCTGCTTTCTTCAATGTGCTTTCCAAGGCGACACAAGATGATATTATCGGACGTACGGAGCACACATTGTAAAAGAGGTCCAATTTATGGAATTCATGCTTGATACCTTAAATTTAGAGGAGATAAAAAAATGGTCGGAAGTCCTCCCCTTGGCGGGAGTGACTTCTAATCCGACCATCGCAAAAAAAGAAGGAAAAATAGACTTCTTCGAACGGATTCGCGCTGTTCGGGAAATCATAGGAGAAGGTCCATCTATCCATGTGCAGGTTGTTGCCAAGGATTATGAGGGAATCTTGAAAGATGCTGCTGAAATTCGAAAAAAATGCGGCGATGCTGTCTACATTAAAGTTCCGGTTACACCGGCTGGGCTGGCAGCTATCAAAACTCTTAAAGCAGAAGGTTACAAGATTACAGCAACAGCCATTTATACAACCTTTCAAGGTCTATTAGCTATTGAAGCGGGGGCTGACTATCTTGCTCCTTACTATAACCGCATGGAAAATCTCAATATTGATTCAGATGCTGTCATCAGCCAGCTTGCTCAGGCGATTGAGCGGGATCATTCCGCCAGCAAAATATTGGCAGCTTCCTTTAAAAATGTTGGCCAAATCAATCGTGCTTTTGCTGATGGGGCCCAAGCCATTACAGCAGGACCAGATATCTTTGCAGCAGCCTTTGCCATGCCGTCTATCGCTAAGGCAGTGGATGACTTTGCTGCAGACTGGTCAGCAATTCACAATCAGGAATACATTTAAAAGGCATATTTAAAGCTCTATTTATGAATAAATGAAAGAGGTGTTCTATGAGAATTTTTGCAAGCCCGTCTCGTTATATTCAGGGAGAAGATGCTCTGTTTGAAAATGCAAAACAGATTCTTCAGTTAGGCAGCCATCCAGTCTTGCTTTGTGATGATGTGGTTTACCAGATTGTTGGGGAAAAATTCAATGACTACCTTACCCGTTATGGTTTTCATGTGCTGCATGTCGCTTTTAATGGAGAAGCTTCTGACGCTGAAATTGATCGGGTCGTTGCTCTGGCTGAAAAAGACGGAGCAGACTTAGTTATTGGCCTAGGTGGTGGAAAAACCATTGACAGTGCGAAGGCGATTGCAGACATACTAGGACGTCCTGTGGTTATTGCGCCAACCATTGCCTCTACAGATGCCCCAACGTCAGCACTTTCTGTTATCTATACAGAAGACGGCGCCTTTGAAAAGTATATTTTCTATAGTAAAAATCCTGAACTCGTCTTGGTGGATACGAAAGTGATTGCTGGAGCGCCAAAACGACTTCTGGCTTCTGGGATTGCAGATGGTTTAGCGACTTGGGTAGAGGCGCGTGCTGTCCAGCAAAAAAATGGCACTACCATGCTGGGACAAAGACAGAGTCTAGCTGGTGTAGCAATTGCGAAGAAGTGTGAAGAAACACTGTTTGCAGATGGCCTGCAAGCTATTGCAGCCTGTGAAGCGAAAGTCGTGACTCCAGCTCTGGAAAATATCATTGAAGCCAATACCCTTCTCAGCGGCGTCGGCTTTGAGAGCGGAGGTTTAGCAGCAGCTCATGCTATCCACAACGGCTTTACAGCTCTCACAGGAGATATTCATCACCTGACCCATGGCGAAAAAGTTGCCTATGGAACCTTGACCCAGCTCTTCTTAGAAAACCGACCTAAAGAAGAATTGGAAAAATATATTCGCTTCTATCAAAAAATTGGTATGCCGACAACTCTGAAAGAAATGCATTTAGAAAATACCAGCTATGAAGATTTGCTCAAAGTTGGTCAGCAAGCGACGATTGAGGGTGAAACCATTCATCAGATGCCATTTGAGATTTCAGCTTCTGATATTGCAGGTGCTATCCTAGCAGTCGACCAATATGTCAGGGATTTGGATAAATAAAAGTAAAATACAAAACAAGCTACCTTTCAACTGTAGGACTGACAGGGTGGCTTGTTTTTTGGTGGGATTACCAGATGTAAGGAAAAACTCGGTATCTAACCTTTTGGCAATAAGCTTCGTAATTTTTCCCAAAGTGATTGCTTAAAGCTTTTTCTTCTACTCTAAGTCGAATGCTATATCCTACCACGAGTAAAATAAGACTGATAATGATTGTAAGAGGATTTAGTGATGTAATCGATAGACCAAGGATAGACAAGATACTGCCAGTATAGGCAGGATTTCTTACAATAGAATAAGGGCCATGGTCTACTAATTGTTGACTATCGGTTGTTTGAACGGCCAGTGTGAAGTTTTTTCCGAGATAATTGACTGCATAGACCCGCAATGCGAACCCTGCTAGGGAGATGAGGATTCCAAGATAGATAGTGAGGCTGGGTAAGTGGGAGACAAAGTCGAGAAATTGTCCGTTTATCAAAAATAAGCAGCAGATAACACTGCCAATAATGATGTAGCGGCTCCCTTTATCTGCAGAGTCGTTTACATTGTTTGACTTAGTTTTATTTTTAATCCACATTTCTGTGCTAATAAAAATAACAAAGAAAACATAAGTGAAAATAGTTTGTAAATTCATGATTATTCCTCCGGTCAGAATTATACAACTTTTAATTTTAGAGGTCAATCAGAGACTAACGCTTTAGAGATGAGTTATAGTTTTTGTCAGTGAAAACTGGATTCCGTCTTTCAAAATCCCTTGAAAATGGTATAATAGAAACAGTACAAAAAATGGAGAAAAGAATGGCTTATTATAATCACAAAGAAATCGAGCCCAAGTGGCAGAAATACTGGGCAGAGCATCATACATTTAAGACCGGTACGGATAAGGACAAGCCTAACTTTTATGCGCTGGATATGTTTCCTTACCCATCAGGAGCGGGGCTCCATGTAGGGCATCCGGAGGGCTACACGGCGACAGATATCCTCAGCCGCTACAAGCGGGCTCGGGGCTATAATGTCCTTCATCCTATGGGCTGGGATGCCTTTGGCCTGCCGGCTGAGCAATACGCCATGGATACAGGGAATGACCCAGCTGATTTTACAGCGGAAAACATTGCCAACTTCAAGCGTCAAATCAATGCTCTAGGATTTTCGTATGACTGGGACCGAGAAATCAATACAACTGACCCTAATTACTACAAGTGGACCCAGTGGATTTTCACCAAGCTTTACGAAAAAGGCCTGGCTTATGAAGCTGAAGTGCCAGTAAACTGGGTAGAAGAGCTGGGAACGGCTATCGCTAATGAGGAAGTTCTGCCAGACGGTACATCTGAGCGCGGTGGCTATCCAGTTGTCCGCAAACCCATGCGTCAGTGGATGCTGAAAATCACAGCCTATGCAGAACGTCTGCTCAATGACTTGGAGGAATTGGACTGGCCAGAATCTATCAAGGATATGCAGCGCAACTGGATTGGCAAGTCAACTGGTGCCAATGTAACCTTCAAGATTAAGGACACAGATAAGGACTTCACCGTCTTTACGACTCGTCCGGACACCCTTTTTGGTGCGACCTATGCTGTTTTGGCTCCAGAGCATGCTCTCGTTGATGCCATTACAAGTGCAGAACAAGCCCAAGCAGTAGCAGACTACAAACACGCAGCCAGCCTCAAATCCGACCTGGCTCGGACTGATTTGGCTAAGGAGAAGACTGGTGTCTGGACAGGAGCTTATGCTATCAATCCTGTCAACGGCAAGGAAATCCCAATCTGGATTGCTGACTATGTGCTTGCTAGCTACGGAACAGGAGCCATCATGGCTGTTCCAGCGCATGACGAGCGCGACTGGGAGTTTGCTAAGCAGTTTGACTTGGAGATTATTCCGGTTCTAGAGGGTGGGAATGTTGCTGACGCTGCTTATACAGAAGACGGTCCGCATATTAACTCTGGCTTCCTAGATGGCTTAGACAAGGCTGCCGCTATCGAAAAGATGGTTGCTTGGCTGGAAGCAGAAGGTGTCGGAAATGAAAAAGTCACCTATCGTCTGCGCGACTGGCTCTTTAGCCGTCAGCGTTACTGGGGTGAGCCGATTCCAATCATTCATTGGGAAGACGGGACTTCAACAGCTGTCCCTGAAAATGAATTGCCACTTGTCTTGCCTGTAACCAAGGATATACGCCCTTCTGGTACCGGTGAAAGCCCTCTGGCCAATCTGACTGACTGGCTGGAAGTGACTCGGGAGGATGGTGTCAAAGGACGCCGCGAAACCAACACCATGCCTCAATGGGCTGGTTCTAGCTGGTATTACCTGCGTTACATTGACCCGCACAACAATGAGAAATTAGCAGATGAAGAGCTGCTCCAGGCTTGGCTGCCAGTTGATATTTATATCGGTGGTGCAGAGCATGCCGTGCTCCATCTTCTCTACGCTCGCTTCTGGCACAAGTTCCTCTATGATATCGGAGTAGTGCCAACTAAAGAGCCTTTCCAAAAACTCTTTAACCAAGGGATGATTCTGGGGACTAGCTACCGTGATAGTCGAGGTGCCCTAGTGGCGACAGACAAGGTGGAAAAACGCGATGGTTCTTTCTTCAATATCGAAACTGGAGAAGAACTGGAGCAAGCGCCTGCTAAGATGTCTAAGTCTCTGAAGAATGTAGTCAACCCAGACGATGTAGTGGAGCAATATGGTGCCGATACACTGCGTGTCTATGAAATGTTCATGGGGCCGCTGGATGCGTCTATCGCTTGGAGCGAGGAAGGGTTAGAAGGCAGCCGCAAGTTCCTGGATCGGGTTTATCGTCTCCTTAACTCTAAGGAATTGGTCACTGAAAATAGCGGAGCATTGGACAAGGTCTACAATGAAACAGTCAAGTCTGTCACAGAGCAGATTGAGGAGCTCAAGTTTAACACAGCCATTGCCCAGCTCATGATCTTTGTCAATGCAGCCAACAAGGAAGAAAAGCTCTATGTCGAATATGCCAAAGGCTTTATTCAATTGCTGGCGCCTTTTGCACCGCATTTGGCTGAAGAACTCTGGCAGGCAGTCGCTCAAACTGGTGAGAGCATTTCCTATGTAACTTGGCCAACTTATGACGAAAGCAAACTGGTCGAAGCAGAGGTCGAAATCGTTGTTCAAATCAAGGGTAAAGTTCGTGCTAAGCTAGTCGTAACTAAGGACTTGAGCCGTGAGGAACTGCAGGAAATCGCTCTGTCAGATGAAAAAATCAAGTCTGAAATCGCCGACAAAGAAGTTGTAAAAGTCATTAGCGTACCAAATAAACTTGTTAATATCGTTGTGAAATAATTAGTTTGTTTATTGCATTTGCAGGAGATTTCAATCAAGTCTGCATCAGACAATAAAATGCTATTGTTATCAAATACAAAGAAGACCTTGAGTAAATTTGTACTGACCCCAAAAAGTTAGACAATTTATTTACCCAAAGGATTTAGTTCTGTATTGTACAGGGCTAGGTCCTTTTAGTTTGACTTTGATTCGTTTGTTATTGTAGTAATCAATGTAGTCTACAATAGCTTGTTTCAATTAATCAAGTGACTGAAACGTCTTCTCATATTTCAAAGATTTTAATTTCTCAAATTACTAATAAAATGCCATATAACAAAAATATACATAATAGGCATTAAAGATTCGAATCATAAAAAAAATAGGATTCCTTCTAGTTTGTAGGAATCCCAATTTTATCAGTATTTTTACTATATTTTTTCTACAAAAAACACTAGCTAGTCACTGTATTTATGGAACTACATTGGCACAAAGAATGGAGGCTGTGATTAATTCAGTAGTTTTTCGAAGAATTGGATGACCTCCGGTTTAAGATTGCTTTCTCTTGGTTCAACTAGTGAAATATAAAAGCTGATCAGTTCGTCTTTGGCCATAGGAATCGCGATCAGTTCATCTTCACTGTCTGTTAGTGCAAGATCGGCTAGCAAACTAATTCCTACTTCTTTACGAAGGAGTTGTTTTAGAAGCTGAATATCATCTGTCTGAAAAAAAGGAGTAGCTTCATGGTGATAGCGCTCATTCAATTGTTCAAAAGCCTTTAAATGAACAAAGTGTTCATCTGGAATGATAAAATCTTCATTGATAACATCTGAGAAATGCAATAGCTTTTTAGTAGCGAGTGGATGATTGCGATGAAGGATATAGAAGAGATTTCGTTTGCCCATTTCTTGCACCTGGAAACGATGATCTCTAATAGGCTCCAAACTCCCCAAAAAACTAGCATCTAGTTCCCCTTTGGAAAGCATTTCTAAAAGTTCAACAGATCCTTCTTGGACAGGATGGATACTTTGAAGGGCCGCAACATTATTGATAAAGGCAGGTTGTTTTCGGACAAGATAGTCAATGATAATTGGCGGAAAACCGATAGTATTAAACTGAGAAAGACTCCGTAGAATCTCTTTTTTTGCTCCTTGAATTTCAGGCAAGACCTTTTGAATATGTCGCAACAGGATCTCTCCTTGAAGCGTTAATTTGAAGGTGCGAGGAGAAGGATCATGTGCGATTAATGGGCAGTGAAATTCCTTTTCTAGTCGTTTAATCGCATAAGAAACGGATGGTTGACTGATCCCGTGCTTTTGGGCAACTCCGGTATAGGATTGCAGTTGACTAAGATCGTAAAAATAATAAAAGTCCTTAAAATTCATCAGGCTCTCCCTTTTAATGTACAGACATGGATAAGTAAATCTTATCCGTGATAGCGAATTTGACTATATAATTTTTTGTTTGTTACAATTTGAGGTGAGTCAGAGGACCATTAAAGGCTATCTAATATATCTTCGAAAATCGTTAGGATCTTTTCCCTTTTTACAACTGGAAGTTGCTTAATTTTCATATTTACTCTCTTAAGTGAAAGGCTGTCGTTAGGGTCTAAAGAAGCTTCGAGTGAATCAAAATTGAAGAATTCTTCTGGAGTCAACTCAAGGGCAGCAATCACTTTTTCAAGACTGTGAATGGTCAGATTCACGTTTTGATTTTCCAATTGATTGATATACTTTAATCCAAGATCAGCTCGTTCCGATAGCTCCTCTTGACTCATGTTTTGTTTTTTTCGCAAATATTTGACCTTTTGCGCTATATACCGTTGTAAATAATGTTTTGTTTTCATGTAACCAGAATACAAGTTTTAAATGACAAAAATAACACCCTGAACAAAACAAAGTATCCTATAACGAACATATCTTGGATTTATTATCGATGGCTTTCATAGAGCTGGCTCATCCTACGGAGTAGAAAACATTCCTTCAAGAAGTAGATTTTTTGATGAGCATAATCGTCTAAAAACGTGAAAAAATCTCGCTTTTTAAAAAGATGACCCTGACGATTTGGAAGTAATGGATAATGAAAATATTTTGTTATTTATTGAAATCACATTATTTTAGGTTGGATCGTCTGTTTTCTTATTGATATTGTATCATATACAGAACAAAGTGTCATTTAATGCCTGAAAGTGTTATAATAGAATAAACAAAATAAGGAGGTCACATGATGACTGCACATGATATTTTAAACAACCCTTTTCTGAACAAGGGAACTGCCTTTACCTTGGAAGAACGTCAGAAACTAGGCCTTATTGGCCTCCTACCACCTTACGTCCAAACTATTGAGGAACAAGCGGCGCAGACCTATGCGCAAATGCAAAGAAAGGTCAACGATTTGGAAAAACGGTTGTTCTTAATGGAAATTTTTAACACCAACCGTACCCTTTTCTATTACCTGTTTGCCCAACATTTGGAAGAATTTAATCCGATTGTCTATGACCCAACCATTGCTGATACCATTGAAGGCTATAGCGACCTCTTTGTAGACCCACAATATGCCGCATATCTTGACATCAATCACCCTGAAAATATTGAAGCGACTTTGAAAAATGCAGCGGGAGACCGTGAGATTCGTCTCATTGTCGTAACGGATGCAGAAGGTATTCTTGGTATTGGAGACTGGGGTACAAATGGTGTCGATATTTCTGTTGGGAAATTGATGGTTTATACTGGCGCAGCAGGAATTGATCCTTCAATGGTCCTTCCTTTAGTCATTGACGCTGGTACCAACCGTGAAGAATTGCGTAACAACCCTAATTATTTGGGAAATCGTCACGAACGTGTGCGTGGTGATCGTTATTATGATTTTATCGATCAATTTGTCCAAACTTCAGAACGTCTTTTCCCTAAACTCTACCTTCACTGGGAAGATTTCGGTCGCTTAAATGCTGCCAACATCCTTGAAAAATACCGGAAGCAAATTCCAACCTTTAATGATGATATCCAAGGAACTGGTATCGTAACCCTTGGAGGTATCTTTGGTTCATTGGATATTACAGGTGAAAAATTAACGGATCAAGTTTACCTCTGCTATGGTGGTGGGACTGCTGGTGCAGGGATTGCCTCTCGTGTGCTTCGCGAAATGGTTAGTGAAGGTCTTCCTGAAGAAGAAGCCTATAAACGCTTCTTTATGGTGGATAAACAAGGTCTTCTCTTTGATGATATGGATGACTTAACTCCGGAACAAAAACCATTTGCTAAGAAACGTTCTGATTTTGCCAATGCGGATAAGTTGACGGACCTTCTTGAAGTAGTGAAGACTGTTAAGCCGACGATTCTTGTGGGAACTTCGACTCAGCCAAATACCTTCACCAAAGAAATTGTAGAAGCTATGTGTGAAAATACAGAACGCCCAATGATCTTCCCATTGTCCAATCCTACAAAGCTCGCAGAAGCAAGTGCCAAAGATTTGATCGAGTGGTCAGATGGAAAAGCGTTTGTTGCAACAGGAATTCCAGCTGGTACAGTTTCCTATAAAGGTGTGGACTACGTGATTGGTCAAGCTAACAATGCTTTGATTTATCCAGGTCTTGGACTTGGTATGTTAGCCTCTGAAGCGAGTCTTTTGACGGATGAAATGATTGGAGCTGCCGCACATTCATTGAGTGGTATTGTCAATCCAGGTCAACCAGGAGCGCCTGTCTTACCACCATTCAAGTATGTTGCTGATGTTTCCATCAAAGTAGCAGAAGCAGTTGCTAAAAAAGCGCAAGAACAAGGTCTAGCGCGTGCCCAAGAAACTGATATGGCGAAAGCGGTCTGTGATTTGAAATGGTATCCAACTTACCAATAATTTAAAATAGACAACACTCGGATGAAGTGTACGAGAGCTAGCTTCTATCTGGCCTCGTACACTTTTTTTAATAATGAAAGAAAGGATTCTTATGGAGATTTTATTAACTTCTATTGAGAGTATTATTCCAATCATTGTGATTATCGTACTTGGATATATCTTACAAGTCCGTGGTTGGTTTCAGGAGAGTTTTGGAAATGACTTATCTAAACTCATTATGAATGTGGCCATGCCGGTTGCAATTTTTACCTCTGTTCTTAAATATTTAACTTTGGATAAGCTGATTAGTTTATCTGGCGGTTTATTCTATACGTTTATCGCCTTCATTCTGGGTTACCTAGCGGCCTTTGTCGCAGTGAAACTTTTTAGAGTGCGCCCAGGTCGTCGAGGAACCATGATTAATACCTTTGTCAATGCCAACACCATTTTCATTGGTTTGCCTTTAAATATCGCTCTATTTGGCAATCAAGCCCTACCGTACTTCTTGGTGTATTATATTACGAATACAGTCTCTACTTGGACATTAGGTGTTTATCTGATGACTTCTGATAGCAAAGAAGGGGCTTCAAAACAGGCTCAAAAATTTAATTGGAAGAAGCTCTTCCCTGCGCCTTTATTAGGTTTTCTCGTAGCCCTCGCCTTTTTAGTGCTCCGTCTTCCTGTTCCAAGTTTTGCGGAAAGTACCTTGACCTATATTGGTAGTTTAACAACGCCATTATCACTTGTCTATATTGGTATCGTTCTAGCGAAGGCAGGACTTAAGACGATTCGCTTTGATAAGGATACCATTATCACACTGGTTGGTCGTTTTATCCTTGCACCGGTCATCATGCTCCTGGTTCTGAAGTTCTTCTCTCCAAATATGGTAGCACCAGAATTTAGAACCTTTATGATTCAATCAGCAACACCTGCTTTAGCGGTTCTTCCTATCCTTGCCAATCAAGGAAAAGGCGATGTTGAGTTTTCAACGAATGTGGTCACTCTTAGTACGGTTTTATTTGTGATTGTGATTCCGATTTTACAGACACTATTAGGATAAAAGGAGTAGAGTTTGCAAATGTTTTTAAATTGGGTTAAAAAATGGCAAACACTTATCAAACTCGTTTTATTTCTATCTATTGCTAGTCTAGTTATTGTAGAGATAACTAGACATTTTAAGACGATTTCGTTTGATAATGTTGAAGAAATACTAGGGGCGTCTCTCCAATAAAAGTGATCTGTTTAGCATATTTTGATTTGATGGCTTTTGCTCCTATGATATTCTAGGATAGATTTCTAAACAAAGAACCTAATCAGAAAAAAATTATCTTACTTACTAGAAACAAGTTGAACCATAAATTGCTTGAATAAAAGTAATGGCTTTCCCGTTATTGGTCGATTTGATTCGCATAGGTACAGGAGAAAATATCATTCCAGTACATGTGGGCGCTCCTTATACTTATGAAGAAGCGAGTCTTACGGTGTTTGGCTGTCACGTGGAAATAATGGAAGGCAATGAACTGGTCTTTAAAATGGCGGACTTGGAGAAACCCTTCTTGACTGCCAATAATGTCATGTTGGACTATCTAGAACCTCAACTCAAAGAGCGCTTGGCAAAAGCCGTGACCAGTGAAAGTTTTACCGGTATCGTTCAGCAAAAAACTCTACCAGGCCATCCCAAGTGGTGCCTTTAGTATCGAAGATATCGCAGCGACTCTCGGCATTAGCAGCCGAACCTTGCAACGAAACCTGACGGCAGAAGGGACCAAGTTTAACCAGGAATTGCAAAGTGTGCAGAAGATTCTAGCCTTTGGTTACTTCGAAAATCCTGACATGACAACGGATGATGTAGCCTATTTGCTGGGCTATTCAGAAGTATCTTCCTTCTCACGAGCCTTTAAAAAGTGGACAGGAAAGACGATATCGGAGTATCGAGAAGAGATTCAGAAGCAATCCTAAAATCAGAGATATTTTTTATAAGCATCAGATAGTAGAAATCTGGTGCCTTTCTTCTCTTAAATAGTAGAACTTTTCTCATTTTTCGATTTTCTCTTGTATTAGTTTTGAGTTTTATTTATAATCATTATAAATAAAAAGAAAGAGAAAATTAAAATAGTGGAAGAACATAAAATTGATACGAACTTTAGTGGGCGGCTGAATATATTGCGGGCAGGGGTTTTAGGAGCCAATGATGGTATTATTTCCATAGCAGGTGTGGTTATTGGGGTAGCTAGTGCGACGGACGATGTCTGGATTATCTTTCTGTCTGGTTTGGCGGCAGTCTTTGCGGGCGCCTTTTCTATGGCTGGCGGAGAGTATGTATCAGTTTCTACTCAAAAGGATACAGAGGAAGCTGCTGTTGCCAGAGAGCGGGAGCTTTTAGAGAAAAATCCAGATATCGCTAGGCAGTCTCTCTATGCTGCTTATGTTCAAAATGGTGAGTGTGAGACTTCTGCCCAGCTCATGACCAATCGGGCTTTTCTCCAGGAGCCGTTGGAGGCTTTGGTACAGGAAAAATATGGCATTGAGATTGAGGAGTTCACTAATCCTTGGCATGCGGCTATCTCTAGCTTTTTAGCTTTTGCTGTTGGTGCACTTTTTCCTATGATTACCATTATCCTGCTTCCTGCCAGCGTCCGTATCTGGGCAACCGTTCTAATCGTGGCCTTGGCCCTTTTGGGAACAGGTTACACCAGCGCTAGATTGGGCAAGGCACCGCTCAAAAATGCTATGATTCGCAACCTCGTGATCGGACTTTTAACCATGGCGGTCACCTATGCAGTAGGACAAGTATTTGCAATTTAACAATGGAAAGCATTGAAGTCATTAGTTTTACTGGCTTTTTGAGTTGTCAAACTTAGAGAAAAATACAGCTTTCACTATTGTCTGAATGAGTTCAGAGTCCTTTCCCCATTCTCTAATTCCAAAGTTCGAGAGAAAGAAGTGCTATGCGCTTCTTTTTTGTGAAAATTTTCTTTATATCAAGAAAACTTTTGGAAAATATGATATAATAGTTGCGTATAAAATATGAAAAGGAGTTTTTGTAACATGGCAAAACTTACTGTTAAAGACGTTGATTTGAAAGGTAAAAAAGTCCTCGTTCGTGTAGACTTTAACGTACCATTGAAAGACGGAGTGATTACGAATGACAACCGTATCACTGCTGCTCTTCCAACTATTAAATACATCATCGAGCAAGGCGGTCGCGCAATTCTCTTCTCTCACCTTGGACGTGTCAAAGAAGAAGCAGATAAAGAAGGTAAATCTCTTGCGCCAGTAGCTGCAGACTTGGCTGCTAAATTGGGTCAAGACGTTGTTTTCCCAGGTGTCACTCGTGGTGCTGAATTGGAAGCAGCTATCAATGCTCTTGAAGATGGACAAGTTCTTTTGGTTGAAAACACTCGTTTTGAAGATGTGGACGGCAAGAAAGAATCTAAAAACGATCCAGAACTTGGTAAATACTGGGCATCTCTTGGAGATGGTATCTTTGTAAATGATGCATTTGGTACAGCTCACCGTGCACACGCATCTAACGTCGGTATCTCAGGCAACGTTGAAAAAGCAGTTGCTGGCTTCCTTCTTGAAAACGAAATTGCCTACATCCAAGAAGCAGTTGAAACTCCAGAACGTCCATTCGTAGCAATCCTTGGTGGTTCAAAAGTATCTGACAAGATCGGTGTTATCGAAAACTTGCTTGAAAAAGCTGATAAAGTCCTTATCGGTGGTGGTATGACTTACACATTCTACAAAGCACAGGGTATCGAAATCGGTAACTCACTTGTAGAAGAAGACAAATTGGATGTTGCCAAAGCTCTTCTTGAAAAAGCAAACGGCAAATTGGTTCTGCCAGTTGACTCAAAAGAAGCAAATGCTTTTGCGGATTATACTGAAGTGAAAGATACTGAAGGTGAAGCAGTGGATCCAGGCTTCCTTGGTTTGGACATCGGTCCTAAATCTATCGCTAAATTTGATGAAGCCTTGACTGGTGCAAAAACTGTTGTCTGGAATGGCCCTATGGGTGTATTTGAAAACCCAGACTTCCAAGCTGGTACAATCGGTGTTATGGACGCTATCGTGAAACAACCTGGCGTAAAATCAATCATCGGTGGTGGTGACTCAGCTGCTGCAGCTATCAACCTTGGCCGTGCAGACAAGTTCTCATGGATTTCTACTGGTGGTGGTGCATCAATGGAACTCCTTGAAGGTAAAGTATTACCAGGACTTGCAGCACTGACTGAAAAATAAGCAGTAAGTTTAGAATCTTTGATCTTGTAGAGAACAAGTACAAAACTGTAATAAGGAAAGACTAGCAAGAGCTGGTCTTTTCTTGTATTCTCATTGTTCATTTGAAGGAAGAGAGAGCAAAGAAGAACAAAATGGACAATTTATAGATATGTGTCTATCTTTGTTTCGGGGTAAATAAAAGGAGCAAAAAATGCTTGCAAAACGAGGCAAAACTTGTTAGGATTAAGATACATATATATTCTGATGCTTAAAGAGAGTTAAATTAAAATGGAGCTTCTGACAGGAGGTTCCCATTACTTTTTGATTTTCTGAAGGCATGGGAAAACTGCTGACTGTAGAAGTTAGCAGAGGGAGGAGAAAAATGAAGAAAAAAGAAGTTTTTGGTTTTCGGAAAAATAAGGCTGTTAAAACTTTATGCGGTGCTGTTCTGGGTGCGGCTTTTTTAACGTCAACGATGCAAGCAAGAGCAGATGAAGTAGTAACTGAGACCAATAGTCCTGTCAATACTGAAATGGTGGGCACTGGAAATGCAGCGACCAATCTGCCTCAAGCTCAAGGACCAGCCAGTCAGGCATCTAAAGAGAGTCAGGCGCGAGCAGGTCAGGCAGATGGCGGTGTGACAGTGACTGTTTCAACAGCTGATTTAGATGAAAGCGCTAAAAAAGCTCAAGAAGCTGGGCTGACAGTTGTTAAAGACCCAGCTGTTGATAAAGGAGCAGTCCAGACTGCTCAAGAAATAGCAGACAAAAAAGCGGAGATTGCAGCAGATTATCAGGCTCAAGTAACCGAGATTGATGCCAAGGTCAAGGAGTACAAAGAAAAAGTATCAGTCTACGAGGCGGAAGTGGCTCGGGTTACAGCAGAAAACAAAGCTACAGCGGAGCAATACGCTAAAGATTTGGCTGCTCATCAAGCAGAAGTAGCTCGGATCACAGCAGAAAATGCTCAGCTGAAGGCAGCTTATGAAGCTGCCCTTAGTAAATATAAAACAGATTTAGCAATGGTTCAAAAGACCAATGCTGATAATGCGGCAGCTTACCAAGTGGCTAAAGCAGCCTATGATGCAGAATTGGCCCGTATCCAAAAGGAAAATCAAGATAAAAAAGCTCAATATGAAGCAGATTTAGCAGCTTATGAAGCTAAAAAGGCTCAAATTGAAGCAGAAAATGCAGCAGCTCAAAAAGAATATGAGCAAAAGCTGGCTAAGAATGCCACTATAGCAGCTGAAAATGAAGAAATAAAGAAGCGTAATGCCCAAGCCCAAGCAAACTATCAAGCTCAGCTAGCCCAGTATAATGCAGATTTGGCTGTTTATAACACAAAATTAGCCAAGTATCAGCAAGATAAGGCTAAATACGATGCTGAGCAGGCCAAGATTAAGGCTGGTCTGGCTATCGCAGAAACAAAGAAGACTGAAGATGGTCATTTGAGCCGGCCAATTGCGCAAAGTCTGGTTTTCAAATCAGAACCTAATGCTAATTTGTCATTGACTACAACAGGTGAGTTTGTCAGCTATGCTGGCATGGAAGCCGCTGTGAAGAATACTGCAGAGTTTTCTAAGAAACTCTTCCAGCTGGATAACTTCAAAGTAACAGATATTCAAAATGCTAACTATCAGACCAACCAGCAGGAAAGCTTTGGTACAGTTGGCAAGTATGCGGGCTATAGTTCTAACGTAACAAGTGGTAAAGGACCGACTGAATGGTCTTCTGTTTTGTTGAGCCGCGGTCAGTCTGCAACAGCAACCTATACAAATCTTCAGGGAACTTATTATCGAGGGAAAAAGGTTTCTAAAATCGTCTATACTTATACTCTTGATCCAAGTTCCCGATTCCGCAATGATAAGGCTTGGTTAGGTATTTTTAAAGATCCGACCATGGGAGTTTTTGCTTCTGCTTATACAGGAAAACTTGAAGATGCGACCTCTCTCTTTGTGAAGACGGAATTTGTCTTTTATGATGATAAAGGCCAACCTATTAATTTTGATCAGGCTTTGATGTCCGTGGCTTCCCTCAACCGTGAAGCTAATTCTATCGAAATGGCCAAAGATTATACCGGAACTTTCAACAAGATTTCGGGTTCATCTATTGGTGAAAAGAACGGCCAAATCTATGCGACCGAGTCTGAAAACTTCCGAGAAGGAGAGGGCGGTTCTCGTTTTACAATGTATACACGCCGCGGTGTGCCTGGCTGGGACACTACAGATGCTCCTAACTCATGGTATGGAGCAGGAGCGGTAGAAATTTCTGGTACAACCAACAGCATGACGATTGGAACGATTTCCTCTTCTGAAGTGCTAGGCCAGCCAGCAGCAACTGATCCACGTAGGACTGATAAGTTAGCTCCTAAGAAACCAAATATTTGGTTTGCGATTAATGGTGATGTCCGAGCGAATGATCTGCCAATTATTACAGTAGAAGAACCGGAAGTGCCAGTAGCTCCTACGGCTCCTGTAGTGCCAAGTGAAGAAGCGCTTAAGCCTTTGGATCCAGCTCCAACTGCACCAACACCGAAGGATCTTCCAACACCTCCGGTAGCACCGACTTATGATAAGGAGCCGGAAGCGCCAACTCGTACACCAGAAACACCGGAGCCTAATAAGCCGGTAGAACCAACTTATAGCTCGCTACCAACCTCACCAGCAGAGCCTGTTTATCAAAAAGAGCCAGCAGCGCCCGTAGCTCCGACTGTGCACTATCATTATCATCTCTTGCAATCTCAGCCGCAGATTCATAAAGAGATTCAAAATGACCAAGGCGCCAATATTGATAAGATTCTAGTGGCTAAGCAGTCCGTCGTTCAGTTTGCTCTAAAGACAGAAGCTCTTCCAGCCGGACGCAGTGAGACGACATCTTTTGTCATTGTTGATCCATTACCAAGTGGTTATGAAGTTGACTTAGAAGCAACAAAAGCTGCTAGCGCAGGTTTTGACGTCAGATATGATGAGGCTAGCCACACAGTGACATTTAAGGCAACTACTGCAACCTTAGCTGCTTATAACGCTGATAGGACCAAGGAAGTTGCTACGCTCTTTCCAACGGTAGTCGGCCGAGTGCTCAATGATGGCGCAACTTATACTAATAATTTCACCCTGACCGTCAATGATGCCTATGGTATCCGTTCAAACGTTGTTCGCGTGACCACGCCAGGCAAGCCTAATGATTCAGACAATCCTAGCAATAATTACATCAAGCCAACCAAGGTCAATAAAAACAAGGCAGGATTGGTGATTGATGGCAAGGAAGTCTTAGCTGGGTCGACCAATTACTACGAGCTGACTTGGGATTTGGATCAGTATAAGGGTGACAAGTCATCTAAGAGCACGATTCAAAAAGGTTTCTACTATGTAGATGACTATCCGGAAGAAGCACTTGAACTTCGTCCGGAATTAGTCAAGCTAGTAGATGCAGATGGCAAGGCTGTGGCAGGTGTGACAGTGACCCACTACGAGAGCCTTGAAAAAGCCCCTGCAGCAGTTCGAGAGCTCCTTCAAAAGGCGAATGTCACTGTTAAAGGTTCTTTCCAACTCTTTGCAGCAGACGATGCCCAAGCCTTTTATGACCAATATGTCGTAACAGGTAAGTCTTTGACGATAACAAGTCCTATGGCAGTCAAAGAAGGAATGGGCCGCACAGGTGGTAAATTCGAAAACCGGGCTTATCAAATTGACTTTGGAAATGGTTATGCGACAGACGTAGTCGTCAATAATGTTCCTAAAATCAGTCCTGAAAAAGATATTACCCTAAGCCTTGATCCAGCAAGTGCAGAAAACTTGGATGGCAAGGAACTGACTTTGGGACGGCATTTTAACTATCGTCTCATCGGAAGCTTGATCCCTGCTAACCACTCTGAAGATTTGACAGACTATAGCTTTGTGGATGATTATGACCAACAAGGAGATGAGTACACGGGTGTTTACAAAACCTTTGCCAAAGTGGACATCACGCTCAAAGATGGTAAGGTGATAAAGGCTGGTACAGATTTGACTGAGTATACAGCTGCGAATCTTGATCTTGAGAAAGGCTTGATTTCTATTCGTTTCAAGGAAGAATTCTTAGAGACCATTTCTCTGGATTCAGCTTTTCAGGCTGAAACCTATCTACAGATGAAGCGGATTGCTGCGGGTACTTTTGAAAATACCTACATCAATACTGTCAATCGTGTGGTCTATGCTTCAAATACAGTTACAACAGTCACTCCTAAGGCACAGCATCTTCTTGTTTCGGATATAAACGATCCAAGAAGAGCTAATCCAACTTCAGTGGCTAAAAAGATTCCTGTTTCTCTTCTTCCAGAAACGGGAGCCAAAGATACAGTCTATCTGCCATATCTAGGTTTAGCAGCCATTATTGGTGCTTTAGGTCTAGGAAAATTGAAAGGTAAAGAAGACTGATAATAGATGAGGCTAGGGAATCCCTAGCCTTTTATCTTTAAGAATACTGCAAAATCTCATGTAGCAAAAGTCTAAATCATTTGTAACATGACAAAAACATAACTCTAAAAAAACTGACATGTAAATATTGTATGATTTTTTTATCATCAAATTTTACGGAGAAATACATTTATGAAAAAAACATTTGCTAAAGCGACTCTTGGTTTAACTTCCACAGCTTTTTTGGCGACAATCGGCGCTCAAGCTGTTCATGCAGATTCTTATGTTGTCCAGCAAGGGGACTCTTTTTTTGCCATTGCTAGTGCCAATGGAATGAATCCTTACGAACTTGCTGCCAATAATGGAAAATCAATTTTTGATACAATTAATCCAGGGGATGTGTTGCAAGTAAATGGCACTGCTTTGGCTCAGACATACAATCCTTACAGCGCTCCAGTTTATGAAGCGACAAGTGATGCTGCTTTGGTATCCGATACAGAAGATGTTGTCTTAAATACACCAACTGACTATGGCAATTCTTACCCAATTGGTCAATGTACATGGGGTGTGAAAGAAATGGCGCCTTGGGCAAGTAACTGGTGGGGCAACGCTAATACTTGGGCAATCAATGCTGGTGCTCAGGGTTATGCAACAGGAAATGTTCCAGTACCAGGCGCTATTGCAGTTTGGGATGGTGGCGAATACGGACATGTTGCTTATGTGACAGATGTGCAAAGCGATAGCTCAATTCAAGTTCTAGAAGCGAACTACAATCACCAAAAGCAAATTAACAACTATCGTGGCTACTTTAATCCGAATGAATTTATGGGTGGCGTTACCTACATTTATCCAAACTAAAGATAATAAAAACGCGGCTGGGACAGATAATGTCTCAGCTTTTAAATAGTCGATAGCTCTTGATGCGGTAGCTGATAGGGCTTTTTCTTTGTGTGGGAAAAGTCCTGAGCAGAAAGAGTTTTTTTGAGACGAAATATGTTAAAATGAAGAGAGGGAGGATTTCCTGGAAGGAGACTAATGAGTTATTTCAATAAGTACAAGTTTGATAAATCGAAATTTCGTCTGGGCATGCGTACCTTTAAAACCGGTCTGGCTGTTTTCATCATTCTACTGCTCTTTGGCCTTTTTGGTTGGAAAGGGCTGCAAATCGGTGCTTTGACGGCAGTCTTTAGTCTTCGTGAGGATTTTGATAAGAGTGTCCACTTCGGGACATCGCGAATCTTAGGAAACAGCATCGGTGGTTTTTACGCTCTGCTATTTTTCATTGCCAATAGTGTCTTTAAGGAGCAGTATTGGGTCACCCTCCTTTTGGTACCAGTCTGTACTATGCTGACAATCATGACCAATGTCGCTATGAACAACAAGGCGGGAGTCATTGGCGGAGTATCTGCTATGCTGATTATTACCCTGTCTATTCGGCCGGAAGATACCATCTTGTATGTCTTTGCCAGAATCTTTGAAACCTTTATGGGAGTCTTTGTTGCAATTCTGGTAAATTCTGATATAGATCGGCTGCGAACCATCTTTGAAAAGAAAAAATAAAATCCGTGTAAGAAAATCTGACATTATTTCTTGACATAAGATTTATTTCGTCCTATAATAGTGCGTAGAGAGGAATTTGAATGAAGGAAAAAGAGTTTCGCCGAAACATGGCAGTCTTTCCCATCGGCAGTGTTATGAAACTGACGGACCTATCTGCTCGTCAGATCCGTTATTATGAAGACCAGAATCTGATTACCCCTGCTCGAAATGAGGGCAATCGTCGGATGTATTCTTTGAATGATATGGACCGTCTTTTAGAAATTAAGGATTATATTTCGGAAGGTTATAATATCGCTGCAATTAAGAGGAAATATGCTGAGCGTGAAGCCAAGTCCCACAAGACCATTAGTGAAAAAGATGTCCGCCGTGCTTTGCATCATGACATCTTGCAGCAAGGCCGTTTTGCTTCTTCTCTGCCAACCTTTGGTCAGATGCGTCGACCATAGCTATTTTGTTTGAATTACAAGGAGAAATTTAATGTCTATTACAGCAGCTGATATCCGTCGCGAAGTAAAAGAGAAAAATGTTACCTTTATTCGTCTTATGTTCTCTGATATTTTAGGGACTATGAAGAATGTGGAAATTCCTGCCACGGATGAACAGCTTGACAAGGTCTTATCCAATAAAGCCATGTTTGATGGTTCTTCCATCGAAGGTTTTGTCCGTATCAATGAATCAGATATGTATCTTTATCCTGATTTGGATACTTGGACAGTCTTTCCCTGGGGAGATGAAAACGGCAGTGTAGCGGGTTTGATTTGCGATGTTTATACGACAGATCATGTACCGTTTCTAGGGGATCCTCGCAGCAACCTCAAGCGCGCCCTCAAGCATATGGAAGAGCTAGGATTCAAGTCCTTTAATCTCGGACCAGAGCCAGAGTTCTTCCTCTTTAAGCTGGATGAAAATGGTGATCCGACGCTGGAAGTCAATGACAAGGGTGGCTATTTTGACTTGGCGCCGACAGACTTGGCAGACAATACCCGTCGGGAAATCGTCAATGTCCTGACCAAGATGGGCTTTGAAGTAGAAGCTAGCCACCATGAGGTCGCAGTCGGCCAGCACGAGATTGACTTTAAGTATGACGAAGTGCTTCGTGCTTGTGATAAAATTCAGATTTTTAAGCTGGTTGTGAAAACTATTGCTCGTAAGCACGGCCTTTATGCGACCTTTATGGCTAAGCCGAAGTTTGGCATTGCGGGATCTGGTATGCACTGTAACATGTCCCTCTTTGATCAAGATGGCAATAATGCCTTCTTCGATCCAGAAGATCCAAAAGGTATGCAGCTGTCAGAAACAGCCTACCATTTCTTGGGTGGTTTGATTAACCATGCTTATAACTATACAGCTATCATGAATCCAACGGTTAACTCATACAAACGTCTGGTTCCTGGCTATGAAGCGCCAGTTTATATCGCTTGGGCAGGACGCAATCGCTCGCCATTGGTGCGTGTGCCAGCTTCTCGTGGTATGGGTACTCGCTTGGAGTTGCGCTCCGTTGACCCGATGGCCAATCCATATATTGCTATGGCTGTTCTCTTGGAAGTTGGACTGCACGGTGTTGAAAATAAAATCGAAGCTCCAGCCCCAATCGAAGAGAATATCTACATCATGACTCCTGAGGAGCGTAAGGAAGCAGGAATTACAGACCTGCCATCAACTCTTCACAATGCCTTGAAGGCCTTAACAGAGGATGAAGTCGTTAAAGCAGCACTTGGCGAGCATATCTATACGAGCTTTTTAGAAGCCAAGCGCATCGAGTGGGCTAGCTATGCAACCTTTGTCTCCCAATGGGAAGTAGATAATTATCTAGATTTATACTAAACTTAGAGCAGGAGGATTGGCATATCCCCTGCTTTTTCGTGGAGGAGAAAGATGGAAAAATTTCATGATTTTATAAAGCGGGTTTTTGATGAGCAATATGAGGCTTGTTTTGGTTCAGGTATGCTTGAAAAACTTGAACCTCAAGATTATTATCTAAGGCGGGAGGAAGATGGCCAGTTAATTGCCTTGCTCCATGCCCAACAGGTGTTGGCAAACATTCATATCAAGGCTTTGGTGGTGGATAAAGAACATCAGAAAAAAGGTTTGGGAGCCAGTCTGCTGGCAGAATTAGAAGAAAAGGCTGCAGAAGTTGGAGCTACTAGTATAACCTTGTCCACTAAATCTTATCAGGCCAAGGATTTTTACATCAAGCAAGGCTATGAAATCTACGCCAGTCTATCAGATGTCCCGCAAAAGGGCATTACCAAATATCATTTTATCAAGCGATTAAATGAAGCCATTCTCAAATAGACGGAAGCCAATTTGGCTTCTGTTTTTTAAATATTTATTTGCATACATTCAGTATGTATGTTAAAATAAAGTTTAAGAAAAGGAGAACAAATGATTACCAGTTTATACCCCGTTTTAATGAGCGAAGATGTCCATCAAGCGGCACAATTTTTCATTGAGCATTTCCAATTTCAGGAAACCTTCCGTTCAGATTGGTATATTAGTTTAAAGAATATCGAGAGTGATTTTGAGCTTGCTTTTATTGATAGTAAGCATGGGACAGTGCCACAAGCCTACCAGTCTGAGACGAGTGGTCTAATCATCAATATCGAAGTTGACAATGTGGATTGTCTTTATGAAGAATTGCGTCAGCAAGGAGAAAAGGAGTTCCTTCTTCCCATTAAGAGTGAAGATTTTGGTCAGCGCCATTTCATTGTGAAAGCGCCGGGTTCTGTTTTGGTTGATGTGATTCAAGTAATTCCACCTAGCGCTGAGTTTGCGGCAAATTATTTGGAGAGTGAAGATGAATAAAAAACAGCAGGCTTCTCTAGAGACAAGCAAGAAAATATTAGCTATCGCCCGGAAACATTTTTCTTTAAAGGGTTATGCAGAAACTTCCTTGGAAGAAATTGTAGATGAGTTGGGAATGACAAGAGGCGCACTTTATCACCATTTCGGGAATAAGAAAACTTTATTTACCGCCGTACTAGCACAAATTCAATCCGAACTGGGATCTTATGTAGAAAAAAACGCCCTGGAAGCACACGATTCTTGGGAGCAGTTGGTGGAAGGCTGTGTTGCTTTTGTTCGTTTTGCGACCTTGACTAAAAATAAACGTATTCTCCTGCTTGATGGTCCCAATGTCATTGAGTGGAAAGAGTGGCGTCGTCAGGACGAGGCTAATTCTTTCTTTCATTCGAGTAAGCAATTAGACATTTTATCTAAAGAAGGAAGACTTATCTCTATTGATTTGGATATGGCAGCTCATATGATTTCAGGCGCCTTGAATGAGTTGTCTCTTTTTCTAGCTGAGAAAGAGGGAGAAGCAGAAGTCAGAGAAGCAGTGAGAAGTCTGTTAAGGGGATTTAAAAATCATGGCGAAAAAGGTTAAAGATTATTATGATTTGATTTATGCGGGGGATTTGAGTAGTCGCTTGCAAGAAGTCACAGATAAATTTGATGCTCAGCATTTTATGTCTCTAGTTGAAAGCGACTTAGAGGCTTTGGAATTTACTCAGCGTCAAGAGTTGCTGGCAAAGAGTATCAAAGAATGCTTGCCGCTTTCTTATGCTGATTCTCTGAAGGTTTTTGAGCAGATACTTGGTCCGGAGTTAGAGGGCGGCCTGGGGATGTTCTCAGAGGGGTATTGGTTGTGGCCGATTGGCAAATACGTAGAACTTTACGGAAGTCAGGAATTCGAGCTGAGTGCAGCCTTCAGTAAGGAATTAACCAAGCGATTTACTGGAGAATTTTCCATGCGCCCCTTACTGGCTAATTATCCTAAAGCTACGATGGATTTACTGCTAGAGTGGAGCCGAGATGAGAATATGCGAGTCCGCAGGTTAGCCAGCGAGTGTATGCGTATCCGATTGCCCTGGGCTAAGAAGCAGACTGTGGTTTTAGATTATTTTGATGAATTTACCGCTATTTTAAGGAATCTAAAGGATGATAGGGATAAATCAATCCAAAAAAGTGTCGCTAATAATCTGAATGATTTATATAAAGAAGCTCCTGAAAAGTTTGAGTGTATCATTCAAGCTTGGCAAAAGGAAGAACTGAGTCCGAGCTGCGCTTGGATTATCAAGCATGCTTCTCGAACAAAAAATAAAGCAGAAAATAAGCCTTGCTAAATCTAGCAAAGCTTATTTTTTAGTTGTCTTCGTCTGGTGTAAGCACCATCGGAATAATAATAGGTTCACGCTCGGTACTTTCGTAGAGGAAAGGACGCAAGGCGTTGACGATAGCGCCGCTGACAGATTGAACGCTGGCATCTTTATTCTTGAGTGCAATGCGAATAGCATTGAAGAGGATGCGCTGGCTTTGGCGAATGAGGTCACCTGATTCGCGCATGTAGATAAAGCCGCGGCTGAGAATATCTGGACCGGCTAAAATCATCTTGGACTCAAAGTCAACCGTCGCAACAGCCAGAACCACACCGTCCTCTGACAGGTCTTTACGGTCGCGCAGGACTGCAGCTCCGATTTCACCAATGCGGTTCCCATCAACATAAATATCCTGAGCGTTGAAGCTGCCGGCAATACGAGCTGAGTCAGCTGTCAGAGCCAGCACATCACCATTGCTCATGATGAAGATATTGTCTTTTGGTACTCCAGTATCAACGGCTAGACCTGCATGGACTTTCTGCATACGGTATTCACCATGGACTGGCATGAAATATTTAGGCTTGATCAAGCGAAGCATGAGTTTCTGCTCTTGCTGGCCACCGTGTCCAGAGGTGTGGATGTTGTTAATCTTACCGTGAATCACTTCTACACCAGCCTCGGAAATGATGTTAATCAACTTGTTAACGCTGGTCGTATTTCCAGGGATAGGACTGGATGAGAAGATGACTGTATCTCCAGGTTGCAGCTGAACCTGACGGTGAGTACCATTGGCAATCCGAGACAGGGCTGCCATCGGCTCACCCTGACTTCCGGTACACATAATCAGCACTTCGCCAGCTGGATAGTCCTTGAGTTCATTTGGCTCGATGAAGGTATCTTTAGGAACCTTGATATAGCCCAGCTCAATCCCGTTGACAATAGCCTTTTCCATGGATCTGCCAAAGACCGCAATCTTACGACCGGTCTTGACAGCAGCATCTGCTGCCTGCTGGAGTCGGAAGATGTTTGAAGCAAAGGAGGCGAAAATAATCCGTCCGTGGATGCCTTCGATAATCTTCATGATAGACTGTCCGACCACTTTTTCGGAATTGGTAAAGGTCGGAACTTCAGCATTGGTCGAATCAGATAGGAGACAGAGAACGCCTTCCTCACCCAGAGCAGCCATACGGTGCAAGTCTGCCGGCTCACCGACTGGAGTAAAGTCAAACTTGAAGTCACCGGTACAGACAATCTTACCCTGCGGCGTATGAATGACAATTCCCAAGGGTTCTGGAATAGAGTGGGTTGTCCGGAAGAAAGTAGCTTTCAGATGCTTGAACTGCAGTTCTGTGTTTTGATTGATTTCATAAAGCTTAGCATCGCGCAACAGTCCATGCTCTTCTAGCTTGCCGCGAATGAGGGCCAGAGCTAGAGGACCCGCATAGATAGGAACATTGGCTTGCTTGAGCAGGAAAGGGATACCGCCGATATGGTCCTCGTGCCCGTGGGTGATGAGGACAGCTTTTACGCGGTCAATATTTTCCACGATATAAGAGTAGTCAGGAATGACATAGTCAATTCCTAGCAGGTCGTCTTCTGGGAACTTGATGCCGGCATCCACGATGATGATTTCATTTTGGTATTCAATCCCGTAGGTGTTTTTACCGATTTCGCCTAACCCACCAATCGCAAAAACGCCAACTTCTTTGGGTTTTAAGGTATATGCCATGGGTTAGAACTCCGTCAATTCAAAAGTGCCTGACTCTTTTTCGTATTCGAGGTGTTTGTCAGACAAGAGCTCGATAAATTCAATATTGTAAGGGGTATTTTCTTCGATGAGCTTACGAGCCTGAATACGGCCTTCCAATTCATTAGCTGCTTCAATCTCTAAATAAAGGGCACGTGTCTTTTCACGGCGCGGGCTGCGCTCTTTTGTTTCCTGATAAAAAACTTTGTAAATCATAAGATTCCTTTCTGTGATAAGGTCTAAAAAATAAAAGAAGGCAGGCGTTAGCGCATTTCTTCACATGATAAATTAAAAATGATAAATGGAAAGTGAGCGATTGCTGTGACTTCTGATAGGGCTTACTCAAATGAAGAGGCTAAAATGCTGTTTTAGCCTTGTATCTTATGGAAAAGTAAGAGTAATGAAATTGACCTGATGTTTAATTATTATTGTAATTATACCATAGAATGAGCTTAGGAAGCAAGTCGGGACGGTGAATTTCAGAGACGGTTTTTCAGCCAAAGCGGCTTGACAAAAAGAAAAATCAAGCGATGAACATTTGGTCACTTGATTTTGAGGGCTGCTTATTTGGCGAAATAGCCGTGCTTGCGGTACCAATCTACCACGTCAGCTAAGCTTTCTTCGAGAGGGCGATGCTGTCCGCCTAGCTCGCTCTCGGTTTTGGCAAAGCTAAAATTACTTTTGAGATATTCTTCGGCCATGAGATGAGCGAGCTCATTGGTAACCAAAATTGGTTTTTTGGTGAGCCGGTGGTAGAGCTCACTTGCTTGGGCATAGATTTTGACGAAAAGAGGGGAGATCTTGCGCTTGGGGGCGGGAACGCCAGTGATTTTTTCCAGTATTTGGTACAATTCTGTCATGGTCACTTGCCGTCCAACTGCCAGATAGCGCTCCTTTGAGCGTCCGTATTTCATGGCGCGGAGATGAATATCTGCTACATCTCTAGCATCCACCATATTATAGCTAGCCTTTAAGATACCTGGAAGTTTTTGCTCTACAAAATTGATAATCAGCTGCCCACTGGAGGTCGGACCAAGGTCTCTAGGACCCAACATTACACTCGGCAAGATAAAGCAACCGAAAACATCTGAATGCTTGTCCAAGAAATCACGAACGGCCTCTTCACTCAAAATCTTGCTGCGATAGTAATCAAAAGGAGTATCTTTTGAGCGAGACATGCTTTCATCGATTAGCTGATTGGCCTCACCTTCCAGTACGACACAGGAGGAAGTATGGACAAATTGGCGGATACCAGCCTCGTAAGCAGCTTCTAGGAGGTTATTTGTGCCTATAATATTAGTGTCGTAGAGCTCCTGCCAGTGCTTGCCGCCTTTATAATTATCGCGGAAAAAAGCAGCGGTATGAAAGAGGCTGTCGCAGCCTGCTAGATAGTCACGATAGCTTTCGGGCTCTAAAATATCCCCCTTGACAATCTGGATAGGCAGGTCGGCAAATTGTTTGCGCGCTTTTTCCTCGGAGCGAACGAGAGCGGTCACTTGAATGTTTTCTTTTAGCAGAGCACGCACGAGATTATTTCCTAAAAGACCGGTCGCACCAGTCACAAAAGCGTGGGTCATTGTTCTAGCTGGTTTTTGATTTGTAGGGTTTGGGGTCATCCGTTTTTCCTCCTTTTGCAAATAGATGATATATCATCTATTTAAGATTTTATATTTTTTAACTAAAATTGTCAACAATTTACCTAATCTAGTGTAAAATAGTATAGAAGTGATTTTTGAAAGGAGAGCAGCGTGGTAGCAGAAGGAATTCGATTTGGCTATTTGTTTAGAAGTGCAGAGAGCTTAGCGACGAGAGAATATGGGAAGTTGCTAGAGCCTTTGGGAATTACGCCCAATCAAAGCGAGGTCTTGCTCGTTTTGGGCGAACATGCTCCGCTGTCTCTCAAGGGCTTGGGGGAATCCCTGATTTGTGAGGAAAAAAGCCCTAGTCGCTTGGTGCAGGCTTTGATTAAAAAAGGCTTGGTCAAGAAGGAAATTTCTAGCAAGGACAAGCGCAGTTCTCGCTTGAGCTTGACTGCTGCTGGAGCGGATTTGCTGCCCAAGATTGCTGAGCAAGAAGCGATTTTTGGAAAACACTTGGCGCAGCAAGTGCCTAATTTGGAGGCTTTTAGCCAGATTTTAGAGGAATTTTTGGTAGATAGTTTCTACGAAGACAAATTAAAACGCCGCTCACTTTGGCGGCAAGAGGAAAAATAGAGGATAAGCATGAAGATTGCAGCTTTTGATACGTCAAGTAAGGCGCTGACGCTCGCGATTTTAGAGGACGAGACCTTGCTGGCGCAGATGACTTTAAATATAAAGAAAAACCACAGCATTACCCTGATGCCGGCTATTGATTTTCTGATGAATAGTCTGGACATGAAGCCGACGGATTTGGATCGTATCGTAGTTGCTCAGGGTCCGGGCAGCTACACAGGTCTGCGAATGGCGGTGGCGACAGCCAAGACTCTGGCTCATACCCTCAAGATTGAGCTGGTCGGTGTGTCTAGTTTGCTGGCTTTAGTCCCAGAGCAGGTGGAAGGTTTGGTCATTCCTGTCATGGATGCCCGCCGCAATAATGTCTATGCTGGCTTTTATCAGTCTGGTCAGTCTGTACGGCCGGAGGCTCATCTGCCATTGGCAGAGGTTTTGGAAATAGCTGGCGTTGCTGATCAGCCAGTCACCTTTGTCGGAGAGACTGCAGTGTTTGCGGAGCAAATTGAAGCTGCTCTTCCTGGGGTATCGGTTCAGCCGACTTTACCAGATGCGGCAGCTATTGGTCGTCTCGGTTTAGACCTGCCAGCCCAGTCTATTCATGACTTTGTTCCTAACTATCTCAAGCGGGTAGAAGCCGAGGAAAATTGGCTCAAGACCCACCAGGAATCCAGTAATTCTTACATTCAGCGCCTATGATTAAGTTGAGAAAATGGAGCGACAGCTCGGATGTGGACGTGGCAGTTCTAGCAGAAGAGCTGGAACAGCTCTTACTTGCAGTCTATGCGGTCAGCCCTTGGACTGTGGGTCAATTGGAAGAGGTCCTGCTCTCGAATGTGAATAGATGTGCGCTAGCAGAAGATGGGAGTCAGCTTGTCGGCTTTTTAGTCTGGCAGGATACAGACTTTGAAGCAGAAGTTCTGCAGATTGCTGTATTGCCTAACTATCAGGGACAGAAAATCGCGACAGCCTTGTTTGACTTTTTGCCAGCAGACAAAGAAATTTTCCTCGAAGTGAGGGAGTCCAACAAGCCAGCTCTGCTATTTTACAAAAAAGAAAAATTTGAAAAAATCGTTCGGCGGAAGGCCTACTACCATGCTCCGGTGGAAGATGCGATTGTCATGAAAAGAGAGAAGCATGAAAGATAGATATATTTTAGCTTTTGAGACGTCTTGTGACGAGACTAGTGTGGCGGTTCTAAAGAATGAAACCGAGCTTTTGAGCAATGTCATTGCCAGTCAGATTGAGAGCCACAAGCGTTTTGGCGGAGTGGTACCGGAAGTGGCCAGCCGTCATCATGTAGAGGTCATTACGGTTTGCATTGAGGAGGCCTTGGCAGAAGCAGGGATTAGCGAGGAGCAGGTCACAGCAGTGGCCGTTACCTATGGTCCTGGTCTAGTCGGGGCGCTTCTGGTCGGCTTGGCAGCGGCCAAGTCCTTTGCTTGGGCTCATGATATTCCCTTGATTCCGGTCAATCATATGGCTGGACACCTGATGGCAGCCGAGAGCGTGGAGCCCTTGGAATTTCCCTTGCTGGCTCTCTTGGTCAGTGGCGGCCATACTGAGCTGGTCTATGTCAGTCAGGCTGGTGACTATAAGATTGTGGGGGAAACTCGCGATGATGCGGTCGGTGAAGCCTATGACAAAGTCGGTCGCGTTATGGGCCTGACCTATCCAGCAGGTCGGGAGATTGATCAGCTGGCTCATCAAGGACAGGATATTTATGATTTTCCGCGAGCAATGATCAAGGAAGACAATCTGGAATTTTCTTTTTCCGGTCTCAAGTCAGCCTTTATCAATCTGCACCACAATGCCCAACAAAAAGGAGAGTACTTGTCTAATCAAGACTTGTCAGAAAGCTTTCAGGCAGCGGTCATGGATATTCTCATGGCCAAGACTAAAAAAGCGCTGGAAAAATATCCAGTCCAGACTCTGGTCATAGCGGGCGGTGTTGCGGCCAATCAAGGCCTGAGAGAACGTTTGGCAGCTGAGATTCAGGATGTTAAGGTGATCATTCCGCCTCTGCGGCTCTGCGGTGACAATGCTGGTATGATTGCCTATGCCAGTGTCAGTGAGTGGAATAAGAAGAATTTTGCCAGTTTGGACCTCAATGCTAAGCCAAGTCTGGCTTTTGAAACGATGGAGTAAAGGAGAAGAATGCGCGGGCAGACATTTAAACAGGGGGCACAGGCGGCAGTGCCAACGGCTCTGGGCTATATTGGGATTGGCCTAGCCTGTGGCATCATGGCGGCACCCTATATGAATCCCTTGGAGATGGGGCTGATGAGTATTTTGGTTTATGCCGGCAGTGCCCAGTTTGCCATGATTGGTTTATTTACCCAGCAGGCGCCGGTCTTAGCCATTGCACTGACTGTTTTTCTCATCAATATTCGGCATCTTCTGCTCTGTCTGCATGCATCAACTCTTTTTCGTAAGTCTAGCTTGATGCAGAACATTGTCATTGGGTCTTTTTTAACAGATGAATCTTATGGAGTCTTGATGGGGGAGCAGGTGCATACAAAAGAGATTGCTGCCAGCTGGATGATGGGTAACAATTTCATGGGTTATACTGCTTGGATCTTGGGATCTGTTTTGGGAACAGCCCTTGGTGCCCTTCTGCCCAATCCTGAGAGCTTTGGCCTGGACTTTGCCCTAGTCGCCATGTTTATTGGCATTTTCTCTTCTCAGTTTACAATCATGCTGCGACGAGTCAAGATAAAGAAGCTCTTTTTGGTCTTAGGTGTGGTGGGTCTTGCCTACTTAGTCCTAACTATGCTGCTTCAAAATTCGCTGGCGGTGCTTTTTGCAACCTTGCTAGGCTGTACAGTGGGGGTGATTTTGGATGATAAGTAAATATATTTTGCTGGTTATTCTTTTGTCAGCTCTAGTCACTTGGATTCCACGGGTTTTGCCCTTTATCCTAGTCAAGTACAAGGGGCTTCCGCCTATGGTAGAGCGTTTCCTCAAATATTTGCCAGTTTCCATTATCTTTGCCCTTATCCTGTCTAGTGTCACCAATGCTAAAACAGGTCAGCTGCCGAGTTTTAAATGGCTGGATTTAATGGCTGTTTTTCCGACTAGCTATGTGGCTTTTAAGTATAAGAACTTAATTGCAACTGTTGTATTTGGTGTAGTCTTGGTGGCCTTGCTGCGCTATCTGGCTGGATTTCTTGGGCTGTAAAGAGATACAAGACAGATTGAATCGGTCTGTTTTTTTGTTAAATTCTAAGAATTATCTGAAAATATAATATTTTATGCTATAATGGAAGCAATAAAAATCATGGAGGTTCGGAAATGGCAGAAGCAGGTCATAAATTTTTAGCAAAATTAGGAAAGAAACGCCTTCGTCCCGGTGGCAAGCTGGCAACGGACTGGCTGATTGAGCAGGGGCATTTTTCCAGCGATAAGAAAGTTCTAGAGGTTGCCTGTAATATGGGGACCACAACAATCGAGCTAGCTAAAAAATATGGCTGCCAAATTACTGCAGTTGATTTGGATAAGGCTGCGCTGGCTCAGGCTAAGCTTAATGGAGACAAGGCTGGTGTGAGTGAACTCGTCACATTTGAGCAGGCTAATGCTATGAAGCTGCCTTATGATGACAATTCTTTTGATATTGTTATCAATGAAGCCATGCTGACCATGCAGACGGATAAGGGGAAGGCCAAATGTATGGATGAGTACTACCGGGTGCTGAAGCCAGGTGGAGTGCTCCTCACCCACGACGTCATGCTCAAGCAAAAAGATGAGAATGTCCGGGAAGAGCTATCTCGTGCGATTAATGTCAATGTGGGGCCTCTAACCGAGGGATCTTGGATTCAGCTGGCACGTTCTCATGCTTTTGACCGTGTGGACACCTTTGTCGGTGAAATGACCTTGATGAGCCTTCGAGGGATGATATATGACGAAGGACTAGGCGGCACTCTGAAAATTTGCTTCAATGCCCTTAAAAAAGAAAACTACAGTCAATTTATGAAGATGTTTAAGATGTTCCAAAAGAATCAGGAAAAACTGGGCTTTATTGCTATGGTTTCTCGCAAATAAATACTAGCCGCTTTGGAAACTCTAAGGCGGTTAAAAAAATTTCTAAAAAAGCTTGACCCTGACCTTAGGTCAGGGCTTATACTATAGTGGTAAGGAGGTCTATCATGTACCATATCAAAGAAGCTGCGCAGCTTTCGGGAGTCTCTGTCAAAACCCTGCATCATTACGACAAAATCGGACTTTTAGTCCCTGACAAATTAGAAAATGGCTATCGGATATACAGCCAAGCTGATTTAGAGAGGCTGCAGGTCATCCTTTACTATAAGTATCTGGGGTTTTCTTTGGAGAAAATAGCAGAGCTGCTGAGTCAGGATGAACAGACTTTATTGCCGCATCTGGTTAGGCAATTAGAGTATTTGAAGCAGGAAAGAGACCGCTTGGATACCTTGATTTCCACCTTGCAAAAAACCATCCAAGATGAAAAGGGAGAAAGAAAGATGACAATGAAAGAAAAATTCGCAGGTTTTACCTACGAAGACAATCAAAAATACCATCAAGAAGCTGTCAAAGAATACGGGCAAGAAGTCATGGCAGAAGCATTGACTCGTCAAAATGGACGGGAAGAAGAATCTGCCGCAGCCTTCAATCAAGTTTTTCAAAGTCTGGCAGAGAATATGCAACAAGGCTTGCCAGTTGAAGCAGCGGAAAATCAAGAGCAGGCTACACGTCTCTTACAAGCCATTCGCACTTTTGGCTTTGACTGCTCACTGCAAGTCTTTGCCCACATCGGTCAGGGCTATGTCCACAATCCAGAATTCAAGAAGAATATCGATCAATTCGGACTAGGAACTGCCCAGTACACAGCAGATGTGATTGCGGCTTATGTTCGGACAAATGCAGAATAAAAAGTGGTCGAGAGTGTACCTCGACCACTTTTTTTAATTACTTTTAAATATTTTCCCAATCACTCATAATGCAAGCTTCCTGCTACCCAGCCGGTGCAGAGGGCAGATGTGATGTTGAAGCCGCCTGTGTGGGCATTGATGTCTAGGACCTCTCCAGCAAAGTGGAGGCCGGGAACAAGCTTGCTTTCCAGAGTTTTGGGATTAATTTCTTTGAGGCTGACGCCGCCTTTGGTTACAAAGGACTTGGCCAGGGACATTTTGCCAGTGACAGGGATGGGCAATTCTTTGATTTGTTTGATGAGAGCCTCTTTTTCACTGAGATTGAGTTGTTTGACTTTCTCGGGAAAGGGTTGGGCAAAAAAGTCTGCCATTCGCTCGGGCAGGAGAATTTTCAGGCAGTTCTTCAGCGATTTTTCCCGATGTTCTTCTAAAAATTCTGCCAAATCCTGCTGACTCATCTGTGGCAGAAGATCCAGATAGATGGTTTCGCCACCCTTGACAAAGCTAGACAAGCGCAGGGCTGCCGGACCTGATAGGCCAAAGTGGGTAAAGAGCAGGTCGTGGGTAATGACATGCTTTCCGTAGCTCAGGGTCACATCGTCCAGCGAAATCCCCTGAAGCGCTTTGTGAGGAAAGTCAGTCATAAGAGGACTTTCAGCAGCCTCTAGGTCGGTTACTGTATGCTTGAAGTGTCGGGCAATATCGTGGCCAAATCCTGTCGAGCCAGTTGAAGGGTAGGACTTGCCGCCAGTCGTCACAATCAATTTCTGGCAGGTCCAAGTCTGGTCGCTGGCTCTGACAGTAAAAAGGCTATCGGATTTTTTGACGGAGACAATTTCGGTATTGGTGATGACAGTACCACCCAGCTCTGCAATTTTCTTTTCCAAAGCTTCGATAATGGTGCGGGACTTGTCTGTCGCTGGGAAAACTCGGCCGTGGTCTTCGACCTTGAGTTTGACGCCGTTCTCAGTAAAAAAGTTGATAATGTCATGGTTGTCAAACTGGGAAAAGACGCTGTAAAGAAAGCGACCGTTACCGGGAATGCCAGCCATGAGGTCATCCAGGTTTCCGTTATTGGTCACATTGCAGCGGCCGCCGCCTGTACCAGCTAGTTTCTTTCCCAATCGTTTATTTTTCTCAAGGAGCAAGGTCTTCTGTCCGTAGAAAGAACTGGAAATGGCAGCCATCATGCCAGCCGGTCCTCCTCCGATGATGATTGTGTCGAAATACTTCATTGGTCTTTTCCTTTCGTGGAAAGTGGTTTTTATCTGTTGGTTGGAAGTCTGGTATATCCTTACGGATGCCTTTTTGCTATCTTGCAGTTCCTCTTGGAAGGCTGTAGCTGAACATCTCTAGGTTTCTAAATTCATTATATTTTTTTATTTCTCTTACTAGACTAATCTGTCTCATTGTATCATAAAAAAGGGCTAAAAAGATAGGAGTCAGGCTCAAAAAATATTGTGAAATTTGACAGTTAAGGCTTGATATGATAAGATTTAGGTATCTACAAACTAGAAAAAGTTTTTGAGGAAATTATGGCAATTGAAAAGACAGTCAGCGAGTTAGCCGAGATTCTTGGAGTTAGCCGCCAGGCGATTAACAATCGTGTCAAGGCACTGCCGCCAGAAGATACGGAAAAGAATGAAAAAGGAGTCACGGTGGTGACCCGCAGCGGCTTGATTAAGCTGGAAGAGATTTATAAGAAAACTATTTTTGAAGATGAACCTGTTAGCGAAGATGTGAAGCAACGCGAGCTGATGGAAATCTTGGTGGATGAAAAAAATGCTGAGATTGTGCGTCTCTATGAGCAGCTTAAGGCCAAGGACAGCCAACTGGCTAAGAAAGATGAGCAGCTGCGCATAAAGGATGTTCAGATTGCTGAAAAGGACAAGCAGCTGGACCAACAGCAGCAGCTGACAGCTAAGGCTATGAATGAGCGTGAAACCTTGCTGTTGGAGTTGGATGAAGCCAAGGAAAAGGTGCAGGAGCAAGAAAGAAAGGGCTTCTGGGCACGTCTATTTGGAAAATAAAAATAAGGTTGGGACATCTGTCTCAACCTTGTTTTAAATAAGAATCGCTTTTTAGCAAGTTTTGTATTATTCACAACATAAAGGAAGAAAATGAAATCACAAAGACTGGGACTTTTACGTCTCTATCGTAATCTTGATAAAATTCTGTTGCTCTTTTTCACAGTCTTTATGCTCATGGAGCTGGCCTGGGTGCCTTTCAACTCCTTTGCAGCAGAAGCTCTGCTCAAGCAGACAGGCTACCTCTTCTTATCTTATACAAATGCCCTGAAGGTTCTGACTTCAAATGTCTGGGTTGGCTTAGCCTTTCTAGCGCTTTTTGCGGTCAATCTCTTTATCGCTTATTTTCAGATTGGACTGATATTTATGGGGCTCCGCAATCTTCTGGACGAGGAAGAACGCAGCGCCTTTCAGTTTATTAAGAAAAGTTTCAAAGACAGCGGTTCGCTGATTCGCTATGCCCGGCCCAGTAAGGTCCTCTTCATTGCACTGTATATGGGCTTTATCTTTCCCTTTCTGCGGCAAATTCTCAAAATCTACTACTTGAATAAAATTCTGATTCCAGAATTTATCGTGACCTATCTCAAGACGGCCTTATGGATGAAATTATCAATCTATGCTTTAGGTTTTCTGCTTTTTTTGATAGCTGTCCGCCTGATGTTTGCCCTGCCCAAGCTCTTTTTTGAGCATTTCCGCCTACGAGATGCGATTAGGTATAGTTTGGAGAAGACCAAGGGGCACTTGATTCGCTATACTTGGCAGCTCTTTTGGATACTGGCCAAGAGCTTTCTCTTCTTTCTTTTATGCAGCATTCCGATTTTGATGTTGCAGCAGTATGCGGATGGCCAGTCCAATCAGATAGCCTTGATAGCAGCGGTTGTCAATTACTGCCTCATCAAGCTTGCTTATTACTTCATGGTAGCCTACTTTCTGATTAAGTTTGTGGCTTTTCTGACAGACAGCAAGCTGTCTGAGTACCGCTACAGGAAAGGCCTGCCTCTCATGCGCTGGTTTATCCTTTTGGTCACTAGCTCTGTCTTTGCCCTTGAAGGATTTGTCTATCTCAATCTGCCCTTGGAAAATGTCCCTCTGACCATCTCACACCGTGGAGTTTCGCAGGGAAATGGTGTCCAGAATACGGTTGAGTCGCTTGAGAAGACAGTTCTGCTCAAGCCGGATTATATCGAAATGGATGTACAGGAGACCAAGGATGGCCAGTTTGTCATGATGCACGATGCCAATCTAAAAGCCTTGGCCGGCGTTGATGCTAAACCGCAAGAGCTGACTCTGCAAGAGCTGACGGCTTTAGATATTTCAGAAAATGGACACACTGCCAAAATTTCAAGCTTTGATGCTTATCTCAAACGAGCCAATCAAATGGGCCAGCGACTCTTGATAGAAATCAAGACCAGCAGCTTGGATTCAGACGATATGATGGACCGTTTCCTGAGCCAATACGGAGCCAATATCAAGGTTTATGGCCACCAGATTCAGTCCTTGGACTACCAGGTTATTGACAAGACAGTCCAGTATGATGAGAGCATACCGACCTTCTTTATCCTGCCCTACAATACTATTTTCCCACGAACACAGGCTTCCGGCTATACGATGGAGTACTCAACCCTCGATGAAAACTTTGTCGATAAGCTATGGACGACGGATAAGAAGCTTTATGACTGGACCATCAACGATGCAGACAGCATTGGCAAATCCTTCCGTCTGGGTGTTGACGGCATGATTACCGATGATTTAGAGCTGGTGCAAAGCTCTATCAAGGAACTGCAGAACAATCCTGACTATGCCCTGCTTTTGATGAGTAAGGCAGCGGATTTGCTTAATTTTGTGTAGTGGACTGATGAGGGAACAACTATAAATCAAAAAAGACTGAGATTCTTCAGTCTTTTTTGCTGGTTCGAGTATTGCTTGACTTATGTTTAGTCAAGTTGGAAGGTTATTTATCTTGCTTAAAATGGCAATTTGCCTGCGAAAGCGCCCATTTTCTTCTGAGTAGCATCATCAATCTGAGCCAGCGCGTGATTCAGGGCCTGCGCAGTCATCTCTGACAGAGTTTCCAAATCTTCAGGATCCACAACGGCTGGATTGAAGTCAATGCTGACTACCTTTTTATCGCCTGTCAGTTTAGCGACGACTAAATCTTGGGCTGATTTGCCGGTGAATTCTGTTGCAGCTAGTTCTGCCTGTCCTTTTTCCATTTGTTTTTGAAGCTTTTGTGCTTGCTTCATCATGCTTTGCATGTTCATCATAAGATTTTCTTTCCTTTCTCTCACAAGGGCTAAGCCCTTGGTAATCTTCACTCTTCAAATTATATCATTTTTTGGAAAAGTGGCAAGAAGAAGATTTCTAAGAGGTTTGACAAAAATTTAGCCTTTATAGTAGAATGGTCATGAATCTATATACCAAGGAGAAGACAACTTGAAAAACAAGAAGATAAAAGCTTTGCTGTTAGTAGTGCTCTCATCCCTCTTCATCCTAATTGGCTGCAGTGGCAGTCCCAAAATTCAGGGAAAATGGAATGTACAGGATGCTAGCGGTGAACAAAAGACCATTGAAATAAAAGACAAGACCATTATTGTCAACGAAGAAGAGTATGAGTATACTCAAAATGCAGTTGGTTTTAAGAATGGAGTGAGTTATTACGGCCTGACTCGGAAAGATAATGGCGGAACATTTTCTATCGTCTTTCCTGAGAAAGATAAAAATATTGCTATTATGCTAATTCCTGACTCAGATGATGACTATCTCACAGGCAGTATGCTCTTTGCTATGAACCGCAAGGAAAAGCCGGATTATAAAAAATATGCAGAGGAATATCTCAATCTACGATAAAAGAAAAGGCGCTGAATTTCAGCGCCTTTTTCTTTTATTAATGTGATGTCATGGTTGGCAAATCCAGACTAGATTGCTTCAAATCTACAGTCAGCTTATAGTCGGTCTTATCACGAACGGTATGTTCAAAGTCTGTAGTGTAGAGGACGAGGCGCAGTTGGTCTCCTTTTTTCATCTTATAGATAGTTGGTTGCAGTTCAAAGGAAAATTCCAGCCATTGGTCAGGAGTGACTTCTTCGACTGTCAGTAGATTGGTTCGATTTTGCAGATTGAGAAAACCTTTGGTGATGACGCGATGAGGCGTTTCAGTATGGGGGAGTTCAACCAGATTGTCCAGCATATAGTAGCGGCCGTTGTCCATGACTCTAGGCTCAATAGGCGTAGGAATCGGTGTGAGGCGTTTAGCTGGTCCGAAGTCCAGCAATTGAGCAGAAAGTAGTCCCTTATCGGTGCTGGATTTGAGGCGAAGATTGAGCTGGCTCGCTCCGTTGAGAAAGAGGTCCTTTTCCAAGGTCCAGTCCAGAGTAATCTGGTTGACCTTACCTTCAAAAAGCTCAGTCTTGAAGCTTTGGTAATTTTTTGCAAAACGATTATAGTCTTCTTCTGGGTATTGATTTTTGATAGATTGGCAGTTTTGGCCTAGTTGGAGCTGAAGTTTCTGCTCTTGTCCGCCGAAGTCTTCCAAGGTCAGCCAGTTTTGAGCTTGGCTGTTTTCCTGCCAAATGACTGCTGGCAGTTCGAAGTCTGATTCATATCCCAGCAGTTTATTGCTCAGCAGAGCATTGATAGACTCACGGAAGTCGATGGACTGCCAGTTGTTCATGTAAACATGGGCACCGTTATGGAAGAAAAGATGCTTTTTGATGTGAGCTGGCAGAGCTCGGAACATATTATAGACATGGAAGGGCTTGACATTCCAGTCTTGAGATCCATGGGTGAAGACGACTTCGGCCTTGACCTTATCTGCATGGAGTAGGTAGTTGCGGTCATGCCAAAATTGATTGTAATCTCCGGTTTGCCGGTCTAGGTCCTTACGCTGTTGCTCTAGGCTTTGCTGATAAGCATCATTATGACGCAGGTAGTCACCAGCCCTCAGGTTGCGGGAGTAAGTTAATTCGGTCAAGGATTCAAAATCCTCTCCTGGGTAACCTCCGGGACTAGTGACGAGACCGTTTTCGCGGTAGTAGTTGTACCAAGAAGAAATTCCAGCTTCAGCGATGATGACTTCCAGTCCATCTACTCCAGTTGTAGCCAGCCCGTTGGACATGGTGCCTAGATAGGAGATACCGGTCGTAGCCACTTTTCCGTTGGACCAAGTGGCCTTGATTTCCCGCTGGCGTGTGTGGTCGGTGAAGGCTCTGCAGCGGCCATTGAGCCAATCAATAACATTCTTATAGGCTTCGATCTGCTGATAGTCACCGCTGGTCATCAGGCCTTCAGAGTCTTTGGTTCCTACGCCAGACACATAGAGATTGGCAAAGCCGCGGGGCAGCAAGTAATCATTGAGCGTGTAGGTGCCGATATGACCCAATTTTTCCTCGGCTTCAGAGACTTCTTGGGCAGGAGACAGCGAATCCAGCTGGAGCAATTTGAGCTCAGGATCTTGTACTGTGATTTGATGAGGCTCTTTTTTTACTAAGTCCACATTCATGTCGTGGAGAGCCTTGTCGCTGGCAGGATCATTGGTTCCTTGATGATAAGGAGAAGCGGTCATGACAGCAGGGATTTTTCCTTGATAGCGGGGCCGGATAATGCTGACTTTGATGAGATCCGGACGACCGTCTTGATCAGTATCCACGCGTGATTCCACGTAAACCACCTCTCGGATAGCATCATGGCTGGAAAAGGTTGCCAGGCTCTTGCCGTTGAAGTAGTGGTGGGTATTGTCCTCAGGAATCAATCCCTCACTGATTAGTTTATCAACTAAGAGGTTACCATTTTTTGTCCGAGTGTTGAGCAGCTGGTAGAGATTTTCCAACAAGTCTCCAAATGTAATGGGAAAGCCCGTTTCTTTGCGAAAGGCCTCAACATCTGTAAAATCAATAAAGGGCGAGAACTCAAGTAGCTGAAAGGCTACAGTGTAAAAGACAGACGCCGTCAGTTCTCTGTCAGACTGGAAAAAGCTCAACAGGTCTGTTTGGCTGTCAGCAGCCCAGGATTTCAAGGGATAATCTGTATTTTTATAAGTGAAAAAGCTGGTGCGGAGAAAATCTTCAAGATTTTCCTTATCAGAGCGATTGCTGTCATAAAAAAAGCCTAATTCAGCTAATTCTATCAACATATTTTCCCGTTTCGTTTTTGCATAACTATACTGATTAAAACGCATATTCTTCCCTCTTTTTCTTATTTTTATAAAAAATGACCTTTACATTATCCATTATACTTGATAAAATAGACTTTGTCTAAAAAATATTTAAGGAGTATCACTAAATGGATTTCGAATGGGTCGTTAAATACGCCACAGAATTTTTAGGAACAGCTATCCTCATTGTCTTGGGGAACGGAGCTGTTGCCAACGTTGAATTAAAAGGAACTAAGGGACATCAGAGCGGTTGGTTAGTCATCGCTGTCGGTTACGGTATGGGGGTTATGATTCCAGCTTTGATGTTTGGTAATGTGTCCGGTAACCATATCAACCCTGCCTTTACTTTGGGACTTGCTGTCAGTGGTTATTTCCCTTGGGCACAGGTTGCACCATACATTGCAGCCCAGCTTTTAGGAGCTATTTTCGGACAGGCCTTGGTCGTTGCGACTCATCGCCCTTACTATTTGGGAACAGAAAATCCTAATAATATTTTGGGTACTTTCTCTACCATCTCTAGTCTAGACCATGGCACGCCTGAATCACGTAAAGCAGCCTTGTTCAATGGTTTTATCAATGAATTTGTTGGTTCTTTTGTTCTTTTCTTTGCTGCTATGGGCTTGACCAAGAACTTCTTTGGAGCAGAATTGTTGAGCAAAGCTGAAGCAACTATCAATTCGCAAGCTGCTCAGATGGCAGCACAAGGGACTTCAGTTCCTAAAGAACAGATTGCTGCTGCAATATCTCAGGCTAAAGATCAAGTTGCACCATTCCAAGTTGGTAGCCTTTCAGTCGCTCACTTGGCACTTGGTTTCTTGGTAATGGCTTTGGTAACCTCTCTGGGAGGCCCTACTGGACCTGGGCTGAACCCAGCTCGTGACCTCGGACCTCGTATCCTCCACTTCATCCTGCCAGAATCTGTTTTGGGTAAACACAAGGGTGATTCAAAATGGTGGTATTCTTGGGTTCCAGTTGTGGCACCGATTCTTGCAGGTATCACAGCAGTCCTCTTGTTTAAAACAATCTACGGATAAGCACATAAGATCAGAGTTGGGGGATTTCCCCAGCTCTTTTTTCGAACGATAGAGAAGGTAAAGATGGAGATGCAAGTATCAAAATATCATAAGATCAGTGGCCGCAGAACCTTACTCTTTGGCTTTTTAGCCCTTGTTTTTGGCCTGATTATCATTGTCAATGGCTTCAGATTTACCAAGCTGGCCTTCGATTTTATTTCGTTTTATCTGACGGTTGTTGGCTTGGTAAATATTGTTCTTCATGTTTTTACGCGCAAGAAAGAAGGGGCTGTCTGGCATAGTCTGCTTCAGATTGCAGTCGCTATGGGTATCAGCTGGCTCAACCGAATCAGTGATGTGCCTGTCAATATTGTGATTATCAGTTTGGGTAGCTACCAGCTCTTGACTGCCGGTATTTACGGAGTGACCTATCTCCTTTATCGGCAAAATCATGTCAAGGGCGGCTTGCGCTATCTATTTGATACCGTTCTCTATGGTGGAATTGGGCTGACCAGTATTCTTTCGCCTGCGACTGACGGACACTTGCAGTTTTTGATTTTGGGAATCTATTTGATGATGCTGGGAATGTCCAATATCCGGGATGGCCTCTTTTTTGATAATGACCGTGAAAAACATCGGCTGCGTAGGCAAATTCGTATTAACCTACCTATTATTTTTGCAGCCTTTATTCCGGTAGAAAATCTGGAACACTTTAATCGACTGATTCAGGGAGATGTAGCTTCTGATCGTAAAAATGTTTATAGTCTTGTTAAGAATAGAGAGAAAAAGGCGGACTTGGAGGTCTTGGTCCATACTTCAAAGACAAGTTTATTAGGGGGCATTGGTCATGTAGATATTTGTTATCAGGGACAAGTGATTTCTTATGGCAGCTATGATGTTTTTTCTGAGCGATGCAAGGGCATGATTGGAGACGGTGTTCTCTTCAAGGTTCCTAAAGACGTCTATATTGAGCTTTGCAAAAAAGAAAGCAAGAAAACACTCTTTGGTTATTCTCTGGCTTTGACAGATAAGGAGAAGGAGGCGGTTGAGAAGCGCCTGGCTGAAATTGATCAGCTATTAGTAGAATGGGAGCCGCCAGCAGAACTGAAAAATGGCCAGCCAACATACTCCTACAAGTTGAAGCATGGACTAGGAGCGCAGCTATATAAGTTTAAAACCAGTCGTTTCAAGACGTATTTTGTCCTGTCGACCAACTGTTGCCTGCTAGCAGATTCGATTATTGGGCAGGCTGGGACAGATATTCTGGATATTCGTGGTATTATCGCACCTGGTACCTACCAGTCCTATCTGCAGTACGAGTTTGAGTCCGCTAGGGGTTTGGTCATTGCTCAGACCATTTACCAATAAATCCAAGGCCTTCTTGTTTTAAAAATTGTTTATTTGCGCATAATTTCTTGTCAAAAAGATGAAAATCCATTACAATAAAATGGTTTGGAGGAATTATGAGCGCGAATCATATTATTAGAATTATCCCTGTATTAAAAATCAATAATCGTCATTTAAATCAAGAATTTTTCGTAAATCAGCTGGGCATGAAGGCCCTTTTAGAGGAGGCTGCTTTTCTGTCCTTGGGTGATCAGACTAAGACTGAGAAACTGCAACTGGAAGAATCGCCCAGTATGCGGTCGCGGCGAGTCAAAGGCCCTAAAAAATTAGCCAGAATCGTTGTCAAGGTTGCAGATGCTAAAGAAATCGAGTCTCTATTGGCCCAAAAGCCTGCTTGGACTAAGCTGTATCAAGGAGAGAAAGGCTATGCTTTTGAAGCTCTGTCACCAGAGGGTGACCTAGTTCTCCTGCATGCAGAAGAGAATAGAACAAATCTTCAAGAAGTGGCGGAGGCGCCTGAATTTGAAAAGCAAGAGGACTTCATCGGTCTTAGTCAATTTAAGATAGAGACGGTAGAAATTCGTGTGCCTGATGCCAATGCAGCCCAAGAATTTTACAGCAAGATTGAAAATGCGCTGGATTTCCTGACCTTTACAGAAGCAGAGGGACAAGACTTGCAGGCAGATAATGCACTAACTTGGGACTTGACTATGCTCAAAGCTCAAGTCAATCGTTTAGAAACCGTTGCCCTGCGTCCTGTCTTTGAAGGGCACGAAATCTTTGTACCCAAGTCAGATAAGTTCCTGCTGAGTCAGGATTCTAGCAAGATTGAATTGTGGTTTGAAGCATGACTCTAGAAAAAATTATCAATAAAATCAAAGAACAGCTGAAAGATGGTATCTATCCCGGTGCTAGTCTGGCCTTGTACCAAGCTGGCCGGTGGCAGGAATTCTACTTTGGTCTAGCTGATCCGCAAGAAGGAAAGGCCACTCAAGTGGGTTTGGTCTATGACTTGGCTAGCGTCAGCAAGGTGGTCGGAGTTGGTACTCTGGCAGCCTTTTTGTATGAGCAGGGCAAGCTGGAACTGGATTTGCCCTTACAGCATTATTATCCGGCCTTTCATCAAGAAGATGTGACCTTGCGTCAGCTCTTGACCCACACATCAGGACTAGATCCCTTTATTCCTAATCGTGATCAGCTGACAGCTCCCGAGTTGAAAGAAGCACTCAATCATTTGACAGTGCTTGAAGATAAGACCTTTCGCTATACGGATGTGAATTTTCTGCTCTTGGGCTTTATGTTGGAAGAGATCTACGGTCAGGCCTTGGATCAGATTTTTCAAAGTCAGATTTTCCAGCCTTGGGGTTTGACTGAGACAGGTTTTGGGCCAGTTCCAGGAGCTGTGCCGACCGTTTGCGGTGTCAAGGATGGTCAGGTTCATGATCCCAAGGCGCGTGTACTGGGTGTCCATGCTGGCAGCGCTGGCTTATTTTCAACTATCAAGGATTTGGAAATATTTCTGGAACATTATCTGCAGGATGACTTTGCGGCCAATCTGACCCAGAATTTTTCCAAGGAGCCTGGCAAAAGACGTAGTCTAGCCTGGAATCTAGAGGGCTGCTGGCTGGAACACACTGGCTACACGGGAACCTTTATTATGTATAATCGCAAGGAGCAAAAGGCGGCTATTTTCCTGTCCAACCGGACCTATGAAAAAGACGAGCGGGCTCAATGGATCTTAGATCGTAACCAGCTGATGGACCTGATAAGAAGAGAACTTTAAAAGACTCCGGCTGCAAGCCCCGGAGTTTTATCGTGTCTGCTTATATAAATATCGGTCTCTAGCCCCAGTGATTTTCTCTTAATAAAAATCGCTTTTTTTGCCAAAGTATATTAAAATAAGATAGAGAGAATCTACAGACAAGAGAAGAATATGACAAAAGAAATCGGTGTCGGCAAGGCACATAGTAAAATTATTTTAATGGGAGAGCATTCGGTGGTCTACGGCTATCCGGCCATTTCCCTGCCTCTTAATCGTATTGAAGTGACCTGTCAGGTCTTTCCGTCTGAGCGGGCCTGGACCCTCTACGCCGAGGATACGCTATCTATGGCTGTTTTTGCCTGTCTAGAACATCTAGGTCGGCAGGGAGCTAAGATTCGCTGTCAAGTAGAGTCCATGGTTCCTGAGAAGAGGGGAATGGGATCTTCAGCCGCGGTTAGTATTGCAGCTATTCGAGCGGTCTTCGACTACTTTGAGGAAGAACTGGATGACCAGACACTGGAGATTCTAGCCAATCGGGCAGAGATGATTGCCCATATGAATCCCAGCGGTCTTGATGCCAAGACCTGCCTTAGCGATGTAGCTATCAAATTCATCCGCAATTTTGGTTTCAGCGAGATTGAGCTGGATTTGGATGCCTTTTTAGTGATTGCAGATACGGGTATTCACGGTCATACCCGCGAAGCTATCCGTGCTGTAGAAAGTCAGGGTCAAAAGGCTCTGCCCTTGCTTCAGGAATTGGGGAATTTAACGAAAATTCTTGAGAAAGCCATTTCTATCAAGGACCTGATGACAATGGGACAAGCTATGACCAAGGCTCATGAGAAACTAGCCAAGCTAGGAGTGTCTTGCCAGAAAGCAGATGAGCTGGTAGCGGCAGCTCTTGAAAACGGAGCTTTGGGAGCTAAGATGAGCGGCGGCGGTCTGGGTGGCTGTGTCATTGCTCTTGTAGGAGAAAAAAGTCAGGCGGAGGCCTTAGCCGCCTTATTGAGAGAGAAAGGGGCCATTAACACATGGATCGAAAGCCTGTAAGTGTCAAATCCTATGCCAATATTGCAATTGTCAAATATTGGGGGAAGAAAGATGCAGAAAAGATGATTCCGTCTACCAGCAGTATCTCGCTGACACTGGAAAATATGTATACTGAGACCCAGCTGAGTCCTTTGCCGGGCACAGCAACTGGAGATGAGTTTTATATTGACGGTCAGCTGCAAAGTCCGGCAGAACATGCCAAAATCAGTAAGATTATTGACCGCTTCCGCTCTCCAGAAGATGGTTTTGTCCGCGTTGATACCAGCAATAATATGCCAACAGCAGCGGGTCTGTCTTCCAGCTCCAGCGGTCTATCTGCCCTAGTCAAGGCCTGCAATGCTTATTTTCAGACGGGCTATCAGACGCAAGAGCTGGCCCAGCTGGCTAAGTTTGCTTCTGGGTCATCAGCTCGGTCTTTCTTTGGTCCGCTAGCGGCCTGGGATAAGGACAGTGGGGCCATTTATCCAGTCAAGACGGATTTGAAGCTAGCCATGATTATGTTGGTTCTGCACGATGAGAAAAAGCCCATTTCCAGCCGTGACGGTATGGAGCTCTGTGCTAAAACTTCCACCATTTTCCCAGATTGGATTGCCCAGTCTGCCTTGGATTATAAAGCTATGTTAAGCTATTTGCAGGACAATGATTTTGCTAAGGTAGGTCAGCTGACGGAAGAAAATGCTCTCCGGATGCATGCTACGACAGAAAAAGCTTATCCGCCGTTTTCTTATCTGACAGAGGAGTCTTACCAGGCTATGGATGCTGTCAGAAAGCTGCGGGAGCAGGGCGAACGTTGCTACTTTACCATGGACGCAGGACCAAATGTCAAGGTGCTCTGCTTGGAGGAAGACCTAGACCATCTGGTTGCTATATTTGAGAAGGACTACCGGCTTATCGTCTCCAAAACAAAGGACTTGTCAGATGAAGACTAGTGCAAGAGTTCAAACCTGCGGCAAGCTCTATCTGGCGGGTGAATATGCAGTGCTGACGGCCGGTCAGCCGGCCATTATCAAGGCCATTCCTATCTATATGACGGGAGAAATCCAGGCAGCGCCTGACTATCGCTTGACATCAGATATGTTCGAACACAGTGCTAACCTAGAGACAGACCCTGATTATGCCTTGATTCAGGGGACGATAGCAGTTATGAACACTTATTTGCTAGCCTTAGGCTACCAACTTCAGCCTTTTTCTCTGAATATTAGTGGCAAGATGGAGAGAGAAGGCAAGAAGTTTGGGATTGGCTCCAGTGGTAGTGTTGTTATTCTGACCATCAAGGCTATGGCAGTACTTTATGAGCTGGACTTAGAGCCAGAGCTACTCTTTAAGCTGGCTTCTTACGTTCTCCTCAAGCGCGGAGACAATGGCTCCATGGGAGATCTAGCCTGCATTGTCTATGAAGACCTGATTTACTACCGATCTTTTGATAGAGAGCTGGTCCGTAAGCGCCTGGACAAAGTTGATTTGCCACAGCTGTTAGCAGAGGATTGGAGTTTTGAAATTCGTAGTATTAAGCCTTGCTTAGCCATGGATTTTCTAGTTGGCTGGACCAAGCAGCCAGCGATTTCTAAGGACTTGGTCAATCAGGTCAAGTCAGCTATTTCAGAGTCCTTTTTGACAGGCAGTAGGACACAGGTTGATGCTTTGGGGAGAGCTTTATTAGCAGGAGAGAAGTTCGCTATTCAGTCTAGTCTGGAAAAGGCTAGCCAGCTCTTAGAAAGGCTCAGCCCAGTTATCTACACAGACAGGCTGAAAGTCCTAAAAGAAGCGGCAGAGGGACTGAACTGTGTGGCTAAGAGCAGTGGTGCCGGCGGTGGCGACTGCGGGATTGCTCTCAGCTTTGATGCCGCATCTAGCAAGCAACTGATTCAAGCCTGGCAAGAAGCTGGCATTGAGCTATTATACAGAGAAAGGATGGGCCATGATGAGCCAGAATCGTAAGGACGACCATATCAAATACGCCTTAGAGCAGCGTCCGGGTTACAACAGTTTTGATGAAATGGAGCTGATTCACCGTTCTCTGCCCAAGTACGATTTGGCAGAGATTGACCTATCTACTCACTTTGCTGGCCGTGACTGGGCGTTTCCCTTTTACATCAATGCCATGACTGGCGGCAGCCACAAAGGCGGTCAAATCAATGAGAAACTGGCTCAAGTAGCTGAAAGTTGTGGCCTTCTTTTTGTAACTGGCTCTTACAGCGCAGCCTTGAAGAATCCTTCTGATCCTTCCTATCGGGTGGCGGATGGTAGGCCTAATTTATTGCTGGCTACCAATATCGGATTGGACAAGCCTTATCAAGCCGCCCAGCAGGCGATAGCTGATTTGCAGCCTCTCTTTTTGCAGGTTCATGTCAATCTCATGCAGGAATTGCTGATGCCAGAGGGCGAGCGGGAGTTTCGTTCTTGGCGCCAGCACTTGACGGATTATAGTCAGCGACTGGATCTTCCCCTAATTCTTAAAGAAGTTGGCTTTGGCATGGATCGCTCTACTGTCGAAGAAGCGCGCTCCTTGGGCATTCAGACTTTTGATATTTCTGGCCGGGGCGGCACTAGCTTTGCCTATATTGAAAATCAGCGGGGTGGCAATCGTGATTACCTTAATGATTGGGGGCAATCTACTCTGCAGAGCCTGCTAGCTCTTCAACCACTTCGCGACGAGGTCGATCTCTTGGCTAGTGGAGGTGTCCGTCATCCTTTGGATATGATCAAATCCCTTGTTTTAGGAGCCAAGGCGGTTGGTCTCTCTCGTACCATGCTAGACTTGGTGGAAAATCACTCAGTAGAAGAGGTTATTGATATTGTAGAAGGCTGGAAATCGGATCTGCGCCTCATCATGTGCGCCCTGTCGTGCCGAAATTTGCAAGAATTAAAGAGTGTACCCTATCTACTCTACGGTCGGCTAAAAGAAGCTCATGAACAGATTCAATAAATAGCATAAAGTCATACAAAAAAGGCCATCAATGGCCTTTTTACTTGTCCTGTTTTCGTAAGTCAGCTAGGATTTCTTGAGCAGTAGCGAGGTTGAAAGTCTTCTTGGCTGTTAAGCGATTGGCTACAGCAGCGATTTCTTCGCCTTGGGCTCCAGCTTGCAATGCTAAAGATTTGGCTTGCAATTTCATATGACCGGCTTGGATGCCAGTGCTGACTAGGGCTTTGAGGGCGGCGAAGTTTTGTGCCAATCCGACTGAAACGATGAGGGAAGCCAATTCCTTGGCCTGAGGCTGCCCCAGCAAGTCAAAGCTGGCTGCCACTGCGGGATTGAGGCCAATGGAACCTCCTTTAGTTGCAATGGGCATGGGCAGGGTCATCTGACCATGAAGCTGGCGTTTGTCTGGGTCTGCCGTCCAAGTAGAGAGGCCACGGTAGCTTCCTTCTCGGCTGGCATAGGCATGGGCACCGGCTTCTACAGCCCTCCAGTCATTTCCAGTAGCCAGTACCAAAGCATCAATACCATTAAAGATACCTTTATTGTGGGTAGCTGCCCGGTAAGGGTCAACCTGGGCTAATTTGCTGGCCATCTGCATTTTATCCGCAAGAAGTTCCGCCTCGGCCGTATCCCGGCTGAGAAAGCGATAGCCGATGACACAGCGGGCTGTTACGAGACTATCTGTTGCATAGTTTGACAGGATAGCCATCAGACTCTTACCGCCAGTCAGATCTTTCAGAGGAAGGGTGAGGGCCTCCAGCATGGTGTTGAGCATATTGGCTCCCATAGCTTCCTGCGTATCCACAGATAGATAGAAAATGAGGAAGTCTTCCTTTGGCTCCAGCCAGAGATCTCTAGCTCCGCCCCCACGGGCAACGATCGATGGATAGGCTTGGTTGGCCTGCTCCAGCAACTCTTTCTTTTTCCTGAGAACATCTTTAATGGCTTGGTCAATCTTTTCAACCTGATAAAGGGCAATCTGTCCAATCATCTGGCGTTTGTGAACCTCGGTCTCAAATCCGCCTGAACGTTTGATAATCTTAGCCGCAAAGCTAGCCGCTGCTACAACAGATGGCTCTTCTGTCACAAATGGAACTTGATAGGTCTTACCATCCACCAGAAAGTCTGGCACCAGAGAGTAGGGCAGGGCCAGAGTGGCCAGTACATTTTCACTCATCTGGTTGGCTGTTTCCAGAGGCAAAGTCTGCTGACTGTCTAGCAGCTGCCAATGTTCATCTTGTAAAAGTCCCTTTTCTTTCAACATCTGCAGCCGTTCAGCAGGAGTTTTTTTGGAAAATCCAGTCCAGTTTACTTTCATGATGATTTCTCAACTTTGATGTACTTACGCTGGTGCTCTGCAATTTCTGCCAGAGCAAAGCTTTGGTCTTCATAGCCAGAGAAGCTGGCATTGCCCTCCGCATCAAGCTCAGCTTCTTCAAAAAAGATGCGCTCATAATCCGGGATGGAAAGAGCCTGACGCTGGTCTAATTCCTCTAGACGTGTCTGGGATAGATGCTTTTCATAGCCTTCTACCAAATTGGCACTGAAGATTTCAGAGACAGCCCCGCTGCCATAGCCGAAAAGAGCAATCCGATCGCCAGCCTTGAGGTTGTCAGAGTTTTCTAAAAGAGACAGGAGGCCTAGGAAGAGGGAGCCTGTATAAATATTTCCAACTTTTTGGCTGTAGAGAATAGAGGCTTCAAAGTTCTTTCTGAGCTGGTCTTGCTGCTCTTGGGGCAGGCTTTTATCCATGATTTTATTGAGGCCTTTAAGGGCCAATTTTGGATAAGGCAGGTGGAAGCAGTAGGCCGCAAAATCTTTGAGAGCCAGCTTGTGGCGTTTTTGGTACTCCGTCCAAGTTGTTTTTAAGCTATCCAGATACTGCTGGGTTGAATAGAGCCCGTTGACATAAGGCGTTGTCGAGTAATTTGGGCGCCAAAAATCCATGACATCGCGTGTCTGAGCTACATTATCATCATTGAAAGCAAGAATACGGGGATTGCTGCTAATCAGCATAGAAATAGCTCCCGCTCCCTGAGTTGGCTCGCCAGGTGTGTTAATGCCATACTTGGCAATGTCGCTAGCTAGCACCAAAACTTTGCTGTCTGGATGTTTTTCGATATGGAGCTTGGCATAGTCCAGTGCAGCAGTAGCTCCATAGCAGGCTTCCTTGATTTCAAAGCTGCGGGCAAAAGGCTGGATGCCCAAAAGGCCGTGGACAAAAACGGCTGCCGCCTTGCTCTGGTCGATCCCTGACTCAGTAGCCACGATGACCATATCAATCTTTTCTTTGTCCTCTATTGTCAGGATGGGTTCTGCTGCCGCCGCTCCCAAGGTAACAATATCCTCAGTCAGAGGAACAATGCTTAGTTCCTTGAGCAAGAGCCCCTTGCTAAGCTTGTCTGGGTCAGTCCCACGGGCTGCCGCTAAATCATTTAATTTTAAGACATAATTACTGGTCGCAAAACCGATTTTGTCGATTCCGATTGTCATTATAAGACCTCTTTAAATCCTTTTATTCTAGTATATTCCGAAAACTATTTTACCATACTTAGGAATAAAACTCTTACAAAAACATCTAATCTCAGCTAAATCAGGCTTAAGATGTATTTTCCAAAAGAAAAACAGCAGATAGTTCTACTGTTTATTTACTGTGAGTTTGCTTTGGCGCTTTTTTAAATAGTGATAGAGCTTGAGTACGACAGTGCCGCTGGCCATGCCAATTGAGATGACCAAGGCCAGAATGACTACCAGAGTGGCGTGAATCATAGCCTGGCTGTAGTCACCAGTGACAAAGAAGGCAGTCGTCCGATAGGAAATGTAGCCTGGGACCAGAGGCGCTAGAATAGCCAAAATAAAAACAACAGCGGGCGTTTTATAGATGATGCTGAGAATTTGGCTGACGCAGGAACCGACTATAGCAGCCACAAAGGTTGCTATGATGACGTTGGTCGGTCCTTTGAGCAGGAGATAGAGTAGCCAAATAGCCATGCCCAGCACTCCGCCAGGAATCAGCATACTACGCTGGACGTTTAGAACGATTAAAAAAGTAATGATAGCCAGCAGGCTAGCAACTGCTTGCAGTAAGAAAGTCAAGATTGTCATAGGCTTATTTCATAATAAGGAGGGCAACAGAGGTACCTGCACCGAGAGCAAGGGTAATGAGGAGCGATTCAAAGAGCTTGCTCATCCCAGAGTTGATATGGTTGGTCATGATGTCACGCACAGAGTTGGTCAGAGCAATGCCGGGCACAAAAGGCATGACAGAACCTGCAATAATCAAATCATCTGTGGAGTTAAAACCGGAATAGCGCGTCCATACATGAGCCAGTAGTCCGAAGACGAAGGCTCCAGCAAAAGCTGTCACAAAAGGAATGCGGATATATTTGTCAACATACAAAGAGAAAGCAAAGCCAAAGAAGGTGGCAATAGCAGCCCCCAAAGCATCGTAGAAGTTTCCGCCAAACATGATGGAGAAGAAGGGAGCACTGAGCGTTGCGGCAGCAATCAGTTGCTTGTTGTTATAGGGCAGCTCCTTAACTTTGAGGCAATTCAGCTCATCAAAAGCCTCTTGAAGGCTGATTTCTCCTGTTACCAACTGACGGGAGACCTGATTGACGTCGCAGACCTTCTCGATATTGTAGTTGGTCTTGAGATTGCGCTTCATCCGTGAGACATTTGTATTTTCAATCGAAAAGAAAATAGCTACTGGCATTGCTAAGGCATTGCAGTCGATAATCCCTTGCGAATGAGCGATACGAATCATGGTGTCTTCCACCCGATAAGTCTCGGATCCGCTCTGCAGCAGCAGTGTCCCAGCCAGCATGATGACATCTACCGCCAGATTGAAATCTTTGGCTTCTTCCCTGATACCTTTCTCTGTCATTTCCCCAGTCCTTTTCCTAGTATAGCAATAGAACCATTATACCATAAAGCCTCTAAAAAATATCATCAAGTTGGCAGTCACTCGAAGTCTGAAATACAAAAAAGAAGATTGGAGATTTCCAATCTTCTTTCAAATGGTTTGTAAGTCTTTAGTTGTTTATTAGCTCAAAGCATCGTCCATAGAGAGTACTTCGTGGAAGACACGTTGAGTCAATTCAGTCTTTTGCTCTGGAGTCAAGTACTTAGTATTTACACAGTAACCTGAGATACGAACGATAACATCTTCGCCAGACATAATCTTGTCGTAAACATCCTTCAAGTCCATAACGTTCAAGTTAACGTGCTGACCACCGTTTTCGAAGTAGCCATCCAGGATAGTAACCAAGTTGTCTACTTGTTCGTCGTGAGTCTTACCAAGCGCACGAGGTGATACTTGAGTTGTCAATGAGATACCGTCAGCTGCGTAACTGAAGTCCAAGCTAGCAAGTGAGTTCAAGTTTTGCAACCAGCCACCTTTTGCCTTGTTAGATGGGTTGGCACCTGGTGAGAAGAATTCCAATTTAGACAAGTTTACGCTACCATCTTCGTTGAGGTAAACTCCTTTGTGGACTGGTGAGTTACCAGTTTGTTTAGAGTAAGCAACGTTAGATGTGATAGTCAAGAGTGATACTGTTGCTTCAGCGTTCTTGTAAAGTTTGTGGCTGCGCAGACGAGTTGTGTAAGCTTCAACCAACCATTCAGCCAGTTCATTTGAGCGAGGGTCATCTTCACCCCAACGTGGGTATTCTCCGATTGTTTCATAGTCGTAGATATAGCCGTTTTCGTCGCGGATTGGTTTAACAGTTGCGTACTTGATAGCAGACAAGGTATCAACAGTGTTGGCAAATCCACAGATACCGAATCCCATGTTAGCGCGTTGGTAAGTTGGCAAGAAGGCCATTTGAACAGCTTCGTAGTTGTACTTGTCAGTCATGTAGTGGATGATGTTCAAGGCATCTACGTAAGTGTCAGTCAACCAGTCAAGTGATTTTTCAAAGTTCGCTTTAACTGATTCGAATTCAAGAACTTCGTCACGGATAGGCTCGATGTCAAATACCTTGTAGTCTTTATGAACATCGTCGTAACCGCCATTGAGACCTGTCAGAAGGGCTTTCAGCACGTTTACACGGGCACCAAAGTATTGGATGTTGTGGCGTTGTTCTTCGTTTTCAGGGTCAAGTGGAGACACACAGCAAGAGATACAGCTCATTTCACCGTAGCCGTCTTTAGCCATTGTTGTTACACCTTCGTATTGGATAGAAGAGTGCTTGTGGCTCATGTGCATACAGTAGCGACGGAATGAGTATGGAAGTTTATCAGTCCAGAGAACGGTTAAGTTTGGCTCTGGAGAGTTACCAATGTTGTCAAGTGTGTTAAGGAAACGGTAGTCCATCTTTGTAACACGGTGACGGCCGTCGTTACCCATACCTGCCATAGAAGTAGTGATGAAGGTTGGGTCACCAGAGTAAAGTTGGTCATAAGCTTTCGTACGAGCAAACTTCACTGTACGAAGTTTCATAACGAAATCATCAACAAATTCTTGGATTTCTGATTCAGTGTAAGTACCACGAGCCAAGTCACGTTCAGCATAGATGTCAAGAACGATAGGCACACGTCCTAGAGAAGTAGCAGCACCGTTGATGACACGGCAGACAGCCATGAAGGCGATGTTAGTCCATTGGATAGCTTCTTTAACGTCGAAAGCAGGACGGCGAACATCTACTCCGTAAAGGTCACCAAGTTTTACAACTTCACCAAGTGCTTGGTATTGCAGGTTGATTTCTTCGCGCAGACGGATTGTTTCTTCGTCAATATCAGTCAAACCATTCCAGTCGCGAACTTTTTCAGCCATGAGGTAGTCAGCTCCATAAAGAGCAAGACGTGCGTAAACCCCGATGATACGTCCACGTGAGTAAGCATCTGGAAGACCAGTTACAGTGTGGGCGTGACGAGCACGGCGGATGTTAGAAGTGTAAGCACGGAAGATACCGTCATTTACTGTAGTAACATATTTAGTAAAGATTTCATGAACAGCAGGATCTGGTTCGTATCCATTTTCTTTCAAAGTAGTTTCAGCCATGCGGATACCGCCTTTTGGCATGAAGTTCAATTTGAAGAGTTCGTCGTTTTGGATACCGTAAATCAGTTCGTTGTCCTTGTCAATGTAACCAGCGTCAATATCAGCGATAGATGCTGGACGAGTGTCCATTGGGAAACGAGTTTCTTCGTAGTGAGCTTTTGTTTCTTCTACGATTTTCTTGATGTGGAGTGAGCGCTCAGTAGGACCTGCCAAGAAGCTTTCATCTCCATCATAAGGTGTGTAGTTAGCTTGAACGAAGCGAGAAACACTTGCTTTCTCTTTCCAGTCTTCACCTTTGAAGCCTTCCCAAGCTTTGTCAAAAATATCTTGAGCTTCAACAACTGTTTTTACAACCATTTGATTTTCCTCTTTATTCTAGCAACATAAACTGTTACATTTATAAGTAAAGTATATCATACGGTAATCGGTTTCACAAACCATTTTCGGCAGAAAGAAAGACTTTCTTTTATAATACAGAAAGTAAAAAGTCTCGGATGTGTACTATAGATTTGAAAAACATAACTCTTTTCAAATATTTTGGAAAAATGGGTAAAAAAGTTATAATAAAAGTAATTAAAATGTCATACAAAAATTGCTGACGAAGAATCTTACGTTTAAAATACTTTTTGTCAGAACGAAAAACTGTTTCAGATTTATTTGAGCAAAAAGGGCCGACTTTGTGAAAGCCTGTAAGCTGAGATTGATGGCAGGAGAAAGGAGGAGGGCATGCTGATTTTTCCACTGATTAACGATACATCTCGGAAGATTATCCACATTGATATGGATGCTTTTTTCGCTTCGGTGGAAGAGCGGGATAACCCTAAGCTAAAGGGGCATCCGGTCATCATCGGCAGCGACCCACGCTTGACTGGCGGTCGTGGTGTCGTCTCTACCTGCAATTATGAGGCCAGAAAGTTCGGAGTTCATTCGGCTATGAGCTCCAAGGAAGCCTATGAGCGTTGCCCTCAAGGAATTTTTATCTCGGGGAATTACGAAAAATATCAGGCGGTCGGCTTGCAGATCCGAGAAATTTTCAAACGCTATACGGACTTGATTGAGCCAATGAGCATCGACGAGGCTTATCTGGATGTAACGGAAAACAAGCTTGGGATTAAATCCGCAGTCAAAATAGCCAAGCTGATTCAGTACGATATCTGGAATGAACTCCATCTGACAGCTTCGGCAGGCGTTTCTTATAATAAGTTTCTGGCCAAGATTGCCAGTGATTATGAGAAGCCTCATGGTCTGACTGTTATTCTACCCGAAGAGGCTGAGGTCTTTCTGGCGTCAATGGATATTGCCAAGTTTCATGGAGTTGGTAAGAAAAGCGTTGAAAAACTGCATGAAATGGGAGTTTATACTGGTGGAGATCTGCTCAAGATACCAGAAATGACCTTGATTGATAAGTTTGGTCGCTTTGGTTTCGATCTCTACCGGAAAGCGCGTGGCATCAGTAATAGTCCAGTCAAGTCCAATCGTATCCGTAAGTCGATTGGGAAGGAGCGAACCTATGCCAAACTGCTCTATAGTGAGGAGGACATCAAGAAAGAGCTGACCTTGTTGGCTCAGAAGGTAGAAAATAGCCTGACTAAGCATGATAAGAAAGGACGAACCATCGTTCTGAAAATTCGTTATGCCGATTTCTCCACCTTGACTAAAAGGAAAAGTTTGAATCTAGCCACTCGAGACAAGGAGCAAATCGAGCGAACTGCGCATGAGATATACGATAGCTTGGAAGAACAACCACGAGGTATTCGTCTGCTAGGACTGACAGTGACGGGGTTTGAATAAAGATAAAGGCTTGGTTCATTACCGGGCTTTTTTAGATATAGTTTTTAGTATGAGAGAGTTGCTTGTGACGAGTTTCTAAGTTGTCTGATAATTTTCATTGACTAAAAATAATCTTTTTTGAAAAAATACTGGACAAAGTTTTCTGTGTCTGTTATACTGAGTTTATAAAATAAAAAACCGTCTGGTCGGTTTTTAAAAAGAAAGGAGCAGAAATGAAGAAATCTGTAGTAGAAAAAACAAGCGAGCACATCCTTAAGTTTAATCAGGAGCTGGATCGGCAGCGGGAAGGTCAGAAAGAGTTTTTGCAGCAGCAGGCAGAAAAACGTAAGGTGCAGCTGGAAAAGATAACACAGGGTGAGAATCTCATACGCTATTCTAAGTGGGGAGTCAAAGCTGGATATGCTGTCCTTGCTGGTGGCTTGCTGACTTCTGTCTTTAGCCCTTGGCGAGGACTGGGTATTATGGCAGTAGGGGGTCTGAGCCTTGCCTCCAATCTCTGGCAAATTCGGCGATTGAAAAATCAAGAAAGGAGCAAGTAGCAGAGAAATGGCCTGTCTTAAGCATCAGAGTCAGGACAACTTAGAAACTAAAAGCAGCAGGCAGTAGCTAAACGGTGCTGACATAGCTTTTAGCATTATTTAGTCTATCTTTGCTTTTTATTTTAAGCAAGGACTAAAAGACTACGTTTTCTATTTGGCGCAGGTCTTTATTTTTTATAACAAAACAAACCGAATGGTCGGATTTTAAAAATCTGCGTTTCAAAACAGGCAATCATCTGAAAGACTGAAAGTAAAGGATGCCTTTGTCCAGTTTTCGGATGACTTTTCACTATTCTACATTTGATAAGGAGTTATCGTATGAACACACAAACACATGTAGAGCCAGAGACAAGGCATATCCTGCCCTTTCTGGCCTGGACTTTTGGCATTAGCTGGTCTGCCTGGCTGATTCTGTATATTTTAACCGCCCTGAAGCTGACCAGCGGAGCCCAGCCTTTGGGCTTTGCTCTCAATTTCATCGGGGGCTTCGGACCGACCTTGGGAACTTTTATCAGCCTCAAAATTTCTCATCCTAAGAAGATGCTGGACTTTATCTTCTCCCATGCCAAAGGCTGGTGGATTTACATGCTGGTCTTCTGTCTGGTTCGGGTTTTGACCCTTTTTATCGCTAATCCAGCCTTGCCGCCCCTGAATGCCATTCTGATGTTTCCCCTGGGCTGGACCTTTGTCACCTTTGCTGGAGGCGGCAATGAAGAGATTGGCTGGCGGGGCCTCCTGCAGCCGGCTCTGGAGAAAAAATTCTCCTTCCCTCTGGCAACTGTCATCACGGCTCTGGTCTGGGTGGCCTGGCATCTGCCCCTCTGGCTGATTCCGGGAACGAGTCAAGGTCAGGTTTCTTTGCTCTTCTATCTCTCCTTTGGTATCTTGCTCTGTTTCTGTCTGGCGGTTCTCTACAAGCAGACGGCCTCTGTCTTTGCCTGCATGGTCTTTCACGGCTGCATTAACTTTGCTCAGGCGACGATTGTCGGCAGTGCTACAAATGGCGGAAGGTATCTCAGCTTCCAGGCTGCTAATCTGATCATGACCGCTCTGCTGGTCGGCTGGTGGTATTGGAAGGGCAACCGGAAAGGAGTTCAGAAAGATGCAGGCTAAAAATCTTGGCAATCGCTCTTCTTCCAAAGAAAAAGGAGTAATCATATGAAAACACAAACACATGTAGAGCCAGAGACAAGGCATATCCTGCCCTTTCTGGCCTGGACTTTTGGCATCAGCTGGTCTGCTTGGCTGGCTTCGGCTTTCCTGAGGATTCCCGTTATTTCCCAGGTTCTAACCATCGCTGGTGTTTTTGGCCCGGCCATTGGAGCCAAACTGGTTTTAGGAAAATCGTTCAAGGAGCTCTTGGTTTCTATCGGATCGGCCCGAAAAAGGACTTGGGTCCATCTCTTGATTTTGACAATTCTTTATACCCTTTCCATAGTCTTTTGGAGCCCGTTTCTGGCTGGCGGCTCTTTACAAGGTCAGTCAGTCCATCCTTTACTGTGTTCTTTTCCACGGGGCCATCAATACCATTGGTGAAGGCATTTTCCTGGGGAAGGGGACGGAAAATCCGCTCTTTTTCCTAGGCTATATCTTGATGGCGGCTTACAGTATCTATCTTTGGTATCAAAGGGATCAGCAAGACAAGGATTAAAGATATTTTTATGGTTTTGTATTTCCCCGGCTTTTTTGGTAGAATAAAGCTATATTAGAAACAAAGGGGAACAGAATGGCGCAACGAAAAGACAAATCCCAGGCCATGAGAGAAAAAATTTTAAATACAGCGACCCAGCTCTTTATCCAAAAGGGGCCCGAAAAGACCAGTATGCAGGACATCGCCCAGACGGCAGGCATTTCCAAGGGGGCTATCTACCATCATTTCAAGTCAAAAGATGAGATTGTCCTGGCGGTGATGAGTAGCCGGCAGGAGCTGATGGAAGAAGAGATGAAGCAGTGGCTCAAGGCTACGGAAAATCTGACTGGCAGAGAGCAGCTGCAAACCATCCTCAAGTCCAATCTGGAAAGTCAGACAGCCCGGGCCATAGATGGCATCATTTTGGGTGAGTATGAGAAGGACGCGGGCTTTATTTTGACCATGATGCGGGACAATCTGCGGATAGGCGCCTCTGTGGTCAGTGACATTATCAAAAAAGGCATGGCAGATGGCTCCCTTCAGACCGAGTATCCGGACCAGGCTGCAGAAGTTTTTCTGCTGCTGGTGAATTTTTGGATGCATGGGACCGTTTTTGAAAGCGATCCTGAAAAACTGCCAGAACGCTTCCATTTTCTGCAGTTTATGATGACCTCGATCGGCATGGATATCTTTGATGATGAGCTCATGCAGCTCTTTAGCCAGAGAAATAAGGCATAAAAAAAGGCTGGGACAGAACTAAAAAATTTAATTCTGTCCCAGCCTTTTTATTTATGTGCTGAATATACTGTGGATATCTTCCTCGGTCAGGCCGATTAGGGGGTCGATTTTCAGAGAAAAGTTTTGAAAAGCAGGCTGAGCGTCTCCTCTTTATGCTGGAATCCATTGGCATTGATATTCTTAGTGACGAGCTGATGGAGCAGACTTTGACATACTTAAAACGAAGCTAAGCGATGATTGGCACACCGAATTTTCCAACTTCAATTGTAGAAAGTTAATATAAAGAGGACAGCAAACTGTCCTCTTTATAATTCAATACTTGGAAATTTGTCATGGATTTGATTTTTTAAACGAGTTAAAGCAAGATCTGTTTTAGAAACGTTTTGATGTCTTAGAGGCAGTTTCTCTTCGTTGCCATCAGAAAGGACAATCCGAATCTCATTTTTTCTGATGATTGGAAAGATAGAAATCATCAATGAATAGCTATGATGATAAATTGTTAGCGCATCATGTATGTCACATGTTTTAAAGCTAGATTTGTAACTGACCAGATGATTCTTGTAAAAGAAGATACGAATATCTGGGTCAACATAACCACCATTGTTTTCAATCTGATCCAGCGTTTCATTCAACTCGGGATAGAGTTTGAAAAAATCATTCAATCTTTTATGGTTTAAGTAATAACGGATGAACCCGATCAAAATGCAGAATATAGCAATATAGGTGAAGAAAGTGAAGGAAGTTGTTCCACCTTTTTGGAATTCTTTGTCATCAGAGAGAGTGATGTAGTATTTCAGTTGTTGGTTATTTTCATCATTAAATAGATACGAGTTCATGATTTTAGCGTAATCAGGAATATCTGAAGCTGAGTGTACTGAGGCAATCAACCATTTTGGCTCTCCTCCTAAAGTATTCGCTTTTTCTAGTTCATCTACGAAGCGGCTAGTTGAAGAATCATTGCGCAGGCCAATATCGCTTTCCCTACCATTTTTATCTATATAAGATACTTTGTAGAAATAGGTTGAGTCATGCTCTTCTTTTAACTCAGCAACCGGTCCATCAATATGAGTAATTTGTATTGCTTGGCTGTAGGAGGTATCAGAGATTTTTGCAGAAAGAATTTTTCCTTCTTTTCGCAAGGTTTCCACACTGATATCCTTAATTCTTGTTGATGAACGGGTACCCAATAAAATGAGACAGCATCCTACAAGCACCCATTTTATTAGAGAGGCATATTTATTGTATTTCATTAATATCTCCTTTGAAGAAAGTTAATTGTTGTTTTGTCTGGTCGTATAGCCACATTTTAGCATTATACACAGAGCAAAGAAGGGAGTCAAGGCTTACTTAAAGATTCCCTTTATATCTTCTTCTCTTATCCCAATCATAGGGTCGATTTTCAGGAAATTTTTTTCGGTCAGAATATAGTTTTCCACAGCTTTTTCCACAATATCTACAGGACTGTGGGCAAGTTCTGGAGGGGACTGAAGGTCGCCAAAACGCTCTCTCAGATAGGTTTTGCGGGCGGTACCGGTGTTTTTGACGGCATAGTCAAAGGCTACTTTTTCCCCAAGTAAGATCAACTTGCTCTTGGCGCGGGTGATAGCAGTGTAGATGAGGTTGCGCTGCAGCATCCGGTGACTGCTCTTGGTGATGGGCAAGATGACCACGGGAAATTCACTGCCCTGAGACTTGTGGATGCTCATGGCGTAGGCTAGGCGGATCTTATACCATTCGCTGCGCGGGTAGATGATTTCATTGCCGTCAAAGTTGATGGTCAGCTCGTCCTGCTTGGAGTCGGTGTACTTAGCAGGCAGCAGATCGCTGATATAGCCTAAGTCACCGTTGAAGACATTGCTTTCAGCATCATTGACCAAGTGGATAACCCTATCTCCTTGGCGATACTGACAGTCGGGAGCTTCAAAGGTCAATTCATCTTTCTCTACAGGATTGATGAGATTTTGCATAAGATTGTTAATCTGGTCAATGCCGGCTGGCCCCCGATACATAGGAGCCAATACCTGAACATCTTGAGCTGGGATACCGCTGCGAATGGCTGCGCTAGCGATTTTCTCAATCATAGGCGGGATATGCTCATTTCTAGCTTCAAAATATGAGCGGTCCGCTTTTTTCTCTGTAAAATCTGCTGGTAAAATACCCTTCTGAATCTGGCTAGCCAGTGTAACGATTGTAGACTCTTCGCTCTGCCGATAGATGGTTTCCAGCTTGGTCTGTGGAATAGTCGGTATCTGCAGCAAATCTGCCAGAACCTGACCCGGACTGACAGAGGGCAGCTGGTCAGCATCTCCGACAATCAAGAGTTTGGTCTGAGAGGAGATATTGCTGAGGAGTTGATTAGCCAACCAAGTATCCACCATGGAAAATTCATCCACAATGATAAAATCAGCATCCAGATAATCATCCAAATGACTGGTATCATCATCTCCGGTCATCCCCAAATGCCGGTGGATAGTAGCGCTAGGAAGACCAGTCAATTCGTTCATGCGCCGAGCAGCACGTCCGGTGGGAGCTGCAAGCAGAATAGGTAATTCATTAACTTTTCGCAGATCCAAGCCGCGAAGCTGGGCGTAGACTGCGATGATGCAGTTGATAACGGTAGTTTTTCCAGTACCCGGTCCGCCGGTTAGGATAAAGACCTTCTGATTGATAGCCTGACAGATAGCTTCTTTTTGGATACTGTCATAGGAGATACCAGAGCTTTCTTCCACTTGCTGGATAGCCGCAGTAATGTTATCTGCGTCAAAGCAGTCTTGCTCTCCTTTTTCCAGCAGACGGAGCAGATTACTTTTTATTCCTTCTTCAGCAAAAAATAGGCTGTTTTCAAAAATCTTGGTCTCTATATTTTGGACTTTATCTTCCTCGATCAGATGAGCCAGCTCATCAGCGACTAGACTAGGGTCCAGCTCCACTTGGCGTGAGCTTTCTAAGAGCTCGATGGTATGCTCAAGTAAATCACGAGCTTCAACATAGGTATCTCCCCGCTTCATAGACTGGGTCAGCAAGGTGTGGACAAGGCCAGCCCGAAAACGCTCGGGGGCATCACTTTGGATACCCAGCTCTTCTGCCAAGTGGTCAGCGATTTTAAATCCAATCCCCTGAATATCCTCTACCAGCTGATAAGGATATTTTTCGACAATATCCAGCGTTTCTTCCTTGTAGGTATCCTGGATTTGAAAAGCCAGCTTATTGGGAATGCCGTAGGCTGCCAGCTTGGCTAGTACCATCTCCGTTCCGTAGTTGAGTCTGAGCTTGGCAACGAAGGCCTCGCGGTTCTTAGCTGCTAAGCCGTTTATCTGGGTCAGCTTTTCCGGCTCTGCTAAAATCTTGTCAATGGTGTCCTCGGTATCTTCTCCGTAGAGTTGGACGATTTTTTGAGCAGTCTTGACTCCGATGCCCTTGAAATGATCGCTGGAGAAGTATTTTACTAGGCCTTTGCTGCTGGGTTTGGCTCGCTCATAGCGGGAGATTTTCAGCTGCTGGCCATATTTGGGGTGCTGGACGAGACTGCCCCAGAAGGTGTAGTCTTCGCCTTCCATGACATCTGCCATGGAGCCGGTGACAATGATTTCAAAATCTTCAAAATCCTCGGCATCTGTATCCTCAATATCTAAGAGCAGGATGCGGAAAAAGTTGCTGGGATTTTCAAAAATAATGCGTTCAATCGTTCCTGAAAAATAAAATTCCATAGTTTATAGGTTCTTCTTTTAAAACGAACCCAGCTGAAGTTCAGCTGAGTTCGGTATGCTTAATAGGTCTTAAAAGGCAGCAGCGGCCAGAAGCGGAACTTGGCTTCGCCGTGGATTTGTTCTTTTTGGAAGGTGCCGACTTGGCGGCTATCCTTGGAAACAATTCGGTCGTCACCCAGAAGCAGGTATTCATCATCCAGAAGCTTGATGGTGAAGACAGGGCTGCCTTCACTATCAACAGTGAAAGCTTGAGCCTGAGCAGCGAGTTTTCTGAAAAACACACCATTGTCATCATAATCATCCCCAGTATAAGTGGATTGAAGCTTGTCTTCTTTGAATTTTTTGATGTAGTCCGTCAGGTAAGGCTCGTCTGTTTTTTTGCCGTTGATGTAAAGAGTATCATTTTCATACTGAATAGTATCACCCGGCATACCGATAACCCGCTTGACAATCTCCTTGGTCGTTCCATCTTTATCTGTTTCAGTGGCAACAACGATATCAAATCGGTCAATAGACTGATATTTAAGCACAAGCAGGTATTCCCCATTAGCCAGCGTAGGGTCCATAGAGTGGCCATCTACCTTTACAGGGGACCAGAGATAGAGCCGTGATAGGATAATGACAGAGATAAAGATGATAAAGAGTCCCCATTCTTTGAGAATGACAACGGCAGTATTTGATTTTTTCATAGGTTACCTTTCTAGAATTTTTTGAGCTTTTTCAGTATTTTTAAAGTGGAGTTTAGCAGAATGCTGCAGACCGGCCATTCCATAGGTTTGAAGAATCTGGCTGGCAACTTGGTCGCTCTTGCTTCCGGCTCCGCTAGGCAGGGTATAGCCTAACTCTTGACTGAGATTTTCTAGATTCTCCAGAAAGAGGTCGCGAGCGATAATAGAGCTGACTGCAACAGCTAGGAACTTTCCTTCAGCCTTTTCAATCAGACTTACCGGATTTGGAAAGTGATTTTTTTCCTGCTTTAGGTATTTATTGTAGTTTTGCTGGCTGGTAAAGGCATCGATGACGATTTTTTCGGGATTGATGCCTTTCTGCAGCAGTAGGTAGATAGCTTGATTGTGCAGAGCTACCTTGACAGAGACGGCATTGTAGCCAGAAGCGATGACTTCATTGTACTTCTCTGGCGATAAGAGCAGAGCTTGATGGGCAATCTTTTCTTTCAAGACCGTCGCCAGTTGGCGAATCTTTCTATCGTTCAAGGTTTTAGAATCACCAACGCCCAGTTTTCTCAGAAAGTCGTGCTGGTCTGGAGTAACGAAAGAAGCTACGACGGCTAGACCTCCAAAGTAGGAGCCGTTTCCGACCTCATCTGTCCCAATGAGGGCAAAATTCTGAGAAGCAGGACTAGAACTGGTCTTAGTCACTTGATGGCCAAAAAAGCCAGCGTAGTGAACAGCTTTTGCCCCTTGAAAGAGAACTTTTCCAGAGCTGAAGACACTGACCGTCGCCTGATCCAGCCGGAAGAAATATTGAATATGTGGGTTCTTGTTAGGAGCCAGCTGGCTCTGATATTTCTCAACAAAAGCCTGAATTTCTTGCTGTTTTGGACTGAGGGTGATAGTTTCCATACCCCCTATTGTACCATAAAAAGGAAAAGTCTAAAGTCATAAGATTGAAAATCCTACAAAAATTTTGCAGGAGTGTATCGCTATTTGCTATGTCAAAAATGATGAAAAAGAAAGTCCCAGTCTAGTTCCAAGTGTTTTAATAACTGACAAAGGGCTTCTTTTTTGATATAATACAATGAGGTGATTTTATGGCAAATTTGAATCGATATAAATTTACATTTGGAAACAAGACCTTAACTCTAACAACAGAACACGATAATCTCTTTATGGAAGAAGTGGAACGGGTAGCAAAGGAAAAATACAAGGCTATCAAAGAGCAGATGCCTGCGGCAGATGATGAAGTCCTGGCGATTTTGCTGGCGGTCAATAGCCTGTCTACCCAGCTCAGCCGCGAGATTGAGTTTGACGACAAGGAAAAAGAACTAGAAGACTTTCGTCACAAAATGCTCAGTGATTTGAGAGAAAAGTCGGGTAAATAGAGGAGAAATAATGTTTTCTATTATTATTTTACTAATATTGGCCTGGAGCTTTTATATTGGCTACTCGCGTGGTATTGTTCTGCAGGGCTATTATGCTGCTGCAACCATGGTTTCTATGCTGGTGGCTGGAGCTTTTTATAAGAGCTTGGCTAAGTTTATCAGCCTTTGGGTGCCTTATGCCAGTGCGACTCAGGGCTCTTCGACCTATTTTTTCCCTAGCTCCCAGCTCTTTCAGTTGGATCAGGTTTTTTATGCTGGTTTGGCCTATCTCATTATTTTTACGGCTGTCTACATCCTTGGGCGCTTTTTTGGGATTTTTGCGAATCTGATTCCCTACCCCAATAAGCTGGATACCAAATGGTACAATGTGACCAGCGGAGCCATCGCTGTTTGCATCTCTATTTTTGTTTTGGGAATGTGTCTGACTATTTTAGCGACGGTGCCGATGGAGATGGTTCAGGAGCGGCTCAACAGCAGCTTTATGATTCGCTTTATTGTCAAGTATACCCCTATCACATCCAATATCCTCAAAGATCTCTGGGTGAATCAAGTTATCGGATAAAAGACGACTCAGTTGGCCTGCTAGCTGGGTTCTTTTTTACTAGAAAAGAAAATTATGAACACAAAAATTTTAGAAACCTTAGAATTTAACAAGATTAAAGAACTTTTTGCTCCCTATCTTTTGACTGAACAGGGGCAGCTGGAGCTGGGTCTGCTTTTGCCTACCAGCAAGAAGGAGACGGTGGCCTCAGCTTTTCTGGAAATGACAGATATGCAGCAGATTTTTGTGCAGCATCCCCACTTTAGTCTGGCTGCGACTCAGGATATCACTGCCTTGACCAAGCGTTTGGAGCTGGAAAGCGACTTGAATATTGAGGAGTTTTTGGCTCTCAAGCGCGTCTTGGCTGTGACTCAGGAGCTCAAGTCTTTTTATGATGACTTGGAAAATGTGCACTTGGAAAAGCTGGATCGTCTGTTTGAGAACCTAGTTATTTTCCCTAAGCTGCAAGGAAGTCTGCAGGCTGTGAATGATGGCGGCTTTATCGAAAGCTTTGCCAGCGAAAGTTTGAGCCGCATCCGTCGGAAAATTCAAGAAAATGAAAACCAGGTGCGGGAAATTCTGCAAGAGATTCTCAAAAACAAGGGAGAGATGCTGGCGGATCAGGTAGTAGCCAGCCGGAATGGCCGCAATGTGCTGCCCGTGAAAAATACCTACCGCAACCGCATTTCTGGTGTGGTTCACGATATTTCTGCCAGCGGCAATACCGTCTATATCGAGCCTAGAGCAGTTGTCAATCTCAACGAAGAAATTGCCAGCAGTCGGGCGGACGAGCGTTATGAAATTCAGCGGATTTTGCAGGAATTATCAGACCTCTTCCGTCCCCATGCAGCTGAAATTGCCAACAATGCTTGGATTATCGGACATCTGGATCTGGTGCGTGCTAAGGTCCGCTTCATGCAGGAGACGGGAGCGGTGGTGCCAGACCTGTCGGAGGAGCAGGATATCCAACTGCTCAGTGTCCGCCATCCCCTGATTGAAAATGCAGTGGCTAATGATTTGCATTTCGGGCCAGACTTGACAGAGATTGTCATTACTGGGCCTAATACGGGTGGTAAGACCATCATGATGAAGACCTTGGGCTTAGCTCAGATCATGGCTCAGTCAGGTCTGCCGATTCTGGCGGACAAGGGGAGCCGCGTCGGGATTTTCAGTCAGATTTTTGCAGACATTGGTGATGAGCAGTCCATTGAGCAGAGCCTGTCGACTTTCTCTAGCCACATGACCAATATCGTCTCTATTTTAGAGCAGGTTGATAGCGAGAGCTTGGTTCTTCTGGATGAGCTGGGAGCTGGGACTGACCCGCAGGAGGGTGCAGCTCTGGCGATTGCTATCTTGGAAGATTTGCGGCTAAGGCAGATTAAAACTATGGCGACAACCCACTATCCTGAGCTCAAAGCCTATGGGATTGAGACGGACTGGGTAGAGAATGCCAGCATGGAATTTGATACAGATAGTTTGCGGCCGACCTATCGCTTTATGCAGGGAGTACCTGGCCGCTCCAATGCCTTTGAAATCGCTCGGCGTTTGGGCTTGTCGGAAGTTATCGTTGGCCATGCCCAAGAGCAGACTGACACGGACAGTGATGTCAATCGAATCATTGAGCGCCTGGAGGAGCAGACGCTGGAAAGTCGCAAGCGTTTAGATAATATCAGTGAGGTGGAGCAGGAAAATCTCAAATTTAACCGAGCCCTCAAAAAACTTTACAATGAATTTAACCGAGAAAAGGAAACCGAGCTCAATAAGGCGCGATTGGAAGCTCAGGAAATCGTTGATTTGGCTTTGTCAGAGAGTGAGAGCATTCTCAAAAATCTCCATGATAAGTCCAGTCTCAAACCGCATGAGATTATTGAAGCCAAGGCTCAGCTTAAAAAGTTGGCACCAGAAACGGTTGATTTATCGAAGAATAAGGTGCTCAAGCAGGCCAAGAAAAATCGGGCACCCAAGGTGGGAGATGATATCCTAGTCACCAGCTATGGTCAGCGGGGAACCTTGGTCAAGCAGCTCAAGGACGGCCGCTGGGAAGCTCAGGTCGGTCTTATCAAGATGACTCTAGAAGAGCAGGAGTTTAACTTACTCAAGGCTGAAAAAGAGCAGCAGCCTAAGCGCAAGCAGGTCAATGTGGTCAAGCGGGCCAATACTGCTGGACCGAAAGCTAGACTGGATCTGCGAGGTAAACGCTACGAAGAGGCCATGGAAGATTTGGATGCCTTTATCGATCAGGCTCTCCTCAATAATATGGCTCAGGTGGATATTATTCACGGTATCGGGACCGGCGTCATCCGTGAAGGAGTGACAAAATACCTCCGCCGCAACAAGCACGTCAAGTCCTTCGGCTATGCTCCGCAAAATGCTGGGGGGAGCGGCGCAACGATTGTAATCTTTAAGTAAGAGGACGGAAATGAAAATACAAACCTATGACTCGACTTATGAGAAAAGTTGGGTTTATACAAAAGCTTTGAGTTATCTCTTTTCGCCTTTCTTTGATGATATGAGCCGTCGCAAGGATGAGTTTACTGAAGAGCCTTACCAAGATTCAGTTGAACTTATAGCAGTGGAAGATGATCAGGTTGTGGGGCTTCTAGATATTGGGATTTACACCGAAGAAGCAAGTCATTCTTATCCATATTATCCAGGAAAAAAGATAGCTTACTTCGCTAATCTGGCTGTCCATCCTGATTTTCAGAATCAAGGGATAGCCAGTCAACTCTTTCAAACTGCTTGGGAGCGGCTGCATGAAAAGAAAGTTGAGGCCTTGATCATCTTTACCAGAGACGGAGAACAAGCAAATCATCTCTATCAGAAGTGGGGCGGCAAGCTGATTTGTCAAGATTATTTAGTTGTCGGGCGACCCAAAGGTCAAATACCGTTTTCTTTCAGCGTTGATACTAAGCAGCAGACAATCTGTCTGACAGATAAGTCAGGAAATTCCTTAGGCTATTATCAAAGAGAAGGACATTATATTGTCTCAAGGAAAGAAGATTTGGAGCATTTTGAGATTGATGAACTTTACAAAGAACATACCTATGTCTTGAAAATCGAATAGGGTATTGGAAGTTTCAGAGAGAGATAACAGCGGGTCCTTTTATGAGGGCCTGCTTTTTGCTATAATGTAAGCAGCATAAAGAGTATCGGAGGGAAAATAATGAGATTAAAACATGCATCAGATTCCTGCACGACTATTTTGGTGGGGAAGAAGGCCAGTTACGACGGTTCAACCATTGTGGCTCGTACGGAGGATTCACAAAATGGGGTCTTTACACCCAAGAAATTTATCGTAGTGGAGCCACAAGACCAGCCCCGTCATTATCAGTCAGTTTTGACATCCTTTGAGATGGAGTTGCCGGACAATCCAGTCCGCTATACGGCAGTGCCAGATGCAGTTCCCAAAGATGGGATTTGGGGAGCTGCTGGAATTAACAGCTACAATGTTGCTGTCAGCGCAACGGAAACGATTACGACCAACAGCCGCGTACTGGGGGCTGACCCTTTGGTAGAGTCAGGTATCAGCGAGGAAGATATCCTTACGCTGGTCTTGCCCTATATCAAAACAGCTCGAGAAGGGGTTCTACGCTTAGGGAAAATCCTAGAGGAGTACGGTACTTATGAATCCAATGGGATTGCTATTTCGGATGTCAACGAAATCTGGTGGCTGGAAACCATTGGCGGTCACCATTGGATGGCGCGACGCGTACCGGATGATGCCTATGTGACCAATCCAAATCAGCTGGGCAGTGATTATTTTGAATTTGACAATCCTGAGCATTTCCTCTGTCATCCAAATCTTAAAAACTTTATCGAGGAAAACCATCTCAATCTGAATTTATCAGATGAGGGCTTCAATCCGCGTTATGCTTTTGGCAGTCAGAAGGATAAGGACCGCCATTACAATACACCGCGTGCTTGGGATATCCAGCGTTTTCTCAATCCAAAAGTGGAGCAAGATCCAAGGAGCTTCTTCATCCCATGGTGCCGCAAGCCATACCGCAAGATTACGATCGAAGATGTCAAGTATGTCCTGAGCAGTCACTATCAGGATTCACCTTATGATCCTTACGGAGCAGAGGGGGACCACCACAGCAGACGGGCCTTTCGGACTATTGGGATCAATCGGACCAGTCAGACAGCCATCTTGCAGCTGCGTCCTAATCAACCGCAGGAAACGACTGGTATCCAATGGCTATCCTACGGCTCCATGCCTTACAATACAGCCGTTCCTTTCTTTACTCAAGTCTCGACAACGCCAGACTACTTTGCCAATACGACGGACAAGGTTTCTACGGATTCTTTCTACTGGGCCAATCGCTTGATTGCTGGGCTGGCTGATGCTCATTTTAGCAGTCATGTCGGAGACTTGGATGATTATCAGGAAAAGTCCATGGCTTGGGGCCATGAAATGATTGGTCGGGTAGATAGAGCTCTGGCCAAAGGCGAGGCTGTGGACTTTGAAGCTGAAAATCAAGCCATGAGCGACAAGGTGCAAGAAGCGACAGACCAGCTCTTGGAGAAAGTACTCTTGGATGCCAGCAATCTCATGACCAACCATTTCTCACTGAGTGACTAAGGTCCTATCCGTAGCAAATATTTTTCTTTCTCTTGCTTTTGGTGTAAAATGTTATCAAAAGTAAGCTATTCAAAGGAGAAGATTTATGGTAGCAGCAGTTACAGATGCAACATTCGCAGAAGAAACAAAAGACGGACTGGTTCTGATTGACTTTTGGGCAACTTGGTGCGGACCATGCCGTATGCAGGCGCCTATTTTGGAGCAGTTGGCAGGAGAAGTTCATGAGGACGAACTGAAAATCCTTAAAATGGATGTGGATGAAAATCCAAATACTGCCCGTGAATTTGGTATTATGTCCATTCCGACCCTTCTGTTCAAGAAAGACGGTCAAGTCGTTAAGCAAGTCGCAGGTGTTCACACCAAAGACCAGCTCAAGGCTATTATTGCCGAATTAAGCTAAGTAAGAAGCCTCTGGGCTTCTTTTTTGCATCAAAAAACGTTTACATACTCAAAAATTTTCACAAAATATTGACAAAAGGCGAATGTTCTTTTAGAATAATAGAAAATTAATAATCAACACCGAACGAAGTTTTTCAGAAAGAGGCGGGGGCCTCTGACTGTGAAATGGACGGAACTCTGGAGAGACCATGAATGGCACCGAAGGGGCAAGGCGGTTTAGAACCGCTCAAACTCTCAGGTAAAAGGACAGAGCGAAGAGGCAGGGATTTCCCTACTCCAGCACATCCAGAGTACATGTTTTGCATGTGCTCTTTCTTTTTTTCGGTGTGAAAAGGAGCTTATATCATGTTGGAAATATTGAATCGTCTAGATTCTTTTGTTTGGGGTCCGCCCCTGCTCATTTTGCTGGTTGGTACCGGTATCTATCTCAGTTTACGTCTAGGTTTGCTGCAGATTTTTCGTCTTCCGCGTGCCTTTCGGCTAATCTTTGTATCAGACGAGGAGCATCAGGGCGATGTCTCTAGCTTTGCGGCTCTCTGTACAGCTCTAGCTGCGACTGTGGGAACGGGAAATATCATCGGAGTGGCAACTGCCATTAAAACCGGTGGACCAGGCGCCCTCTTCTGGATGTGGGTGGCTGCTTTCTTTGGAATGGCGACGAAGTATGCCGAGGGCCTCTTAGCTATCAAGTACCGCCGCAAGGATGCTCATGGTGCTATGGCGGGCGGTCCCATGCACTATATCTTACTAGGGATGGGCGATAAGTGGCGCCCGCTGGCTATCTTTTTTGCGATAGCTGGTATCTTGGTGGCTCTCTTGGGGATTGGGACCTTTACGCAGGTCAATTCCATCACAGAGGCCATGCAGAATACCATTCAGCTGCCTCCAGCTGTGACAGCTTCTATCTTGGCTATTTTGGTGGCTCTGGTTATTTTCAGCGGCATCCAGTCTATTGCCCGAGTATCGACCAAGGTTGTGCCCTTTATGGCAGCGATTTATATTTTGGGAACTGTGACTGTCTTAGCGGTTAATCTCTATCGTCTGCTGCCGACTCTCCAGCTGGTCTTTAGCTCAGCATTTAGCCAGACGGCTGCTGTCGGTGGCTTTGCCGGTGCGACCATCCAGATGGCAATTCAAAATGGGGTCGCGCGTGGAGTTTTCTCCAATGAATCTGGTTTGGGATCGGCGCCCATTGCAGCGGCGGCAGCTCGGACCAAGGAACCGGTAGAACAGGGCTTGATTTCTATGACTGGAACCTTTATCGACACCCTGATTATCTGTAGCCTGACAGGATTGACGATTTTAATCACAGGAGTCTGGGATGGCAATCTCAATGGTGTGTCTCTTACCCAAGCAGCCTTTGCGAGTGTTTTTGCTAATTTTGGTCCGGTCCTGCTTTCAGTCTTTCTAGTTCTGTTTGCCTTTACGACTATCTTGGGCTGGAACTACTATGGTGAGCGCTGTTTTGAATTTCTCTTTGGGGTGCGCTATATCCGCGTTTATCGCCTGCTATTTGTTCTTATGATTGTTCTCGGTGGCTTTGTGGGTCTAGAGGCGGTCTGGATTCTTGCAGATATTGTCAATGCTCTCATGGCCTTGCCAAACTTAATCGCTCTTCTGGTGCTTTCTCCTATTGTCATCAGTGAAACGAAGAAATATTTTGACAAGCGTCGAAAGAACTAACTTTCGCACATAAAAAACCTCTAGTTTTCCGTAATGATGGAAGTCTAGAGGTTTTTTGTCGAATTAATAGCGTTTTTCTTTTGGCCAGTTGCTCATCTCGGCCACAGCTGTAAAGAGAGCGTCAGTAGAAGAGTTGAGAGCTGTCTCGCAGGAGTCCTGAATGACACCGATAACGAAGCCGACGCTGACTACCTGCATGGCCAAATCATTGGAAATACCAAAGAGGCTGCAGGCGACTGGAATGAGCAGAAGAGAACCGCCAGCTACACCGGAAGCCCCGCAGGCAGAAATTGCCGCTACGATACTGAGAACTAGAGCCGTGCCAAAATCAACTCTGATGCCCAGCGTATTGACAGCAGCCAAGGTCAGGGTATTGATAGTAATAGCAGCCCCTGCCATATTGATAGTGGCCCCCAGAGGAATAGAGACTGAGTAGGTCTCTGGGTTGAGCCCCAGATCCCGACAGAGTTTCATATTGACGGGGATGTTTGCCGCTGAGCTGCGCGTGAAAAAGGCAGTCACACCACTGACTCGCAAACAGCGCCAGACCAAGGGATAAGGATTTTTCCGCAGCATGATGAAGCTAATCAAAGGATTGATAATCAGAGCGACAATCAGCATGCTGGCTATCAAGACCAGCAGTAGGATACCATAGCTTTTTAGAGCTTGGAAGCCTTTCCCGGAAATGGTCGTGTAGACCAGGCCTAAAATGCCGAGAGGGGCTAGATTGATAATCCACTCGACAATCTTAGAAGTGATATCTGCCAAGGTCTGCAGCAGTTCCTTGCTGTGGTGGCTAGCTTCTCGCATGGCAATTCCAAAGATGACAGCCCAGGACAGTATACCAATGTAGTTAGCGGTGATGAGGGCGTTGACGGGATTGTCCACCAGCTGAAGCAGAAGATTGCTGAGGACTTGTCCGATTCCGTCTGGCGGAGAAACCTTTTGGGAGGACGAAGCCAACTCTATACTAATGGGAAAGAAAAAGTTGACCAGAACCGCTACCAAGGCCGCCGCAAAGGTTCCCAGAAGATAGAGCAAGATGACTGTCTTCATATTGCTCTTTTGCCCTTTCTGCTGTTGAGACAGGGCGTTTGCCACCAGAGCGAAGACTAGGAGCGGAGCGATGGCCTTGAGGCCGCCAACGAAGATTTGGCTCAGAAGTCCAATGGCCTGTGCTTGGGGGAAGATGACAGCCAGCAGGACACCAATGCCAATACCAATGGAAATCCGCTTGATTAGATTGGTTTTATTCCAAATAGTGATGAAGCGATGGACCATGTAAGTTCCTTTCTTGTCTTAGATACTTATTTTATTATACGATAGAAAGGGAGTGAAAGCAATGCTAGGTCATGCTAACCATTCTATGTCCATGCAGATTGGTCTTTGTGGTATAATGGTAGTAATCTTTTTGGAGGTAGCCTATGTCTAAGACCGGAAATGTCTTTTCCCGTTATATCCAGCAGTTTGACTGGAGCAAGATTGCAGATGACCTTTTTTCCAAGCTGGTCTCTTTACTTCTGCTTTTTATCTTATTTTACATCGTTAAGAAAATCCTGCATTTGTCAGTGACCAAGATCATTGCTCCCTCTCTCAAGCTATCCAAGCAGGATGTAGCCAGACAGAAAACCATTACTCGGCTGATTGAGAATCTGCTTAATTATGTCTTGTATTTCCTCTTGATTTACTGGGTTTTATCTATCTTGGGACTGCCAGTTTCCAGCCTTTTGGCTGGTGCAGGGATTGCCGGCGTGGCTATCGGGATGGGTGCTCAGGGCTTCTTATCGGATCTAGTCAATGGTTTCTTTATTCTTCTCGAGCGCCAGTTAGATGTTGGTGACAATGTACGCCTGACTAACGGCCCTATCAACATCGCTGGAACAGTAATCAGTGTCGGGATTCGGACGACGCAGGTACGGGACGCGGACGGAACGCTTCATTTTGTGCCAAACCGCAATATCATGGTCGTCAGCAATCTTTCCCGTGGAGATATGCGGGTTCTGATTGACATTCCGCTTTATGCCCAGACGGATTTGGACGAGATTTACCGCATCATTTCCAAGGTCAATGAAGAAGCTGTTCCAGAACATCCAGAGATTCTTAAAGAGCCGAATATCTTGGGGCCGCAGATGGCTTCAAATGGGCAGTTCAACTTCCGTATTAGCATGATAGTGCAGGGAGGCATGCAGATTTCTATTTACCATATCTTCTACCGTCTTTACCATGAGGCGCTTTTGCGAGAAGGGATTGAGCTTCCGACGCTTGGACCTCTTTCAAAAGGCAAGTAATTATTGATTAGAAAGGTCCATATGAATCAGCGAATTCAGCAGGAGATTGTCAGTGAGGACAATCTTGTTTACCGTTTAAAACGTCCTCTCCACAAGCAGGGGCTCTTTTGGGCGGCTCTGGTGTCTGGTATTATCATCTTTCTTCTGGCCTTGCTCAGCATTCTCCTCGTCATCACTACGATTGGCCTTATGGAGGAAAATGACCATCTCAAATCTCTCACAGGCTACCATAACTCGCCTTTAGAGTCCTATAACAGCCATGCTTTTGAAAAAACAGTTGAATTTTCCAGTGGACTTAAGGTGACAGTTCATTCGGCAGTGGAAGACAGCAAGAAAGTCATGAGCGATGAGTCGACAGGTGTAGCTGTCGTTGCGACAATCACGGTTGAAAATACTTCTAAAAAGCCCATTCTGGTTAGTCCTTATGACTTTGGACTCTATGACAAGAAGGAGAATGTCTACATTTTGGATGGTTCAACTTTTGACAATACACAAATCGGCACCAATCTGGCGCCGGGCAAGTCTATCCGCTTTGATTTAGTATTTGACGGGGAAGGCGGCGATGAGGATACCTATACTGTGACCTACGAAAATGCTAAGTGGCAAAAGGAGAAAAACAAGACAAAGCAAGAGAAAAAGAAGGAGCAATAGGGAAAATTATCCTATTACCCTAATGCCTTTGCTACTTTCCGTACTAGATTTGAAAATGGAGGCAGCAAATTGAATAGATAAAAGAAGATTTGAGGCGAAAGTTTCAAATCTTTTTCTTGACTCTGACCTTAGAGGAGGGTGTATACTGGTGAAAATTAGAAAAGGAGATTACCATTCAAGTCAATATCATTCGTTCTGATAAAGTTTATCAAGAGATGCTCGAGCTACCTTTAGAAAAGAGAGAAGGCTGTTTTCGAGCTAAGATTTTAGCACCTTTTGCAACAAAATATCAAACTCAACACATTCCTCTGAAAGCGAAGTATCCCGGAGGATTTGATGCTCTTTTCCTGCTTGGCTTTATGAATCAGCTACCCGGCACTCTGTCAGAAAAGGATAGACCGGCTATCGATGCTCTGAGTTCTGATCAGCTCTGGCAAAATTGTCAAGATACCATCAAGAGGAGTATCGGTCTTTTTGAGCAGGCTGGCTATGATTTAGAGGTTGAGGATTACTATTTTACTATTTTGTTAGGCAATCCAGAAAAGCCCATGCTACAGCTCAATAAGGGTTACAGCGGAGATGGAGGAATTCCAGGCTACCTCATGCTTAGTCTGCTGCCAAATGACTATACTTTACCACGTGTACAGGCAGCTCTGGCCCACGAGTGCAACCATAATGTCCGCTTCCAATTTATCAAATGGAACCAGCAGACGACACTAGCAGACTGGGTAGTTAGTGAAGGATTGGCAGAGTCTTTTGCTGCTGAGCTCTATGGCAAAGATCTCATTGGGCCTTGGGTTACTTCAACCAGTCCAGAGCAGTTAGAAGAGATTAAGCCTATCATCTCCAGTCAGCTTCAGCTAACGGGGATGGCGGAAATGGCTCCTTATCTCTACGGTGATGAAATCGCTGAGATTCAAGGTCAAATACCAGTCGGTATGCCTTATGCTGCGGGCTATGCTTATGGCTATCATCTGATACAAGCCTATCTAAAAAAGACGGGTAAGAATATTATTGAAGCGACAGTGACGCCTACAGAAGAGATTTTAGAAGCAACTAAAGACTTTTGGAAATGACACATTTTTGCTTGAAAATCTACCAGAACCTGATATAATGTAGGTGATTTCTGGAGGTATCAGTATGCATTATAAAAGAGTTGAATTGAAAGTCACAAATCAAGGTATCCATGAGCGCAAGATTTTTCAAGGTGTTAAAATTTTCAGCCGCAGTAAGCTGTCCAAAGATCAGAAAAGCATTCTGACGCAGAAGCTTTACCTGACTCCGAAGCAAAACATTGTTTACTATCAACGGACAGATGTCAACTATGACCAGAACTGGCATCATAAGAAGAATTATTATGAACTAGCTTATGGCCAGTTGGACAGAGAGACTGTTTTTAAGGTTTGCCAAGATTTTGACGAACTAAGTTCTTTCCTGGAGAATGAACTGTTAGAGAAGCTAAAAGAAAAGCAGGCAGCAGGAAAATTTTTTGAAAAATTAGATATATAAAAATCCGACTGCTTTTATAAGCAGTCGGATTTCTTAGAATTTTAGTTTGATAGTGCTTATACCACACCCACACCTTGGGCAATCATAGCTTTGGCTACGTTTTCGAAGGCAGCGATATTAGCACCAGCCAGGTAGTCTTTGCCAAGTCAGTCAGCTTCTGCAGTAGTTTTAGCTGTGTTGAGGATGTTGGTCATGATGTTCTTGAGACAGCCAGAGTATACTGACATCTATTCATCTGATAAGAGGGATTTTATCATCCAGATATTCATAGCTGGGTGTCCGGCAGCGTTAGAAAGTGGTTGTTGCAGTGATGTAAAACCATAGTGCTGATAGATGGCCACGGCCGTAGCCAGTTCAGTAGTGGTTTCTAGATAAAGCTGTTCATAACCTGCTAGGCGGGCTTCTTGGAAAATCTGCTTTATCAGCCGACTGGAATAACCTTTGCCACGACAGTTTTTAGTGACATACAGTTTTTGTAATTCAGCAATCTTATCAGACACAGGTGCAAAGCCACCACAGCCAACGAGATGGCCTTCATCTTCCAGAATAAAGTAAGCCGCCCTCTCTTGATGTTGATAATAGTCGGCCAAATGATCTAGATGAGAATCAAAGTAGACAGTTCCTGGTTTATCAAGCCCGAATTCTTCTAGGCTGGCTCGAATGAGCTGCGCTACAGCTGGATTGTCTCTCACTTCCATTGGCCGCAAGTTCATGATTTGTCCTCCGATAGGATGTATCGATTAGTTAAACAATACCTTGCGCAATCATAGCATTGGCTACGTTTTCGAAGGCAGCAATGTTAGCACCAGCCAGATAGTCTTTGCCAAGTCCGTAAGTTTCAGCGGTAGTCTTAGCTGTGTTGAAGATATTTGTCATAATGTCTTTGAGGCGGCCGTCAACTTCTTCGCGAGTCCATGACAGACGAAGGCTGTTTTGGCTCATTTCCAGAGCAGATACAGCTACACCACCAGCATTGGCAGCTTTAGCAGGTCCGTAGAAGATACCATTCTCTTTGTAGACTGCGATAGCATCCAGGTCACTTGGCATGTTGGCACCTTCAGATACACAGATAACGCCTTGAGCAACCAAACGTTTAGCTGCGTCACCATTGATTTCATTTTGTGTCGCACATGGCAGAGCGATGTCATAGTTCCCAGCGTAAGTCCAGACAGAACCTTCATGGTAAGTAGCAGTTGCTTTTTCAGCAGCATATTCTGTCAAGCGAGCGCGGCGTTTTTCTTTGACATCAACCAAAAGATCAAAGTCAATACCGTTTTCATCGATCACATAACCGTTTGAGTCAGATACAGAGATAACAGTTGCTCCCAGCTCAGTTGCTTTTTGAAGAGCGTATTGGGCTACGTTACCAGAACCGGAAATTACCACCTTCTTGCCAGCAAAGCTTTGGCCGTTAGCCTTGAGCATTTCTTCTGTGTAGTAAACCAAACCGTAGCCAGTTGCTTCTGGGCGAATCAAGCTACCACCAAATCCAAGGGGTTTACCAGTTAAGACACCAGCATCGAATTGGTTAAGGCGTTTGTATTGGCCATAGAGGTAGCCGATTTCACGTCCGCCGACACCGATATCACCAGCTGGAACGTCAAGAGATGGACCGATGTGTTTTTGCAATTCTGTCATAAAGCTTTGGCAGAAGCGCATCACTTCAGCATCAGTCTTACCTTTTGGATCAAAGTCAGATCCGCCTTTACCACCGCCGATTGGCAGGCCAGTCAAGACGTTTTTAAAGATTTGCTCAAATCCGAGGAATTTCAAGATCCCTTGGTTTACAGTTGGGTGGAAACGAAGTCCGCCTTTATAAGGGCCAACTGCTGAGTTGAATTGTACGCGGTAACCGCGGTTGACTTGTACGTTACCTTCGCGGTCTACCCAGGGAACGCGGAAGCTGATTACACGCTCAGGCTCAGTAATACGCGCTAGGATGTTTTCTTCGATGTATTCTGGATGTTTTTCAAAAACAGGCTCCAGAGTATTGAGAAACTCTTCAACAGCTTGGAGGAATTCTGCCTCGTGTCCGTTGCGGGCTTTTACGGTCTCGAAAGTGCTTTGGATATATTCTTTAGCAGTTGTCATCTGTCATTCTCCTTTAAATAAAATAGTAAACCATCCTGTCAAAAGCTGCTTGCAGCTTGTGTGACGAGGATGTGTTTAAATTTTTAAAACAGACATCTTTTAGATGTCATATTTTATTACATGGAACATTATAGCAGACTTTTTTTCTCTTGTAAAGAAAAAAGTTGAATTTTCTAAAAATTTCCACAATTTGTTTTCTGAAATATTCCAGAAAATAGCTGAGCGAACTGGATGTTTTCCGAACGTTAGTCAGGAATTGCCGGTTTAAAAAATGAAAAAGTGGAGTTTGGTGATATAATAGAGGAAATGAGCTAAAGGCACTCGCCTTCAGAAGAAAAAGGAGCGTTTTACTATGGTTTCGACATCTACACAGATTGCTGGTTTTGCATTTGACAACTGCCTGATGAATGCAGCTGGGGTTGCCTGCATGACAAAAGAGGAACTGGCGGAAGTCAAAGGTTCTGCTGCGGGAACGTTTGTGACTAAGACGGCGACACTGGAATTTCGTCAGGGGAATCCAGAGCCTCGCTATCAGGATGTCCCACTGGGCTCTATCAACTCCATGGGCCTGCCTAATAATGGTTTAGATTATTATCTTGACTACTTGCTGGAGCTGCAAGAAAGCGAACCAAATCGCACTTTCTTCCTCTCTTTGGTCGGTATGTCGCCAGAAGAAACCCATACCATTCTTAAGAAAGTGCAGGTAAGTGACTTTAAAGGTATTACTGAGCTCAATCTTTCCTGTCCCAATGTCCCTGGCAAACCGCAGATTGCCTATGACTTTGAAACGACGGAAAAAATCTTGTCAGAAGTTTTTGCTTATTTCACCAAGCCCCTAGGCATCAAACTGCCTCCTTATTTTGACATCGTGCATTTTGACCAGGCCGCTGCGATTTTTAACAAATATCCGATCAAGTTTGTCAATTGTGTAAACTCTATCGGAAATGGCCTTTATATAGAAGATGAGTCAGTGGTTATTCGTCCGAAAAATGGTTTTGGAGGTATCGGAGGTCAGTACATCAAGCCGACAGCTTTGGCCAATGTCCATGCTTTTTACCAACGCCTTAAACCAGAAATCCAAATCATTGGAACTGGTGGTGTCCTGACGGGGCGCGATGCCTTTGAGCATATCCTCTGTGGTGCCAGTATGGTGCAAGTAGGAACAACTCTTCATAAAGAAGGAGTGGCAGCCTTCGAGCGCATTACCACAGAACTCAAGACTATTATGGAAGAAAAAGGCTATGAAAGCTTAGAAGATTTTCGAGGAAAATTGAAGTATATTGAGGAGTAATCTTCTATACAAGAGTTGTAGTGATTTGAAATGAAGAACATGGCTGGGTTGATTGTCATTAAGACCCAGCTTTTCATATCAATTTGAAGAAAGTTCCAATCAAATTGCTATAATTTCAACTTCTTTTATGAGAAAATAGACGCAAAGAAATGAGGTGTTTTTATGGCAGAAATTTATTTAGCAGGCGGATGCTTCTGGGGCTTGGAAGAGTACTTTTCTCGCATTGAGGGTGTGGCGGAAACGACAGTGGGCTACGCCAATGGGCAGGTGGAATCAACTAACTACCAGCTGATTCATCAGACGGATCATGCAGAGACAGTTCATCTAGTCTATGACGAAAAGCGGGTCAGCCTACGGGAAATCCTGCTCTATTTTTTCCGAGTCATTGATCCTCTGTCGGTCAATAAGCAGGGAAATGATGTAGGACGTCAGTATCGGACGGGCGTTTACTATACCAATCAAGCCGATAAGGCGGTCATTGAGCAGGTCTTTGCTGAGCAGGAAAAGCAGTTGGGACAAAAGATTGCTGTTGAGCTAGAACCTTTGCGCCACTATGTCCTAGCTGAGGACTATCATCAGGATTATCTCAAGAAAAATCCTGGTGGCTACTGTCATATCAATGTCAATGATGCCTATCAGCCCTTGGTCGATCCAGGACAGTACGAGAAGCCTACGGATGTAGAACTAAAAGAGCAGTTGACGGAAGAGCAGTATCAGGTGACCCAGCATAGTGCGACAGAGCGTCCTTTCCATAACGCCTACAATGCCACTTTTGAAGAAGGGATTTATGTTGATGTGACGACTGGTGAGCCCCTCTTTTTTGCCGGAGATAAGTTTGAGTCTGGCTGCGGCTGGCCTAGCTTTAGCCGGCCCATTGCCAGAGAAGTTCTGAGACACTATGAAGACAAGAGCCATGGCATGGAGCGTATCGAAGTGCGCAGCCGTTCTGGAAACGCCCATCTTGGGCATGTCTTCACTGACGGTCCAGAAGCAGCAGGCGGCTTGCGCTACTGTATCAACTCAGCAGCTCTGCGATTTATTCCAAAAGAGAAAATGGAAGCAGAAGGATATGGTTATCTGCTTACCTTCATGCAGTAAAAGGGCGTAAAATCAACTCAAATGCTTCAATCGGTCATATAAATTTTTTATCACGGCGATAAATTATTTATATAAGCCAAGTTCTCTTTAACATGGTAAAATGAGAAGTAATCTTATAAAATAGAAGATTTAGAATTTTGTCCATTAAAGGAGAATAAATGATGAATTTGAAAAAAATCTTTTCAATCGGCTTAGTCGGCCTTGCAGCCTTGGGTTTGGCAGCTTGCGGAGGTTCTTCTAGTAAGGAGAGCAAATCAGCAGACGGACCTGTAACCATCAAGGTTGGGGTAATGAGCCTGAGTGATACAGAAGAAGCGCGCTGGAACAAGGTTCAAGAGATTCTTGACAAAGAAAATGCAGGCGTTAAATTAGAGTATACACAGTTTACCGACTACTCTCAGCCTAACCAAGCTCTGCTTGACGGTGATGTGGATATCAACGCTTTCCAACATTACAACTTCCTTGAAAACTGGAATAAAGAGAAGGGAGCAGACCTTGTGTCTGTTGCGGATACTTATATCGCACCTATTCGTCTCTACTCTGGTACAAAGGACGGCAAAAATAAATACACAGATGTGAAAGACATCCCAGAAAATGGTACGATTGCCGTTCCAAATGATGCGACAAATGAGAGTCGTGCTCTTTATCTTCTCGAATCAGCTGGTTTGATCAAGCTTGATGTTAAAGGTAAGGAACTTGCGACTGTTGCCAGCATCAAAGAAAACAAGAAGAATCTGACAATTTCTGAGTTGGATGCTTCTCAAACACCAGCTTCTCTGACTTCAGCAGATGCTGCAGTTGTCAATAATACTTTCGTCCGCGAAGCAGGTATTGACTACAAGAAGGCCCTCTTCAAAGAAGAAGCCAATGAAAACTCAAAACAATGGTATAACCTGATTGCAGCGAAACCAGATTGGAAGAAATCAGACAAGGCTGACGCAATTGAAAAAATTATCAAGGCTTACCACACTGATGAAGTGAAAAAAGTTATCGAAGAATCATCAGATGGCATGGATCAACCAGTTTGGTAATTTTTTACCGGCAGAAGGTCATTGTATTGAATAAATGAAATGATTAAGAAGGGCGGAGATTAGCTTCTCCAGCCCTTTGTCTGCTATTAGGGTCATTTAGTTTGAACAGTATCTAGCTTTGAGCTAGGTTGGTACAGATTGCAACTTATGATTTTACATTTCCCTAGTCGAGCTACAGACGGAAATCAAACTAAAAGGCTACAGAGGATACATCACATATTGGACAAATCAAGGAGTGAATCGGAAATTATGGGCAAAGAAATTATCAAATTGGATCACATTGATGTCGTTTTTAATCAAAAAAAGCAAAACATTAAGGCCGTAGAAGATGTGACCATTCATATTAATCAGGGAGATATTTATGGAATTGTAGGTTATTCTGGTGCCGGAAAATCTACTCTGGTTCGTGTCATTAACTTGCTGCAGGTGCCGTCTGCCGGTAAGATTACGGTGGATGATACGGTTTTCTATGATCATCATCAGGTTCAGCTTACTGCGGCTCAGCTACGTCAAAAGCGTAAGGATATCGGGATGATTTTCCAGCATTTTAACCTCATGGCTCAGATGACAGCCAAGGAAAATGTTGCTTTTGCGCTTAAGCATTCACCTTTATCAGCTGCTGAAAAAGAGAAGAAAGTTCACACTCTTTTGGACTTGGTAGGCTTAGCAGATCGGGCGGACAATTATCCTGCCCAGCTGTCTGGCGGTCAGAAGCAGCGGGTGGCCATTGCACGGGCCTTAGCCAATGATCCCAAAATCCTAATCTCGGACGAGTCCACATCCGCTCTGGATCCTAAGACCACCAAGCAGATTCTGGCTCTATTGCAGGATTTGAATCAAAAATTGGGTTTGACTATTGTCCTCATTACCCACGAAATGCAGATTGTCAAGGACATTGCCAACCGGGTAGCAGTCATGCAGAATGGTCGGCTGATTGAGGAAGGTTCAGTTCTGGATATTTTCTCTAATCCCAAGAATGAGCTGACCCAAGACTTCATTACGACTGCAACGGGTATCAACGAGGCCATGATCAAAATCAATCAGCAAAAGATTGTGCAAAACCTGCCGGAAAATTCCATTCTGGCCCACCTGAAATACTCAGGTGTGGTGACGGACACAGCCATTATAAACGATATTTACAAGCAGTATCACATATCTGCCAATATTCTTCACGCCAATATTGAGATTTTAGACCATGTACCAGTCGGAGAAATGGTCGTTATCTTATCTGGAGAGACCAAGCAACTGGCGGCGGTGCAGGAAAGTCTGCGCGAAGCAGGAGTAGAGCTGCATGTTTTGAAAGAAGGGAGTAACTAATGCTACAGCTGATTCAACAATTTATGCCCAATGTTTATAGAATGGGCTGGTCTGGGCAGGCTGGCTGGGGAACAGCTATTTACCTGACTCTGTATATGACTATCATTCCTTTCTTTATTGGAGGGATTCTAGGCTTTATCGCTGGTCTCTTGCTCGTCTTGACAGGGCCGAGAGGTATTTTGGAAAATAGACTTGTCTTTTTCGTCTTGGACAAGGTTACCTCAATCTTCCGAGCGATTCCTTTCATCATTCTCCTAGCCCTTATCAATCCCTTTACTCGGATTATTGTGGGAACTGGGATTGGACCGACTGCTGCCTTGGTGCCTCTTTCACTGGCTGTTTTTCCTTTCTTTGCCCGTCAGGTTCAGGTGGTCTTATCCGAACTGGATCGAGGAGTGATTGAAGCGGCGCAGGCTAGTGGAGCAACTTTCTGGGACATTGTCGGTGTTTACCTGCGGGAAGGTCTGCCGGACTTGATTCGAGTGACGACTGTTACGCTCATCTCTCTGGTTGGGGAGACCGCTATGGCAGGGGCGATTGGTGCTGGCGGACTGGGAAATGTTGCCCTGACTTATGGTTATCAGCGTTTCAACCATGATGTGACCATTCTTGCGACTATTCTTATTTTGCTGCTTATCTTCTTTATTCAGTTTGTTGGGGATTTCCTGACACGGAAGATTAGTCATAGATAATGATTGACAACTAGGGCCTCAGCTGGGGCTCTTTTTTATGCCATAATTGTATTAAAAGACTTGCACAATTAGATTAGGCTTGTTATAATAGCTAAAATCTCTTGAAGCCAAGTGTTGGGAAAGTGAGGATATGGCGGATGAAAGCTTATACAAATGTCAATCTGGTGACCTGTGACAGCCAATTTCATGTTTACCGGGAAGGGCTATTGGTGGTTGAGGATGACCGCATTGCCTACTGTGGTCCCTATGATCAAGCCTGGCTAGGGAAATGCAGTGAAACAGTGGATTATGAAGGGGCTTGGATCATGCCAGGACTGGTCAACTGCCATACTCACTCGGCCATGACTTTGCTGCGCGGGATTCGTGATGACAGCAATCTGCATGAGTGGTTGGAGGACTATATCTGGCCAGCAGAAAGCCAGTTCACAGCGGATCTAACGACCGAGGCTGTCCAGCTGGCTCTGGCTGAAATGCTGCTGTCAGGGACAACGACTTTTAACGACATGTATAATCCTCAGGGAGTGGAGATTGACCGGATTTATCAGGCTGTGCATCAGTCTGGTATGCGATGCTATTTCTCACCAACACTCTTTAGCTCAGAGTCGGAAACAGCAGAAGAGACTCTGGCACGTACTCGGGCCATTATTGAGAAAATCCTCTCCTATGACGATGAAGATTTTCAGGTTATGGTGGCGCCTCATTCGCCTTATGCCTGTGACGAAGAGTTGCTCAAGGGCAGTCTTGAGCTAGCGCGTGAGCTGGATTTGAAGCTTCATATCCATGTGGCTGAGACACAGGATGAAAATAAAATCATCCTGAAGCGCTATGGTAAACGGTCACTGGCTTTCTTGAAGGGTTTGGGTTACTTGGAGCAGTCAGCCATTTTTGCTCACGGAGTTGAACTAAATCCGTCAGAGATTGCAGATTTGACGGCTTCTCCAGTCAGCATCGCCCACAATCCTATCAGTAACCTCAAGCTGGCTTCTGGTGTAGCTCCAGTGACAGACTTACTAGCCGCTGGGGTGACCGTTGGCTTAGCGACGGACTCTGTCGCTTCCAATAATAATCTGGACATGTTTGAAGAAGGTCGGACAGCTGCTCTCCTTCAGAAGATGCGGGCAGGCGATGCGACCCAGTTTACGATTGAGCAGGCCTTGAAAGCTTTGACCATTGAAGGAGCCAAAGCTCTGGGCTTAGAGAAGAAAATCGGCAGTCTGGAAGCGGGCAAGCAAGCCGATTTCATTGTCATTCAGCCTAAGGGACGACTTCATCTCTATCCTTTGGAAAATATGCTATCGCACCTAGTATATGCAGTCAAAGGCAGCGATGTTCAGGATGTCTACATTGCAGGGCAGCAGGTTGTCCGAAACGGCCAAGTGCTGACTGTTGATCTAGGGAGTTTTGTGTAAGTGTAAAAGCTTAAAATGGAAGTGAGGAACAAGCCTTGCTTCCATTTGTTTTTATAAAATTCGACAAATTATTCGGAAAACGCTTGCATTTTCTCTGACTTCTGATATAATGGACTTATGGATTGTTACTGGTCAAGCAGGCAAAACCTAAGCAAATACAAGATATAAAGCAGTTTCTTGCTTTCTATTTGGTGTGTGTTTAGGTTTTTTTCGTGCCCTATTTTCCGGGAATAGGAAGAAACTGCCAACCTAAAAAATACAAGGAGGATCCATTATGGCTAAAGACTATACAGAATTAGCTCAGGATATTATTGCCCATGTAGGTGGCAAGGACAACATCACCAAACTGGTACACTGCGTGACACGCTTGCGCTTTTCTCTGAAGGATGAATCAAAAGCAGATACAGACTATCTGATGAAGCGCGACGGAGTTGTAACGGTTGTCAAGGCCGGTGGTCAATATCAAGTTGTTATTGGTAATCATGTGCCAGATGTTTATGAAACGGTGCTCAAGGTTGCTGGAATTGCTGGTGAAGGCAGTGTTGATGCAGATGATGATGCTGTAGAAGGAAATCTGTTTGACCGCTTCATTGCTCTCGTATCTGGCCTCTTCCAGCCGATGCTCGGTACCTTGTCTGCAGCAGGTATGATCAAAGGTGTGGTAGCTATTATGGCAGCCTTAGGCGTTGCCAAAACAGATGGTGCTTATGTTGTTCTCAATGCAGCAGGAGATGGTCTTTTCCAATTCCTTCCTTTGATTTTGGCTATTACAGCTGCTAAACGTTTCAAGATGAATCAGTTCACGGCTTTGGCTATCGGCTTTGCTTTGGTTTATCCAAATATCGCAGCTAGCTTTACGGCGGAAAAACCGCTTTATACACTATTTGCTGGTACACCAATCGAGTCTCCGATTTTCTCGACTTTCTTCGGTCTTCCTATTATCTTCCCTGCATCTAGCTACCTATCAACAGTCCTTCCAGTGATTACAGCTGTTTGGGTTGGGGCCAAGATTGAAAAAGGCTTTAAAAAGATCATTCCCGATGTTGTCAAAGTCTTTATCGTACCATTCTTTACCCTTTTAATTACAGTGCCACTGGCCTTTCTGGTTATCGGTCCAGTTATGAGCTGGGCTTCTGATTTGGTTGGTGCTCTCTTTACAGGTATCTATGACTTTAGTCCGGTGCTGTATGGTATCGTCCTAGGGGCTGCTTGGCAGGTTCTGGTCATGTTTGGTCTTCACTGGGGCTTGGTACCGCTAGCAATCTTGGAGCTCCAAAAGGGTCCGGGGGTCATACTTGTTGCCACTATTGCGATCTGTTTTGCTCAGGCAGGTGCCCTGATCAATATCATGATGCGCACCAAAGAAGATAAAGTTCGTCAGCTTTCGATTCCGGCCTTTATATCAGCTCTTTTTGGTGTGACGGAGCCGGCTATTTACGGTATCACCCTCCCTATGCGTTCACCGTTTATCATAACCTGTATTTCTGGGGCACTGACTGGTGCTTATCTGGCTTTCTTTGATGTCAAAATGCAGGTTATGGGTGGTTTGGGACTCTTTGCCATTCCATCCTTTATCGAAGCTGGCAATAGCATGACTTTGATTCACTTCCTCATTGCCATTGTGGCAAACTTTGTGCTAGGTTTTGGCCTGACTCAGCTAGTCAAGATTCCAAATCTTTTCGGTGGCCCGTCAGAAAAAGATGCTGCCGAGTCTTTAGATTCTGAAAAAGAAAAAGTCTCAGCGGGAATTACAGAGCAAGTCGTAACCAGTCCATTAGCTGGCGAGATAATCGCTCTTGAGGACACTCCGGACGCAGTCTTTGCCAGCGGAGCTATGGGCAAAGGAGTTGCCATTGAGCCTAGTGTGGGTGAAGTAGTAGCGCCTGCTGATGGGGTCATTCGCCTGCTCTTCCCTACCAACCATGCTATTGGTTTGGCTACGGATGATGGAGCAGAATTGCTGATTCACGTCGGTATGGATACAGTAGCCCTTGACGGAAAAGGCTTTACAGCCCATGTTGTCCAAGGCTCTAAAGTCAAGAAAGGCCAGCTTTTGCTTAGCTTTGATATCGATACTATCAAGGAGGCTGGTTATCCAGTGACAACTCCAATCATTGTTACTAACACAGCTAATTATAAGCAGATTGAAGTCCTTGCAAAAGGAGAAATTCAGCTCGGTGATCGGCTCTTAGATTTGAAAAAATAGAAAATGAAGCTGGAGAATGGAAGAGATTGCCACAATTTGAAGATTGTAGCATGCTTCTCCCAGCTCCTGCTTTTTGCTTTCCGTTCCTTTTCTTTTGGCAGTAAAAATAGTACAATATAGTAAATGTTGATGCACTATTATCAAGCAAGAAAAGCGGAGAGATGTGATGGATAAAAAATTTCTTTGGGAGAAGATTCAGACTTTTTTTCAGGAACTTTGGAAGAAGATATCTGATTTTGCTGCGGAGCATAGTCTGCTGGCAGATGCTTACCATGCTTGGCGGGACTGGTTTAAGGGACTTCCATTTCCTCGTCCCAAAATCTTTCAAAAACAGCTTAGCAATCGCCAGTTTGTCGGAGTGCTTTTGACCGTAGTAGGGCTGTCAGCCAGCTTAATCCTCCTGTCAGAACATTTGCAGGATTTTACCTTTCTGTCTCCTAGTAAGAAAGAGCAGCAGTCAGATTCCTCTCAGAATCAGACGGTTCGCATCATGGCAACTGGGGATTTGCTTTATCACGATGGCCTTTATCTGAGCGCTCAGAAAGAAGACGGCACTTATGATTTTTCTGAGAATTTCCAATATGCTAAGGAATGGCTTCAGCAGGGAGATTTGGTCTTAGGGGACTTTGAAGGCACGATTCGGCCGGACTATCCCTTGAATGGCTATCCGCTTTTTAATGCTCCAGAAGCCGTAGTTCCAGCAATCAAGGATGCTGGCTATCAGGTGATGGACCTGGCTCATAATCACATTTTAGACTCTGGCTTGGAGGGAGTTTTCACTACAGCTCAGGCTTTTGAAAAAGAGGGAATCACTCCCATTGGTGTTTATCCGCATGAAAGCCGCAGTCGGGCACCGCTCTTGATAAAGGAAGTCAAAGGCATTAAGATTGCACTGCTGGCTTACTCCTATGGTTACAATGGTATGGAGGGGCTGCTCAGTCAGGAAGACTATGATAATCGTCTGTCCGATCTGGATGAAGAAAAGATGCGGGCCGAGATTGAGCGGGCAGAAAAGGAAGCAGATATTACAATCGTCATGCCTCAGATGGGGATAGAGTACCAGCTGGAGCCGACAGAGGAGCAGATGACACTCTACCATAAAATGGTTGACTGGGGAGCAGATATCGTCTTTGGAGGGCATCCGCATGTGGTTGAGCCGGCAGAGATTTTAGAGAAAGATGGTCAGAAGAAGCTGATCATGTATTCCATGGGGAATTTCATTTCCAATCAGCGCATCGAAACCATGGAGGAAATTGAAAATGCTCATTGGACCGAACGCGGAGTGCTGATGGATGTTACCATTGAAAAGACATCAAAGGGCACACAGATAAAAAGTGCCCAGGCTCATCCGAGCTGGGTCAGTCGAGTGGAAAAAGGTACTATTTCGGCAGACGGTCTACCTTTATACACTTATCAGACCTGGATTTTGGATGACTTTATCGAAGGTGGCAAGTATCGAGACAAACTGGATCAAGAAACCAGAGCACGGATTGATACCGCCTATCAGGAAATGAATTCTCATGTTGGACTGAATTGGCCGGGGCAATAAATTGCTTGATATGATTGTTAGCCAGATTGGATTTGCCAATCTGGTTTTTGCTGTTTTAAAAATGAGGACTTTGTTATAATTAAAAAGGTTTATAGAGCTGTTAATGAATGAAACTGACCGCTTTTGAGCTCATCTATCATTTTGATTTATTTTATTAGAAAGAAAATGAAATGCAATTTGGTTTGTGGCTACTTTTGTATGTTATACCCATGTTTATCTTGTTTTTGTTGCTAGTGTGCTCTCTGGTCTTGCTGGTTTTCTGCCTGTTTTTGCGGAGAAATTTCTTCAAAGAAAAGCAGGGGCGCAATTTGCTGCTAGCTATCTTTTGGCTGGGGCTCTTCAATCTTCTGCTGAACTTGCTAGTATAGAAATGATGAGTTCGTAAGGAGAACAGTCCAAATGAAATGATAGGGACTAGCTTTATCCTTGTTTGTTGAAACTAAATATTGATTGAGAATTAAAGAAAGACGAAATATGCATTTTTTTGAACAACTTTTCCTTTTAATAGACTTTTTAATTCACTTTTTACCACTCTTGTTTATCTTTGTTGTTTTTATCGTTTCATGGATAGTTTATATCTGTATAAAGAAACCTTTCTACAAAAGCATTTATGGGAAATTGATTAGTCTACTCTTTTTGGGAACCTTGATTTGGAATCTGGTTTATTTTGTCGAAGAAGATCATGGCGGCTCCTATCAATTAGTCAAATTAAAGCCAGGCGAAGCTGTTTATGTAAAGATTAAAAAGCCTTATCTTGACCTAATAAAGGGTTCAGGAGTCAGTGTTTTAAAATTTAAAGATAAAACAGATGGGAAAATTAGAATTTATGATTCTTATTTGAGAGAGCAGATAGATGAAAATGAGTATATCTACGATGCAGAAAAAAAGTCTGTTCACTACTATAATGAAAAGGATGGGGGGATAACAATCCCAAACGAACAGGCTTTATCCGATTTAGGTGTTGAGTTTAACGAAAACTATAGCATTGATGTCAACTTTACCCAAAATAGAACGTTTGTTTTTAGTGTAAGCGACAGTGATCAAGATATCACTGTCCAAAACGAATCAGATAAACCCATATCTTTTTATGTCAAAGCCTATCACAGAGTCTATGGCTCAGAAGGCAGGGACCGAGATCTAGAATAATATCTTACAAAACATGTTGCTGCTTCTATACTTCTTATAATATTAGCATTACAAAAAACGAATACCTCCTAGCATATTTTGTCAGCAGGCATTCGTTTTTTTATTTTCCATTTTAGAGCTTCATTTCTTCCGATACTGGCTTGGTGTCATTTGGTAGTATTTTTTGAACTGGCGGTTGAAGTTGGATAGGTTATTAAATCCTGCTTGGCTGGAGATTTCCAGTACAGAGAGATTGGAGTGCTGCAGGAGTTCGGCTGCTTTGCGCAAGCGAAATTGGATTAGGTACTCAATGCAGGAAACGCCCAGATGCTTCTTGAAGAAGTTCATGAAATGGGTGGAGCTGTAGCCACAGATGCCAGCCAGTTGGTCAATATTCAGGTCTTCTTGGTAGTGGGCATTGATGTAGTCGATAATGGAGCGAATCTTTTCTTCCTTGCGATAGCCTTCGGGTGACAGGTCTTTGGAAATGACATAGCCATTCTCAAAGAGCAGGTAGAAGAGCTGGTTGAGCTGGGCTTTGAGCTGAAATTCGTAGTGAGATTTGCGGAAATAGCCTGTTTCCATAGCTGCTAAGAGGCACTGGCGAATCTCGGCATAGGCTGTATCCGTAGGCTTGATAACATGAGTCAAGTCCAACTGGCCATTGTAGAGGGGCTGCAGATAGTTGATGCTGGCTTGATCCATGGCAGAATAGCCCATCAGATCCAGATGGAAATTAATAGCGTCCATATAATGGCGCTCGTCGTTGATGGGGTGGATGGAGTGCAGGGCATTGGGGCGAATCAGGATAATATCACCTTTTTCGCTGTTAAAGTAGTCGTCGTCAATATGAAATTGTGCTTTTCCTTCGTGGACATAAATCATTTCAACATCGGTATGCCAGTGGAAAAGAATATCTGGATGACCATTTTCAGTGATGGTGCGGGTCAGAGAATAAGGGGTTCCTTGGTTTTTAAAAACGGTATTTTTATGTAGTTGGCCTAAATCAATCATGAGGACACTCTTTCATAGAATAGTACAATTTATTAAGATAATTGTGTTAGAAAATATGTTTGACAACTATTATAATATAAATATAAAAAAAACGAAAGCGAGAAAATGCAAATGGGTAAATTTCCGCAGAATTTCCTCTGGGGCGGTGCAACTGCAGCCAACCAGTATGAAGGCGCCTATAATCTGGATGGAAAAGGCCTGTCTGTTCAGGATGTGACTCCAAAAGGCGGTGTGCCAGCTACGCCAGGTGATTGCAATCCTTTGATTACCGAGGAGCCGACACCAGATAATCTCAAGCTGAAAGGAATTGATTTCTACCATCGCTATAAGGAGGACGTTGCCCTCTTTGCGGAGATGGGCTTCAAGGTCTACCGAACTTCCATTGCCTGGTCTCGGATTTTTCCAAATGGAGACGAGCTGGAGCCCAATGAAGCTGGTCTGCAATTCTACGACAATCTCTTTGACGAGCTGGCCAAATATGGCATTGAGCCGCTGATTACCCTGTCTCACTATGAAACGCCCCTGCATTTAGCGCGTCAGTACAATGGCTGGGCCAACCGTGATTTGATTGGCTTCTACGAGCGCTATGTTCGCACGGTTTTTACCCGCTATAAGGACAAGGTCAAGTATTGGCTGACCTTTAATGAAATCAACTCTGTTCTCCATGCGCCCTTTATGAGCGGTGGCATTGCCACGCCAGCTGAAGAGTTATCCAAGCAGGACCTCTATCAAGCAGTCCATCATGAGCTGGTGGCTTCTGCCTTGGCAACGAAGATTGGTCATGAGATCAATCCTGATTTTAAGATTGGTTGTATGGTTCTGGCTATGCCAGCCTATCCTATGACGCCTAAGCCAGAAGATGTGCTGGCAGCTCGGGAATTTGAAAATCAAAACTATCTCTTCTCTGATATCCATGCGCGTGGGAAATACCCTGCCTATATCAATCGTTTCTTCAAGGAGAATGGGATTGAGATTGAGTTTGCGCCGGGCGACAAAGAGCTTTTGGCTGAAAATACTGTAGACTTTATTTCCTTCTCCTACTACATGAGTGTGGTTGCGGCTCATGATCCGGAAAATTATTCTTCCGGCCAAGGCAATCTTCTAGGTGGCATCCTAAATCCTCATCTGGCTAGCTCAGAATGGGGCTGGCAGATTGACCCAGTCGGCTTGCGCTTGGTGCTAAATAGCTTTTATGACCGCTATCAGCTGCCTCTCTTCATCGTGGAAAATGGTCTCGGTGCCAAGGATGTCTTGGTGGATGGATCAACTGGCCCAACGGTTGAAGATGACTACCGCATTGATTATCTCAAACAGCATTTGCAACAGGTAGGAGAAGCGCTGGAAGATGGCGTAGAATTGCTAGGTTACACAACTTGGGGCTGTATTGACCTGGTTTCAGCCAGCACGGCAGAACTTAGCAAACGTTATGGCTTTATCTACGTTGACCGCAACGATGACGGTAGCGGAACTCTAGCCCGCTACAAGAAAAAATCTTTTGATTGGTACAAAGAAGTCATTGCGACGAATGGAGACAGTCTCTATCAGGATTGAATGACTTAAACAAAATAGAATGGCTCCTTATAAAATAAACCAAGTTCTATCTGGCTTGGTTTTTTCTATGTTTTAAGGAGGTAATTGGCTGAAGCCTCTTGATTTTAAAAGCAAGAGGAGAAAATGCAGTAGTTTGAGGGAAGCTGTCTCTATAAAAAAATTAAGAGTTTATTCGCAAAATTGCAGATATTTGAATCCGTTTACAAAAAACAAAGACACCTCAAATAAAATATGGTATAATATATTAAGAATATTTACTTCAGGAGGGGAAATCATGAGTAGGAAAATCCGTTTCATTTCTCTGCTTACTCTGTTGATTTGTTTTCTGATGGGCTGCAGTCTTTTTCAAAAGAACGGTGGAGGTCCGGGAGAGCAAGGTAGCCAATTTTCGGAAAGTGTTCGTAAGCTGAGAGAAAAATACAGCAAAAATACTCCTTATGATGTCCAAGAAAAGGTCATTCAGATCAAGGAAAATGAGCCTATTACATTTCCGACAGAGGTACAAAAGCCTAACGATTTTGAGACACTGCCACATGAAGGACAGACCGAGTTGATTTCTTCCTTTGAAATTTATGGGGACAGCAACTTACGAGCTATTTTAGGGGGTGACTTTAAGATGAATGATAAGCGGCAGATAGTGATTGAGCCAGCTTATCATTTCTCTGCGACTAGAGTGGAGGCAAATGGAGAGCATACGGAATATGGTCTAGCCAAGCAAGGTGAGAGCTGGGGTGTTTTTGATACGCTCTATTTGCTGCAACGGGATGATGAGCGCACAGGTAAAAAACTTAAAAAGCCAAAACTTTGGATCGTTAAGATAGATAAGAAAGGGCGTGACAAGCTAGCTCTGAAAACTAAGAGCAGCCTGCTCGGAGATGGTCGCTTGCAGCTGGAATGGACGGAAGTACCGGGAGCGGACTCTTATTCCATTATAAAAAGAGAGTATGTGACCATGCCTGGCAGTGATACGAAGACAGGCCTTTATAACTATAAAGAGGTCGATCGGGTCACTTCGACAGTGTATCGGACAGATTTACCTACCCACTATGATAGCCGCAACGGCGGCCGTTCTGGTGATGATCCAATTCTTGCCAGACAACGGTTGCTGCAGGCTTACGACCAGGATTACAGTAAGAAAACGGTTGAGAAAAAGCCTTATGAACTCCTTGTTGTTCCCCTTAAAGACAAAGAAGCTTTAGGAACTATCAGCAATCCTATCTCATCTGATAGCTTTGCGAAACTGATGCCGAATCAAATCGATTTTCGGACTTTTTCTGACCAGGTTTCTGCCCTGCGGCAGAAAGGAAATATTCCTGAAGAAGCACCGCTGCAGATGATGGATGGCCAGATTCAGAACTTTCCAATCGTCTATGAAAAAATTGAAAAAGAAGGCCGGGATGTCAGATGTCTGGTCTCTATCAAGGGCATGCCTACTGTCAAAACGGACTTTTTCATTGAACAGGCCAGTGTTGAAGAAGTGCAGCCTGTTGTAGATAGACATAATGAAAAGGTCAATAAAGAGGAAAGCAAGTCGGGTGTTTCAGAGAAATATATCAGCGTAGAGCAGGCTGACTTGGATCTCAAGGGTAAAACAGTCGTTCATGATGTTAGTGATATTGAGGAAAGAGTGGCAGCCAGAAGTGCAGCGCAGGAATATTTTGCCAAGGCTCTTCTGTCAGATGCTGAATATGTTGATTACAGTGAGTTTCCAGAGCTGAGTGAAGGAGATGTCAGTGAATTGCTTCACGATGTTTTAGAGCAGAATCCAGTCATTCAGCAGGGAGTGGTTCCTGCCATTGATGCTAAGCAACATGTGGTAAGTTTTAAATACGATGCTGATGAAACTGCCAAATATAAGAAGGCCCGAAAAAAAGTCAAAGAGATTGTCAAAGACATCATCAAAGACCAGATGAGCGACCGAGAAAAGATTGAGGCAATTAATCAGTATATGATTGAGCATATTAGCTATGATAAGGCTGCTTACCAAGGCTTTTTGAATTACAAAACATCTATTGAGAATAAAGAATCAGAAGAGGCTATTTCAAAAGCGTTTAAAGATATGCAAGACGGTATTCGCAAGTATGAATCTAGTTTTGATATTACTGGTCCGCTATTTGAGGGTAAGGGAGTCTGTCAGGCTTATGCTGTAACCTTCCAGGCCCTCGCTCAGGAAGCTGGTCTCGAAACCATGTATGTGAGTGGAAATACAGATGATTTTGACCCGCATGCTTGGAACTTCGCAAAAGTAGATGGTCAGTGGCTGGCTTTAGATGTTACCTGGAATGACTCTGATGGAGATAGCGCTAAAAAAGAAAATGAATACTTGCTATTGGCCATGGATAATCCACTCTACGCACAGAGCCACTATGCCTTTGACAGATACGAAGATGCTATTAAAGAATGATGATCCAAATAGAAGCAATCTTTAAAAGATGCCTAAGCCTTGTAAGGCAAGGAAGAAGCCAATCAAAACCCCTGGGATAACAGTATCTCAGGGGTTTTCTATGCTTTTATTTCTTCCAGCTTTCGACTTCTTTCTGGTGGTTTTTGATCCACTCTTTGGCTGCAGCTTCTGGTGAGCTGCCTTCGTTAATCTTAAGCATGACTTCTTCCATATCCTTTTGAGTCCAGTTGAAGTTATCCAGGACCTTATTGACTTCTGGTAAGTCCTTGTCTAGATTTTTCCGAGTCATAGTGTGGATAGCTTCCTTACCACCCATGGTTCCTTTAGGATCCTTGAGGTACTTGAGGTCATATTTGGAGAACATCCAGTGAGGTGACCAGCCGGTTACGATGATATCTTCTTTATTCTTAATAGCCTGATCCAGAGCAGTGGTCATGGCTCCTGTTGAGGAAGAAGAAAGATTCCAGCCATTGAGATTGCTGTATTCTTGCATAGTCTTCTCAGTCGCGGTCATGATACCAGCGCCGGGCTCAATACCTGTGATAGTTTTCTTGGCTTGGTCTGACAGGTCTTCGATAGAGTCAGCATCCATATAGCTTGGTACGACTAGCCCTGTCTTAACGCCCTCAAGGTTTGGCCCCAAGTCCACTAGCTTGTCCTTGTACTCCTCATAGAGAGCAGCATGGGTGGTCGGCAACCAGGCGGAAACCATGGCATCGGCTTCGCCATTAGCAACGGACTTCCACATAACGGCATTGTCCAGCGGTGTGATGGTGACATCGTAGCCCATTTCCTTGAGAGCTTCCGCTATGACATTGGTTGAGGCAACTTCGGAGTCCCATTCAACATAGGCAAGGTTGACCTTTTCTTTTTTGCTTTGCTGAAGCTTGGTTACTTGATTTCCGACAAAGGCTGTCAGGATGACAGCAGCCAGAGCAGACCAGAGCATAATCTTGTTGCGTTTTTCCTTGGCAGTGACCGGTGATTTTTTAGCCAGAGGCTGGTTGAGCTTCTGGGTCAGGCGGTCAATGATAATGGCCAAGATAACCAGAGATACCCCATTGACAAATCCAGAACCGATGTCGGCATGCTGCAGGGCAGAGAGAACGCCGCGGCCCAGTCCTGGCGCCCCAATCATAGAGGCGGTAACGACCATTGAAAGAGCCAGCATGATGGTCTGATTAACCCCAGCTAGGATGGTATTTTTAGCCAGGGGCAGCTCGACTTTGAAGAGTTTCTGCTTGCCAGTGCCCCCGAAGGAGTCTGACGCTTCAATCAGCTCGGTCGGAATCTGACGAATGGCTAGATTAGTAAAGCGGACAGTCGGTGGCAGGGCAAAGATGACAGAGGCAAAGACCCCAGGCACCATACCGATACCAAAGAAGGCTACGGCCGGTATCAGGTAGACAAAGGCTGGCATGGTCTGCATAAAGTCCAGCAAGGGCTTGATAATTGCTTCGACACGATTGCTCTTAGCCATCCAAATCCCCAGTGGAATACCGATGATAATGGAAATGGCACTGGAGACGATGACCAAGGTCACAGTGTTCATGAGATTTTCCCAGAGGCCTTGGTTGTAAACAAAGAGCAGGCCTAGGAAGGTGAGCAGGGGCAGTCCCAGCTTACGCTTGGAAATCAAATAGGTAAAGATAGTAATGACTGCGATAAAGAGCAGGGGCGGAATGAAAAGCAGGGTGTCTGTCATCCCATTCATGATGGCATTTCCGATAGCCTGAAGGACCGAGAAAAGCCCGGAGAAGGTATCTGTTACCCAGTTAGTAAAGGACTCAACCCATTGAGAAACGGGGATTGGCTGTTGTAAAATATTCAAAATGCGAACCTCCCTTATTCTTCAGATTCAGTAGTATTGGCCAAGGCTTCAATGACTCGACCTTTGATAATAACGCCGACTAACTTGTCCTTATCATCTACAACGGCCAGAGGCGCTGGTGAATCGTAAATCAGCGGGAAAATATCAGTAATCAGGGTTTCCTGAGTGACCTTGCGGACGTTCTTATCAATCACTTCAGCCAGTGCTTGATGTTGCTTACGGGCATCGCGGGCAGCTTCGGCAGTCAGACTGCCCTTGAGATGCCGCTTCCTATCCACAGCCAGCAGCATACTGACCTCTTCTTTTTTCATCCGATTAAGAGCCACGGTTGGTCCGTCAATGTCAATGTTAGTAGTCAGTGGCGTTGTCATGATATTCTGGGCAGTCAAGACCTTGGAGCGGTCCACATCTTCAACGAACTCTCGAACGAAGTCGTTGGCTGGATTGGTCAGGATTTCCTCACCGGTGCCAATCTGCATAATCTGACCGTCAGCCATGATGGCAATGCGGTCACCAATACGCAGGGCTTCATTGAGATCGTGGGTGATAAAAATAATGGTACGCTCATGCTCTGCCTGCAGATCTAGTAACTCATCCTGCATTTCTCGGCGGATGAGGGGGTCTAAAGCTGAGAAGGCTTCGTCCATGAGCAGAATATCAGGATTGTTGGCCAAAGCTCGAGCCAGACCGACCCGCTGCTGCATCCCACCGGAGAGCTGATCGGGGTATTGGTCCTTGAAGGACAGGAGACCGGCATTGTCCAGAGCTTGTTCAGCTAGGTGCGTGCGCTCCTCCTTATCAACACCTCGGACTTCCAGACCGAACTCAGTATTTTCCAGAATGGTCCGATGCGGGAAGAGTCCAAAGTTTTGGAAGACCATATTGAGCTTATGGCGGCGAACGTCACGCAGCTCTTCTTCGTTCATCTTAGCCACATCCTGACCGTCGATGTAAATGTCGCCTGATGTCGGGTCAATCAATCGGTTGAGCAGGCGGATAAGGGTAGACTTCCCACTACCGGACAGTCCCATGATGACAAAAATTTCTCCCGTCTGGACCTCAAAGTTTACATCGTAAACTCCGACAGTAGCACCGGTTTTTTCTAAAATTTCCGTTTTGCTTTTGGCTTGCTGCACCATTTCCAGTGCCTGCTTTTGCCTTTTGCCGAAAATTTTAGTCAAATGTTTTACTTCTAGTTTATTCAACGTATTTCTCCTTTTGCAGAAGTGACTACATGTTTGTTTTATAAAGTTGTCACTTAAAAGACCATCACAGTATAACATCGTGTGGTCACTTTGTCAAACCCAAAAGACTGTCAGACCGGCCTTTTTCGGCTATTATAAAATAGGGAGAGTGATTTTCTGGAATATTTCTGAAAGTCACAAAAACCTTGTCAGACCGCTGATTCGCCTGTCTATTCTGTTTTTTTGATAAAGAAAAAACAAGCGCTGTTTCACTTGTTTGTTTCAATTTCATTAAAAAATAAATTATGCATCAAACCGACCGATAATTCGTTGCCAACAAAGTAGATGGTATTGCCGGCTTCCAGCTTGGTATAAGGACCAGGCGAGATTAGGAGTTGGTCTCCCTGCTGGACTGCGACAATGGTAGCGCCAGTCGAGTGCCAGATATTGAGCTCATTGATAGATTTTCCTAGGTTGATGGCGTCTGCTGAGAGCTGGAGCTCGTAGGGATTAAAAGGGAAGCGCTGCTGGACATCTTTGGTCCGACTGAGAAGCTGATTGAGCAGCTGGGAAAAGTTGGCAAATTCTTCCTCTTGGCGTTGGATGCTCTGGTGGAGCTTGCTTTTGAGGTCCTGCAGAGAGTTGACATCTTTATAGGTCTCAAGAAACTGCTGAGCTTTTTCCTTGGAGGAGATGAAAGCTCCACTACCGTGACGGACTTCCATGATTTCCAGATCTACCAGCACATTGATAGCCTTGCGGGCTGTCTCAGGGGAGACATTGAAGTTACTAGCTAGGGTAGAGCGGGCATAGATTTTGCTGCCGATGGGATATTTGCCATCAACAATTCGCTCGGCAATGGCGACGGCAATCTGCTGGTAGCGTGGGAATGCGACTTCTTTTTTGCTCATGAGGACCTCCAATTTTACGACAGGAATATAGCTATGATTATAATATAAAACTGGAAGATTGAAAAGTGTCCTTCGTAAAATCGACTGTCTTATTCGCCTCTTCTCGCCTTTCTTTTTACTTTTTTAAGTAGTATAATATGTCTAAAAGTTAGAGGTCTTCTGGAAAAGGAACAGTAAAAACCAGATGATAAAGATAGAAATGGATAAAAAGATGACTGTAAAGATGATAGCGACAGACATGGATGGAACCTTGCTGGATGGACAGGGACAGCTGGATTTGCCTCGTCTGACTACTATTTTAGATGAGCTGGAGAAGAGAGACATTCGCTTTGTGGTGGCTACTGGCAATGAAATTCCACGGATGCGACTGCTATTGGGAGATTTGGTAGAACGCATGACCTTGGTAGTCGCCAACGGAGCGAGGATTTTTGAAAAGAACCAGCTAAGCATGAGCAGTTTCTGGGAACCTGGATTGATTAGGGATGCGCTGGCTTACTTTGCTGGGCGTGAAAGGGAGCTTCAGCTGGTTGTGACCTCTGAAAGAGGCGGCTTTGTCCAAGAGGGGACAGAGTTTCCCTTGATTGAAAAAGTCATGACCAAGGAAATGGCCCAGCTTTTCCATAAGCGGATGAACTTTGTGCCAAGCCTTCAGGATTATCCCCTTGACAAGGTCTTGAAAATGAGTATGATGGTAGAAGAGGCTGCAGCAGCAGAGCATGCTCGTCTGATTAATCAGCATTTTGCAGGCCGATTGAGCGCGGTTGCTAGTGGTTATGGAGCCATTGACATTCTCCAAGATGGGATGCACAAGGCTTGGGGCTTGCAGCAGCTGATGGCTAAGTGGCAGATTCAAAGCTCGGAAATCATGGCTTTTGGGGATAGTGAAAATGATATAGAAATGCTTGAATTAGCTGGTATTTCTTACGCTATGGAAAATGGCGATGAGCGAGTCAAAAAGGTAGCAGATTACCTAGCGCCGGCCAATACAGAAGCCGGTGTTCTACAAGTGATTGAGCAATACTTAGAAGAGGAAAAGGGATAATGGCAGTACAATTATTAGAAGAATGGCTTCTCAATGAGCAGGCAAAATTGCAGCAAAACTACAGAGAGCTCAATCAACTCTCCGTCAAGGAGCCAGACATCATCTTTATCGGAGACTCCATTGTGGAATACTATCCTCTCTATGAACTCCTGCAGACGGATAAAAGGCTGCTCAACCGCGGCATTCGGGGCTATAAGACTGATTTGCTTTTAGAAAACCTAGATGCCCATCTCTTTGGTCAGGCTTTGGATAAGGTCTTTATCCTGATAGGTACCAACGATATTGGCAAGGAGATGCCTCAGACAGAAACGCTGGCCAATTTAGAAGCCATTATTCAGGAGATTTCTCGTGATTATCCTCTGGCTCAGATCCAGTTGCTGTCTGTCCTTCCCGTCAATGAAACTCCAGCCTACAAGAGCACGGTCTATGTCCGCAGCAATGAAAAGATTCAGGCCCTTAATCAAGCCTATCGCCAGCTGGCTAGCGCCTACATGAATGTCCAGTTTATTGATCTCTACGATGCTTTTCTGGACGAGGGAGGCCAGCTGCGCCCAGACTACACAAGGGACGGCCTCCATCTGACCATTGCTGGCTATGCAGCCCTGTCCAAGGCTTTGCAGGAGACGTTATAGAGATAAAAATAGGGAGCGAAAAAAGCCCAACCAGACAAATCTTCAAAGGAAGATTTTTTTTAAAAACTTTTGGTTGACAAATGTAAATCTTAGAGGTAAAATAGGATTATAAGATTTACAAATGTAGATTTAGAAAGGAGAGGTCATGCAAATTTCCAATGCGGAATGGCGCATCATGAAGATTATCTGGATGGAAGGCAAGCAGACCAGCACGGATTTGATCGCCGTCTTGTCCGAGCGCTTTGACTGGTCGAAGTCGACGGTCAAGACTCTCTTGACCCGCTTGGTGGAGAAAGGATGTTTGACTAGAGAAAAATCAGGCAAAGCCTTTGTTTACTCGGCTTTGTTGAAGCAGGACCAGAGTTTAGACTTGGTCGTTGAGGATGTGAAAGACAAGGTTTGCTCCAAAAGGATTGTCCAGGTGCTTGAAAACTTGATTCAGGCGAGTGACTTTACGCTTGCAGATCTTAATCAGCTGCAGCAGGTCCTGGAAGAAAAGAAAGCAGAGGCTGTCGAAACAGTCCCTTGCAATTGTATGTAATAGAAAGAAGGAAATTCCATGTTTGGATTGTTGATTAGTATTGTTTGTTTACTTGTGGTTGCTTTTATTGCTTGGTGGTTCTTTGCAGAGCATGAAAAGGTAAGCGACCACGCTCGTCAGAAATCAGGTTATCAAGAAATTGAAGTCGAAGTCATGGGGGGCTATTCGCCTGAAACCATTGTCCTGAAAAAGAATGTTCCAGCCCGGATCATCTTTAATCGCAAGGATCCATCTTCATGTCTGGCTCAAGTGATCTTTCCAGATTTTGGCGTTCATGAAGATTTGCCTTTAGGTGAAAAACATGTCATTGAAATTACGCCAGAAAAAGCGGGCGAATATGGGTATTCATGTGGAATGAACATGATGCATGGTCACATGATTGTGGAATAAAGGAGTAGGTATGGTAGAAAAACAAAAAGCAGTTGTGGAAAACGGAGTGCAAAAGATCCGTATTACAGCAGAAAAAGGCTATAGTCCAAAGGAATTTCAACTTCAAAAAGGGATCCCTGCTGAAATCACCTTCCATCGGGTCAATCCTTCCGGCTGTTACAAGGAAATTTTGTTTGAAGATCAGGGGATTTTAGAGCCTTTGGAAGTCGGTGTGGATAAGGTGATATCCTTTACTCCGACAGAAACAGGGGACTTCGAGTTTTCATGTGGAATGAAGATGCAAAAGGGTTCCTACACGGTTGTGGAAAAACGCCGTCGTGTCTTAAGTTTACGGGGTCGCTTTTGGATTACTAGTATCTTTACTCTTCCCTTATTGATCTTGATGATCGGGATGATGGCAGGATTTGTATCCCATCCAGTCAGTCGCTGGGGGACTTTTCTAGCGACAACGCCGATCATGTTGGTAGCAGGAGTTCCTTTTATCAAGAGTGCCTGGGCCTCATTTAAGAAGCACCATTCCAATATGGATACCTTGGTAGCTCTTGGAACCCTGGTAGCCTATGTCTATAGTGTATTTGCCCTTTTTACTGGTCAGCCAGTATACTTTGAGGCTGCGGGTTTTATCATCTTCTTTGTCCTCTTAGGGCAAATCTTTGAAGAACGGATGCGTAACAATGCCTCCGAGGCTGTGGAAAAGTTGTTGGATTTGCAGGCAAAAACGGCTCAAGTTCTCCGTGATGGGAACTATGTCGAGGTGGCGGCAGAAGATATCCAAATTGATGACTTGATTCGGGTCCGTCCTGGGGAAAAGATCGCGGTTGATGGGACGATTGTAGAAGGAAGTACGACCATTGATGAGTCGATGGTGACAGGTGAAAGCTTGCCTGTGGAAAAATCAGTTGGTGATGCAGTTATCGGCTCCACTATCAACAGCAATGGGACCATTCTCTTTAAGGCTGAAAAAGTCGGTAGTGAGACCCTCTTATCTCAAATTGTGGACTTTGTCAAAATGGCCCAATCCAGTCGTGCTCCTATTCAAGATTTGACGGATAAGATTTCAGGTATCTTTGTTCCAGTGGTGACGATTTTGGCCATTGCGACTTTCTGGGTTTGGTCCGTGCTTTTGGGCGCGTCGCTTCAAGAGGCCATGCTCTATGCAGTCTCTGTCCTCATTATTGCCTGTCCTTGTGCCCTTGGTTTAGCAACCCCAACAGCCCTGATGGTCGGAACCGGCCGTAGTGCCAAGATGGGCGTTCTGATTAAAAATGGAACAGTTCTTCAAGAAGTGCAAAAGATTCAAACCGTTGTGTTTGATAAGACAGGGACTATTACCATTGGCCAACCACTTGTAACCGATGTTGTAGGAGATGAAGCGCGTGTCTTGACACTGGCTGCTAGTCTTGAAACTTTTTCAGAACATCCACTAGCCCAAGCGGTGTTATCCCAAGCAGAAGAAAAAGGTTTGGTGTTATCCCCTGTGGAAAACTTCCAAGCGATTGAAGGAAAAGGGGTCCAAGGTCAGATCGACCAGCAGTTGGTGACCTTGGGAAATGGCAAACTTCATGACGGGACAGCGATGGATCCGGAGCTTGAAAAACGGATGGTAGAGTTGCAAGAGCAGGCCAAAACAGTGATCAGTTTGTCTGTGGATGGGCAAGTGATTGGCTTGATTGCCATTCAAGATGCTCCGAAGGCCAGCTCAAAAGAAGCGATCAAAAAGCTCAAAGAACGGGGCTTGAAAACGGTCATGTTAACGGGGGATAATGAACGGGTGGCCCAAGCTATTGCTAAGCAAGTGGGAATTGACACCGTCATTGCTGATGTCCTTCCTCAAGAAAAAGCTAGCGCCATCCAAAAACTGCAAGAAGCTAGCAAGGTCGCCTTTGTTGGAGATGGGATCAATGATGCTCCAGCTCTCTCGATCGCGGATGTGGGGATCGCTATGGGATCTGGAACGGATATTGCGATCGAGTCCGGTGGCATCGTGCTCACGCAAAATGATTTACTTGGCGTTGTGCGCGCCTTTGACATGAGTCAAAAGACCTTCCGCAGGATCTTACTCAATCTCTTCTGGGCCTCTATCTACAATATCCTTGGGATTCCAATTGCTGCTGGAGTCTTTGCAGGACTGGGATTGACCCTCAATCCAGAACTAGCAGGTCTTGCCATGGCCTTAAGTTCTGTGTCTGTTTTGACTAGCTCGCTGCTTCTCAATGTTGCGAAAATTGATTAAATGAAATAAAAAGAGAGTGGGGCAGAAATCGGTAATTCGTTAGAATTCGATTTCGTCGTCTCACCTCCGCACAGTTGAGTAGGGCTGTAAAAGCTAATGAAATCAATGTAGTAGAGCCCACTCAACCACTGCGTCTTGCTCAACAATCCAAAAACAATTAAGAGGCTAGGACTTTTGTCCCAGTCTCTTTTTGTTCGATTTCCTACAGCTACAAGTCTTAGAGGTGCATGCAAATTATAATAAAATATCCTATTCTAATATAGTTTGTGAAATTTTCTCAAAAAAAGAGCATTGTGTTATGTAATAGTTCTATATCATCTATGAGCATATTCTTATACAAGAGCGAAAAAACATGATAAATTGGTAGAGTAAAGTTTCTTGAAGCGTTTTCATTCACAAATGGAAATATTTTCAACAACTGAAAATTTATTTTATTGAAGGGGAGTTATTATGACTCAAGGAAAAATTACTGCATCTGCAGCAATGCTCAACGTATTGAAGACATGGGGCGTAGACACCATCTACGGTATCCCATCAGGAACACTCAGCTCACTCATGGATGCTTTGGCTGAAGACAAAGATATCCGCTTCTTGCAAGTTCGCCACGAAGAAACAGGTGCTCTTGCAGCGGTGATGCAAGCTAAATTCGGCGGCTCAATCGGGGTTGCAGTTGGTTCAGGTGGTCCAGGTGCGACTCACTTGATTAACGGTGTTTACGATGCAGCTATGGACAACACTCCATTCCTTGCTATCCTTGGATCACGTCCAGTTAACGAACTCAACATGGATGCCTTCCAAGAGCTTAACCAAAACCCAATGTACAACGGTATCGCTGTATACAACAAACGTGTAGCTTACGCTGAGCAATTGCCAAAAGTGATTGACGAAGCTTGCCGTGCTGCTGTTTCTAAAAAAGGTCCAGCTGTTGTTGAAATCCCAGTAAACTTCGGTTTCCAAGAAATCGACGAAAACTCATACTATGGATCAGGTTCATATGAGCGTTCATTCATCGCTCCTGCCTTGAACGAAACTGAAATCGACAAAGCGGTTGAAATCTTGAACAAGGCTGAGCGCCCGGTTATCTATGCTGGATTTGGTGGTGTTAAAGCTGGTGAAGTGATCACTGAATTGTCACGTAAAATCAAAGCCCCAATCATCACAACTGGTAAAAACTTTGAAGCCTTTGAATGGAACTACGAAGGTTTGACAGGTTCTGCTTACCGTGTTGGTTGGAAACCAGCCAACGAAGTGGTCTTTGAAGCAGACACCGTTCTTTTCCTTGGTTCAAACTTCCCATTTGCTGAAGTTTACGAAGCATTCAAGAACACTGAAAAATTCATCCAAGTAGATATCGACCCTTACAAACTTGGTAAACGCCATGCCCTTGACGCTTCTATCCTTGGTGATGCAGGTCAAGCGGCGAAAGCAATCCTTGACAAAGTAAACCCAGTTGAGTCTACTCCATGGTGGCGTGCAAATGTGAAGAACAACCAAAACTGGCGTGATTACATGAACAAACTCGAAGGTAAAACTGAGGGTGAATTGCAATTGTACCAAGTTTACAATGCCATTAACAAACATGCTGATCAGGACGCTATCTACTCAATCGACGTAGGTAACACTACTCAAACGTCGACTCGTCACCTTCACATGACACCTAAGAACATGTGGCGTACATCTCCACTTTTTGCGACAATGGGTATTGCCCTTCCTGGTGGTATCGCTGCTAAGAAAGACAATCCAGATCGCCAAGTATGGAACATCATGGGTGATGGTGCATTCAACATGTGCTATCCAGACGTGATCACAAACGTTCAATACGACCTTCCAGTTATCAACCTTGTCTTCTCAAATGCTGAGTACGGCTTCATCAAGAACAAATACGAAGATACAAACAAACACTTGTTTGGTGTTGACTTCACAAACGCTGACTATGCTAAAATCGCAGAAGCTCAAGGTGCAGTTGGATTTACAGTAGACCGTATCGAAGACATCGATGCAGTTGTTGCTGAAGCTGTGAAGCTCAACAAAGAAGGCAAGACAGTTGTTATCGATGCCCGCATCACTCAACACCGTCCACTTCCAGTAGAAGTACTTGAACTCGATCCAAAAATTCACTCAGAAGAGGCTATTAAAGCCTTTAAGGAAAAATACGAAGCAGAAGAACTCGTACCATTCCGTCTCTTCTTGGAAGAAGAAGGGTTGCAATCACGCGCAATTAAATAATTCCTCTCGCCGAAAATCAAATGTAAATTTTGTAGACTTTGTTCTATGATTTTCTGAGAGCAGAACTTGAAAAGATCGGAGCAATCCGGTCTTTTGTGGAGGATAACAAATGAATTTAAATCAATTAGATATTATCGTTTCAGATGTTCCCCAAGTCTGTGCTGACTTGGAGCGTATTTTGGATAAAAAGGCAGACTATGTTGACGACAGTTTTGCTCAGTTCACGATTGGCAGTCATTGTCTCATGTTGTCCCAAAATCATTTGATTCCTTTGGAAAATTTCCAGTCAGGAATCATTCTTCATGTCGAGGTTGAGGATGTAGAGCAGAACTACCAACGGTTGAAAGAGCTTGGTGCCGAGATTTTACACGGCCCAGTTGTAACTGATTGGGGCACGGAATCTCTGCTAGTTAAAGGTCCTGCTGGTCTAGTAATTGATTTTTATCGAATGAAATAGGTCTGTTAAAATAGAAAAAACGCATAAAATCAACTGATTACAAAAGTGTTGATTTTATGCGTTTTTATGTGAACTGTTCTTATATTTCGGATAGAAATTGAGTTTTTCCAACTTCTTGCTCTATATCAGCAGGTTTATTTAACTTCCCCGCCTTCAACAACTAGGTCGTCAGCCTTAGCAGCTTCGCCGTATGTTGGATGGAGAGTTTCTTCATAGGCCTTGTGGAAGAAGTTTTCTTTGCCGAGTTTATTGATTTCGTCGTTGATATAGTTGAGTAGCTCGGTATTGCCTTTCTGCACAGCTGGGGCAATGGTATCTGGATCACCTAGCGAAGTGATGCCGACTTCAAAGCCTTTGTTTTCCAGCGCCCAGGCTAGGACTTCAGTATTGTCTGTAGAAAAGGCGTCGCCGCGGCCGTCCAGCAGGGCTTGGTAAGCATCGCTGTACTGATCATACTTTTGCAGCTTGATATTTGGATAGTTCTTTTCAAAGTAGGTTTCAGCTGTGGTTCCCTTGGTGATGATCAGGGTCTTGCCTTCCAACTGCTCAGGCTTGGTGATAACTGAGCCCTTTGGTGATACGACTCCGAGAGATACTTTCATATAGGGCAGGGCGAAGTCAACTTGTTTTTTCCGCTCGTCTGTGACAGTGAAGTTGGCTAGGGTAATATCGACCTTGTTGGAGATTAAGTATTCGGCCCGGTTGGCAGCATCTACAGGCACATACTCTGGCTTAACCCCTAAATCTTTGGCTAGTTGGTCGCCCAGATAAATGTCATAGCCTTGATATTTGCCGTTGTTATCTACATAGCCGAACGGTTTCTTGTCGCTGAAAACCGCAATGCGGAGCTTACCACTCTTTTTAATTTCCTCTAGGCTGCGGGCCTTGACCGTTTTGCTGGAAGCTGCGTCTTTGTTACCAGCATCTTTCTTGCTGGAACTGCCGCAAGCGACAAGGAAGAAAGCCAGAGTAAGGGTTGTTAAAGCAAAGATTGTTTTAGATAATTTCATAGGAGACTCCTTTATAAGATATGGGAATGGGAAGAAAACACAGAGCTACCAAAGAGCAGCCACATCAGTGGTGGGGTAGGCATAACTGTCAGCCTAGATGGCTGAAGTCAAAGACATTGAGAAATTCCTGGGCTCGCTGGGTTTTGGGTTGGGTGAAGAACTGCTGGGCGGTATTTTCCTCGAGGATACCACCTTGGTCCATGAAGATGATCCGATCGGCAATGGCACGGGCGAACTGCATTTCGTGGGTCACAATCAACATGGTCCGGCCTTCCTCAGCCAGGTCATTAATGAGCTCTAGCACTTCGCGGACCATCTCGGGATCCAGCGAAGCAGTCACCTCATCAAAAAGGATGATTTCTGGGTGCATGAGGAGCGAACGGACGATTGCTACCCGTTGCTTTTGGCCGCCAGACAGTTGGCGAGCAAAGCTGTGCTTTTTATCAGCCAGGCCGACCCGCTCTAGCAGGCTTTCAGCTTCCTTGATGACCTCGTCCTTCTTGCGCCCTTGAGCTTTTATGGGACCAAGAATTAGATTTTGCAGGACATCCAGATGGGGGAAGAGCTCATAGCTTTGAAAGACCATGCCAATCTTCTGACGAACGAGATGGAAGTCCTTTTTTTGACTGAGGATGGATTGGCCGTCTAGCAAAATATCGCCAGACTGGATGCTTTCAAGGCCGTTGATGCAGCGAAGCAGGGTCGACTTGCCGCAGCCAGATGATCCTAGGATGACCACGACCTCTCCTTTTTGGACAGAGAGAGACAGGCCTTTAAGGATGGCATTACTGCCGAAAGACTTGCGAATGTCCCGTAATTCTAAAATGATTTCCGACATGATGTCCGTTACTCCTTCCAGATGGTTTCCAAATAAGAGGATAGTTTAGAAATGGGAAAGCAGACTGCGAAGTAAAGCAGCAGAATGCAGCCATAAATCCAAAAAGCAGCAGAAGGGATAGACAGACGATTGCTGTCAATGATCTGCTGGCCGACCTTGACGACCTCGATGACTCCGATAAGGACGATGAGTGAGGTTGTCTTAATCATCCGCGTGATTAGATTAATCGCCTGCGGCAAAAGCCGTCGCAGTACCTGTGGGATGATAATGTAGACATAGAGCTGGCGCTGCGACAGTCCCAGTGCCTGACCGCTCTCAAACTGATGCTTGGGCAGGGAAGTGATGGCCCCCCGTACCAAGTCACCCATCTCCGCCGTTCCCCAAAGAGAGAAGACTATAATGGCTGAAAGCTCACCAGAGATATTGATGTCGAAATTTCTGGCTAAGCCAAAGTAAACCAGAAAGAGCAGAACCAGCTGGGGCATGACGCGGATAAACTCTAGATAGGCTCTGGACAGAAAGCGCACGACTTTTGACTGCGAGGTCATGATGATGCCAAAAATAGTCCCTAAGATAAGGGAGATGATGACCGAGAGGATGGAAATACCAATGGTAACGCCCAACCCCTGTAAGATACGTAAGAAATTATTCCCCTGAAAGAGAACTTGAATGCCCGAATCCTGCACGCCGCAGCCTCCTTTCTATCCAGCTAAAGCCAAGTGAAATTGGCAGCAAAATAATCAGATAAGCGATGACCAACATGAGCAGAGCCGTATCTGTCTCGTAGTAAAGGCCAATCAAGTCCTTAGCTACAAACATTAGGTCTGCCAAGGCAACAGCTGAAAATACTGAGGTTTCCTTGATTAAAAAGATGACATTGGCACTAAAGGAAGGCAGGGCAATAGCTGCAGCCTGAGGCAGGATGACATAGTAGAAGACTTGTACTGGTCGCAGGCCGATAGAGAGTCCGACCTCCCTCTGCGTTTGGCTGACTGCTTCAAGGCCGCTTCGGAAAGACTCAGCCATATAGGAACCACCCAGAAAGATTAGCCCAATCGTCGCACAAGCCTCAGAGGACAGAACGAGTCCAACACGAGGCAGGCCGAAGTAGAGAAAGAAAAGCTGCAGCAACAGCGGCGTATTGCGGGAAAACTCGATATAGGCGGTTGCTAGCGACTTCAAAATTGGAATCTTGTAAAAGCGAATCAGACTGACTAAGAATCCGACAGCAATTGATCCCAAAATTCCCCAAAAGGCTATGAACATGGTTAAAAGAAAGGCCTCTTGATAGAGGGGATAGTAATCACTGACGACGTCCCAGTTCACGGCTCTCACTCCTTAAACACTTGATGTTCCTAGTTTAGCATAGATAACAGACCTTTAGTAATATGTATTTTTTATCGCACTGATAAGGAAAATCTATCACTGGTCTGAAGAGAAATGCTAGGTTGGGGGTTTGTTATTTCAGCTGTGAAATCAATCGGTCATAGAATAATATTATTATTCGACATTATGTTATAAGTTTTTTAGATTTTACTTTGTTATACTATAAAGTATAGAAAATCTTTTATCTTACTAAGGAGGCAAAAAGATGACCAAAAAACTGACTTTTCCAGATGGTTTCTTGTGGGGCGGAGCGACAGCTGCCAACCAGTGCGAGGGCGCTTATGATGCGGATGGTCGCGGGCTGGCCAATGTAGATGTGGTGCCGATTGGTGAGGATCGTCTGGCCATCATCACGGGTAAGAAAAAGATGTTTGACTTTGAGGAAGGCTATTTCTACCCAGCCAAGGAAGCTATTGACATGTACCATCGCTTTAAGGAGGACATTGCCCTCTTTGGTGAGATGGGCTTTAAGACCTATCGTCTGTCCATTGCTTGGAGCCGGATTTTCCCTAAGGGGGATGAGCTGGAGCCCAATGAAGCTGGCCTGAAATTTTACGAAGACCTCTTTAAGGAATGCCACAAGTACGGTATTGAGCCCTTGGTGACCATTACTCACTTTGACTGTCCCATGCACTTGATTGAGCAATATGGCGGTTGGCGGAGCCGTCGCATGTTGGAATTTTACGAGCGTCTCTGCCGCACTCTCTTTACCCGCTACAAGGGATTGGTCAAGTACTGGCTGACCTTCAATGAAATTAATATGATTCTGCATGCACCATTTATGGGGGCGGGGCTCTGCTTTGAAGAAGGCGAAAATGAGGAGCAGGTCAAATATCAAGCAGCCCATCATGAGCTGGTCGCGTCAGCTATTGCCACCAAGCTGGCTCATGAGATTGACCCGGAAAACAAGGTCGGCTGTATGCTAGCGGCGGGTCCATACTATCCCAATACAGCTCATCCAGCTGACTATTGGGCGGCCATGCAGGAAGATAGAGAAAACTATTTCTTCATTGACGTGCAGGCGCGTGGCGAATATCCTAATTATGCCAAGAAAGCTTGGGAGCGCGAGGGCATCACTGTCGAAATGACAGAAGAAGACCTGCAGTTGCTCAAGGAGCATACGGTGGACTTCATTTCCTTCTCTTACTACTCTAGCCGGGTAGCTTCGGGCGACCCTAAGGTCAATGAGCTGACCGAGGGTAATATCTTTGCTTCTCTCAAGAACCCTTATTTGGAAGCTTCTGAGTGGGGCTGGCAGATTGATCCTCTGGGCTTGCGCATTACACTAAATACCATCTGGGATCGTTATCAAAAGCCTATGTTTATCGTGGAAAATGGTCTGGGCGCAGTGGACACTCCGGATGAAAATGGCTATGTGGCTGATGACTACCGGATTGACTACTTGGCGGCCCATGTCAAGGCCATGCGGGAAGCCATCAATGAGGACGGCGTGGTGCTTTGGGGCTACACGACCTGGGGCTGTATCGACCTGGTATCAGCCGGCACTGGCGAGATGAAGAAGCGCTATGGCTTTATCTACGTGGACCGGGACAATGAAGGTAATGGAACACTCAAGCGCTCCAAGAAAAAATCCTTTGACTGGTACAAGGAAGTCATCGCGACTAACGGAGCATCTGTGAAATAGGAAAAAGGCTGAGATATGAATGTCTCAGCCTTTTTCAAGTATGTATGTTTTATAGGAATTTTAGTCTAACTGAATTTTAAATTCTTTTCAAGATTCATTATTTCAAGAATTCCTTTATTTGCTGGGCGATTTCCTTTGGCTTTTCGTCATGGATATAGTGGGAGCCTTCTAATGTTACAAGTTTGGCTTGGGCATTCTGCGCGACAAACTCTTCCTCTAGCTTGGGAGCTTCTCCGCCTTTCTGGACAGCCGCAAAGATAAGAGTCGGAATCTGCGGCACGGGTTCTTTGTTAATCGTTTCAACATTTTTCTTCCGATTCTTGACTTCGTTCATGACCGCCTGGGTGATTGATCGCTGGTGGAACAAGGCTTTAAAGACAGCTTTTTCCTGATCATTGAGAGCCCCAGACTTTATGGCTGGGCTACTATTTTCATCAAAGAAAATCGGCAGGCGAGCCAAGCCTAGCATTCTCCCCAGCTGGATAGTCTGATAAGAACCATAAAATTTCTGCTGGTCGGCCACCTCTGTATGAGGCATGGTCATATCCAGCCCGATAATAGCTTCTACTTCTTCTGGGTAATGATTGGCCCAGTGAATCGTTTCTAAACCGGCAATCGAATGCGGAACCAAAACATAAGGACCGGATATCTTAGCAGCTTTGAGGGCCTTACGTGTCTGCTCCACTTGTCTATCCAATGAGCGTTCATCGTTTCCATCATCGCTGTAACCATAGCCTAGACGTTCTACCACGACGATGCGATAATCCTCCTCTAGCTTGGAATAAAGAGCCTTGAAATCCAGCACCGGAGCATTGGTGCCCAGTCCCGCTAGGAAAACCAAAGTCTTCTTGCCCTTGCCGGCAGTGTAGACATTAAGCTTCTTACCCTCTACCTCGACTAGCTGACCAATCGGCTTCTCAATGAGTTTGCTTTCCTGAGCTATTTGAAAGCGGTGATAGAGAAAGATAGCCAATAAGGCCAGAGCTAAGAGTCCTACCAGCCAAGTGATTGTTTTAAGGACAAATATAAAGATTCTTTTCAACATAGGGATTCCTTTCTGTTCATCATATTTTAGACTCGCATACTTTTATTGATAATCTTTACTTCAAGCGGTCATATCGTGATTTACACTAAAAGCGAATAGAAGTTTAATCAGGTAAAGTGATAAAAGAGCTGTCATACTGATTGGCAATTTACTGTAACTAATAAGAAGAATGCAACCCCACCATAGAAGTACCAGTTAATGCTTGAACCCTGCAATCTTTCAGTAGTTCTCTAACAATTATTAGATATGTCTGATTGAGTCGCAAGGCCAAACTTAAAATAGCAGAATAAAACTAGGTCACTTTTTGATTTTCGGTGAGTATTAGTCGATTAGTTATGCCTTTGACTTCTCATAGAATTTTTGAAGAAGATTATGAAATAGGGAAGGGAATTCAGTTTTTTTCTCTTGCAATATATTTTTCATAATAACGATTGCTATCAAAAGGATAAGGGGTCTCTTTTGATTTGAACAGTTGCTCAGGGATAAGAACGACACTGCTTACAAGAACTGTTCCACTGATAATGGCTAAAATGATTATTGGCAAACCGGGGAGATTTTTAGGATACTGGTTCAGAACATAGTAGAGAGCATGAAGCGTAAAGACAACCGCTGTCGCAAAACCTGGGTTATAAATGGTTCTTTTTCCTACTGTACGAAAACGTCGGTACATACTGAACCCAAAAATCAGGTGGCCAATCATTTCAAAAAAGCAAAAGATAAGATTCCAGATGACAATGATCTGATTGACACCGTAGAAAAGACAGACAATACCAATTAATTCAGCTAACATAATAGTCAGCATATCAGAAAATTGATTCATAGGATAGCGATCGGGCTGTTGAGAGCGCCGAAGCATGTTGTAGTTATAATGAAAACCGCCAGGAAATCTCCATTCTTCTAGACAGTGCAAAGGGAGCATGACATAGATTATAGCGACAAATCTGCTTCCAGCATCTAGTGTAGTCCAATGTGTGATAAGATATAAGAGAATACCGATTCCCATAGCAAAGAGAATGGGAATCCAGATTTTTAACCAAGCAGAAATCAGTTTGAACATAAGAATACCTCATTTATCAAAGCACCCACCACTGGTAAAGAGACCAGTAAAGGATGTTAGCGACCACTGCCAAAGCAGATAGACTGGTCATTGCCGTCAGGAAGAGGCGACCTTTGCTGAACTTTTCTCTGGATTTTCTGAAGAGCGGCAGCAGAGCAGCAGTGGTTAGCAGGAGTCCCAAGGCAGCAAAGAGCATGTAGCGCCAGGGAGCTAGAGAATCTAGGTCATCTGACATCAAAGGTATCATAATCATTAGTAGGTTTAGGAGAACAGCCAGAATACCAAGAGAAGTCAGTAGATTCCAGACCTTCCAAGTGCGGTCTGAGTGCTCAACCGTTTTTCGGGAAATCAAGCGATAAGCTCCTAATAAAAGGCTGATGATGAGCGTTCCAAAACTGTAGACAATTCCAAGGATGCCTAATCCTAAGATGATATAGTCCTTATAGAAGTCAAAAGCAGAGATTTTCTCATAGTCTACCACAGCGACGGGAATTGTAATCTTTCCCTTGCTCTTATAGATGGTCCAAAAATTGGTACTCAAGATTCGGTTCTGAGCAGGATTGTCAATCTTCTCTATTGAGGGCATCATGAGTCTAAGAAAGGATAAGGGACCATGGAGATAGGTGCGCGGAGAACGGTAGTAGCCTGGTGTAAACTGCTTTTGGGTATCTTCGTCAGCTGTTTTACGTTTTCCGAAAACCAGTTCAGGCATTTGGTAGTTGTAATTCTCTTCCATGCTTTGATTGGTCATGACTATGTAGCCGATGCCACTTTCCAAGTCTAGCATAAGCCGGGAGCTGAAACCATCAGTATTGCCGCCGTGGCCAATGATGCTGACTCCGTATTCATTAATCCAGAAACCGTGGGCATTGCGGGCGATGTCTGTACCTGGATAGGTCGAAGTGGGATTGTAGAGAGTATTCCAAGTTTCTGGACGGTCAAAGAGAGTCTTGCGCCCCAGCAGAGCCTGAGCAAATTTCTGTAAATCCTCCAAGGTACCGGCTGCTTGGCCAATTGAGTAGAGACCATATTCATAAAAAGCTGTCCCTAGTGAATTTCCCTTTGTATCATAGGCCTTAGATTCTTGCCGTTTTTTCTGAACATAGGGATTATCAGATAAGTCCGGTAGGAGAGCTGTCTTGTCCATACCAAGCGGCTGGAAGATATGCTCGTGGGTATAGTCAGCAAAGGTCTGGCCGGAAATCCGCTCGACAATCAGAGAAGCGAGCCCAGCACCATAGTTGGAATAAGAGGTTACTGTTCCAGGTTCAAAGGACTGGACAGGCTGGAGCATGCGTAGATTTTCCTCTATATTTTTATCACCTTTTGTGTAAGACAGAGATTCATCAAATCCTGTCTGATGATTCATGAGATCCAGCATCGTGATAGCTTTGTCGAAGTGCAGATTTTTAAGAAAATTCTCTGGCAGGTAGGTCTTGATATCTTCCTCTAGGTCAATCTTTCCTTGTTCCCAGAGTTGCATGACAGCTATCCAGACGGTTAGCTTGGTCACAGAGCCCCAATCAAAGACGCTGCTGTTGTCAGCTTTGATGCCTTTTTCTTTATCCATATAACCGAAGTTGCCTTGGTAAATGGTGCTATCCTTGTCAAAGACTGCTGTTTCCATAGCGGCAGTCGTCTTTTCATGCTCCTTGACATAGTCTTCGATTTTCTGGCCGATCTGGTTCCGTTCGATACCAGATGGGAGTTTCTGTTCTTCAGCCAGTGCGGTAATTGGTCGAAAGAGTCCTATAGTCAACAGAGTTAAAAGGATTAGGGGAAATGTTTTTTTCATAGCTGGCTCCTTTCATGTTAGAATACCCACCACTGATAGAGGGACCAATAGAGGATATTAGCGGCCACTGCTAAAGCAGATAGGCTGGTCACGGCTGTTAGGAAGCGGCGTCCTTTACTGAGCTTTTCTCTGAACTTTCTGAAGAGAGGTAACAGAGCGGATACGGTTAGCAGGCGTCCCAAGGCAGCAAAGAGCATGTAGCGCCACTGAGCGATTTCGCTGAAATCTCCCGAAGTTGCTGACATGAATAGCAGAAAGAGATTGATTGGGACAGCCAAAATACCAACAGCTGTTAGAAGGTTCCAGACCTTCCAAGTGCGGTCTGGCTGGTCTTGTTTCTTGCGAAAGATAAGCCGATAGACTCCTAGAAGAGGGCTGATGAGGAGCAGGCCGAGGGCGTAGATGATACCAAGTCCGGCCAAGCCTAGAACAACATAGTCTTTAAAGAAATCAAAGTCAGAGACTTTCTCATAGTCTGCAACAGCTACTGCGATATGGGTCTTGCCTTGGCTCTGATAAATGGTCCAGAAGTTGTTTGGCAATCGCTGATCGTCAGATGGTTCCTGCAAGTAGTCTGCGGAGGCTGGAATCATTTTAAAGATAGCTAGAGGGCCTTGATTAAAGTTGCGCAGAGTGCGATAATAGCCAGGACTGAATTGCTCTTGGGTTTCCTTGCTGGCTGTTTTACGTGGCCCAAAGACGAGCTCTGGCATTTGGAAATTATAATTTTGCTCTGTACCTTGATTGGTCATGACGACATAGCCGATACCGTGCTCCAAGTCCAATATTATCCGTGAAGTAGAGCCAGCTGTATTTCCGCCGTGGCCCAACACAGTAGTACCGTATTCGTTGGCCCAGAAACCGTGAGCATTGCGGATGATATCCGTGTCAGGGTAGGTGGAACTGACAGTATAGAGGGTGTTCCAAGTCTCTGGGCGCTCAAAGAGCGTTTTGCGAGCCAGCAGGGCTTGGGCGAACTTCTCCAAGTCTTTAAAGGTGCCAGTAGCCGCTCCGGTAGGATAGATGCTAGTGATGAAATGGTCCTTGCTCAGCAAGTTTCCTTTAGTGTCGTAACCCTTGGTTTCTTGACGCTTTTTCTGAACGTAGGAATTGTCTGATAGGTCCGGCAAAATAGCCGTTTTATCCATGCCCAGTGGTTGGAAAATATGCTCATGGGCATAGTTGGCAAAGGTCTGACCGGAGATCCGCTCGACAATCAGAGCAGCTAAGCCGGCACCGTAATTTGAATAAGCTGTGACTGTACCGGGTTCAAAAGACTGGATAGGTTGTTGTTCTTTAAGGATTTCTTCGATACTTTTGTCACTTCGCATGTAGAAGGTAGTCTCGTCAAATCCTGCCTGATGATTCATGAGATCCAGCATGGTGATAGGTTTGTCATAGCGGAGATTTTTGAGGAAGCCCTCTGGCAGATAGGTGCGAATGTCTTCTTCTAGGCTAATCTTACCTTGCTCCCAGAGCTGCATAACAGAGAGCCAGACGGTCAGCTTGGTTACAGAGCCCCATTCAAAGACGCTATCATCATCGGCCTTGATGTCTTTTTCCTTATCCATGTATCCAAAGTTGCCTTGATAAATGGTACCGTCCTTGTCAAAGACTGCCGTTGCCATGCCGGCTGTTGTTTTTTCATGTTCCTTGACATAGTCTTGGATTTTTTGGCCGATCTGGTCCCGTTCTATACCAGATGGTAGCTTTTGAGCCACCTCAGCCAGCGCAGTAGCTGGCTGGAAGAGCCCCAGAGTTATAATCGTTAGAAGCGTTAGAATAAATGATTTCTTCATGCGAGTCTCCTTTTTTCCTTAGCCCTCAAGGGCGAAAGTAATACTTCTAAAAACGATTTTGCAAAAAATTTTAAACATTCTGAGTCTCCTTTTTATAGCACATACATTTCTTATTTCTTTCTATTTTAAAGTTCAATTCTCAAATATCCTTCAAGTAATTCTAAAATATTTCTAAAGTTTTTCGAATAGTCCATCTTTTATTGACTTAGCCTCTTATCCTTGCTACACTAGTGATAGGAAATTTCTGGAGGCGAGTGTTTATGGCTCATATTTTACTCATCGAAGACAACAGTGATATTCATGAAATTCTAAAAGATCTTTTTCAGAAGGAACACACGGTTTATTCCGCCTATTCGGGGACAGAGGGCATTTCGCTGTTTGAGCGGGAGGAGATTGATTTGGTCCTTCTGGACATCATGCTGCCGGGTAAGAATGGCGATGAAGTGTTGAAGGAAATTCGCAGCAGCAATGCTACGGTGCCAGTGGTTATGCTGACGGCTCTTGGGGAGAAAGCGCTGGTTAGCCAGTACCTGCTGAATGGTGCTAATGATTATATCGTCAAACCCTTCAATCTGGATGAAGTTTTTGCCCGTATCACCGTGCAGCTGCGCAGCCAGCAGGCTTTGACTGGCGATGAAGAAGGCCAGTCCTTTAAAAATATCCGTCTGCTCAAGGCTACCTTTGAGGCGGTCTGCGGTGAGAAAAGCGTCCGTTTGAGCAAGAAAGAATATCATATCCTCCAGCTCTTGCTCCGTCATCCCAAGAAGATCTACACTAAGGAAGAGCTCTTTGAGCAGGTCTGGGAAGAGAGCTATCTGCCTGGGGATAATACCCTGAATACTCACCTCAGCAATCTACGTAAGAAACTGGCTCAGTTGGATCCAACAGAGGAATACATAGAGACTGTTTGGGGACTAGGTGTCCGGCTCAAGGAGGACTGATATGTTGGTGTTAGTCATTTTATTTGCCCTTATCAGTCTGTTTCTGGCCATTGGTTTAATACGCTATCATTTGGCGGTCAAGGATGTGGCTCAGCAGATTCGTCGGAAGCGGCAGACAGGGAGCCAGAATCGTCTGGCTCCTGCTGCTCATGCCCCCAGTATTTTGGAGCTGACAGAGGAAGCAGAGCTACTCTTTGGGGAGCTAGACAAGACGACCTTTGTAGTCCAGCAGGAAAAAAAGACGCTGGATATGGCTATCAGTAATATCGCCCATGATATCCGCACCCCTCTGACCATTGCCAGTGGCTATACGCAGCAGCTGCTGAAGGATGATAGTCAGGAAAGTCAGCAGCTAATCAAAATTGCAGATAGTCTGGGAATGGTGTCCAAACGGCTGGAAGCCTTGATGGAGTACCGCCGGCTGATGGAGGGAGCTATACGGGCCAATGTCCAGCCGACAGATATATCCCAGCTAGTAACCCAGCAGCTTTTTACTTATTATGATGCTTTTCAGAAAGCCCAGATTGACCTGCAGGTAGAGTTAGCTGAAGGTCTCGAGCTAGAGACAGACCCAGAAATTTTAGAGCGCATTGTCCAAAATATGATAAGCAATGTCCTCAAGCACGGCCGTAAGGCCGCCAGCATTTCTCTGAAAAAAGAGGGCGAGCATTGTATCTTTACCGTCAAAAATATCGTCCAGCAGCCTATCCAATATCTGGATAAGCTGACTAATCGCTTTTACTCAGAAAATCTATCCAGCAGTGAGGAGTCTTCAGGGCTAGGGCTCTACATCACTCAGCAGTTAGTCGAAATCCTAGGCGGGGACTTGACAATGAAAGCCGAGGACGACTGGTTTGAACTGGTTGTGACTTTGTAGAGGATAGTGTATGATAAGGGAAAATGTTTTTTTAAAGGAGTAAAATGCAACCGAATTATCGTATTACAGAGAAGATATTAAACCTAGTTCAGAGAATTTCTGAACTGACGACTCAACTTTCGATTGAAAAACGTAAGCTGTATTTGCGTAAGGAAAACCGAATCCGATCTATTCAATCATCACTTGCTATTGAGAATAATAGCTTATCACTAGAACAGGTAACGGACATCATTGAAGGCAGGCGTGTACTTGGTCCGTTAAAAGATATTCATGAGGTGCAAAATGCCTATGAAGCCTATGAGCGAGTGTTCAGGCTCAACCCTTATAGTCTAGATGATTTTCTCCTGGCACATGGCTTGCTGACTAAGGATTTAGTCAAGCGGTCGGGACAGTTTCGGCTAGGGGATGTTGGAGTCTATGATGGCGAGGGGAGAGTAGTTCATGTTGGGGCTAGACCACAGTTTGTCCCCAATTTGGTCAAGGATTTATTCAAATGGGCAGAGCAAAGCGAGGTCTCGGCCATTGTCAAGTCCTGTATCGTTCACTTTGAGTTAGAGATTATTCACCCTTTTGAAGATGGTAATGGGCGAATGGGACGTCTATGGCAGAGTCTGATTCTCAGTCAATGGAATCCAATTTTTGAATGGCTACCAGTAGAATCAGTTATTTATGCTCATCAGCAGGGTTATTATGATGCCTTGACCATCAGCAATGATACCAATGACTCTACAGTATTTACCGAGTTTATGTTGCAGGCCATACTAGAAACACTAGAAGAATACCAAGAAAAAGCAGATGAAGATGCAGACAGGATACTTCACAAGACATTAAAGCCAAGAGAGTTAGAAATTTATCAGCTGATAAAAGCTTACTTGGAGGAACATTCACAAATAGCTAATGCAAAAGTACAAGAGATTACAGGATTAAGCGAGGCTACAACCCGTAGATATTTGAATATATTTGTAGAATTCGGTCTTCTGAAAACAAGTGGAACAACGCGGGATCGGGTCTATCAGTTAGCTTAAAAATCCGCTCAAAATCCGCTCAAATCCGCTCAAAATCCGCTCATAAACCTCAGTTAATTTTCGAATTGGCTGAGGTTTATTTTTAGATTAAGTCGAAGAAAGGCATGATAAAGATGCCTTTTTGTTTTGTGATTTTAAAAGCAAGTCATATCAACGAGGTCATTTTTCCGGCCAAAGTGAAAAATCAGCCAACTACTCTAAACCCTTGATATAACTGACTTGCAACTGACAGTTGACAATGATTCCAAGTTCAATCACCCAAAAAGCAACTAGATTTTTTCTTTATTCCAAGTCCAGTCGCTAGAAAGGCAACTGGCTTTTTTGTTAATCTGAAAGCAGAAGCCAAGTTTTTGATTTCGGAATGAACGAGTCGCTGTCTTTGAAGATTTGGATTAAAAACTTGAGTTTAATTATATTATAAGGAGGTATTCTCATGAATACAGAAACAACTATCAAACCACAACCAAAACTAATTTTGCCGTTCCTAGCTTGGAACTTCGGCTGGACATGGGGATTCTGGCTGCTGGACATTATCCTCAAAAACCTTTGGCCAGACAGCCCACCTACAGCCTATCTTGCTCTTGAAGCTATTCTAAATGGTATTGCTATGTTTGGGCCTATGCTGGCCAGCCTGATCGTACTGAAAAAGAAAGGCTTCAAGGCCATTTGCTCCTATCTCTTTTCAGGCAAGAAAGAGACCTGGCTCTACTTGCTAATCTATGGTGGCGGTCTGACCACCTTCTATGCCCTAGCTTCTGGCGGCAAGCTGGTAGACGGCGCTTTAGTAAGATTTCCTTGGTTTTTTATCTATTGTATTGTCCTATCGGGCGGGATTGAAGAATTCGGCTGGCGTGGCTTCCTACAGCCGGCCTTAGAGAAAAAGTTTTCTTTCTTTGTCTCTACCTTGATGACCGGTATTATTTGGGCCATCTGGCATATTCCTCTCTGGTTTTACGATCGCTTTTATGATCGAAGCCATGATCTTTTCTCAGTTTTTATCATTTTCAGTATCCTTCTCTCTTTCTGGCTTGCTGCACTTTATAAGAAGACCCAGTCTGTTCTTGCTTGTAACATCTTTCATGCGCTCTCCAACACCCTTATCCCGACTTTTGTTGGCATAGCTCAAGCTAACAATCAATTGGATTTCTCTCAAGTCAATCCCTTCTTTTACTTTGGAGGTGTGATTCTCCTGACACTTTATAGTATCTATCTCTGGTATCGGACGGATAGGGAGGAAAAAGCACTTCCATCTAAAGAAGAAATCTAGCATTGTATGAAGAGATGACAATCAGACTTTGTAGTCTATCCGCCTTGTGCTATAATAAGTTTCAATGAAAGAAAGTATAAAAAATAAGAAAGAATAGGTAAAACAATCCATGAATCTATCAGACAGAATCCAGTACCTGCGGAAAGCGCGGGGCATTTCTCAGGAGGGGCTAGCCGACCAACTCGGTGTGTCTAGACAGGCCGTTTCCAAGTGGGAGAGTGAGCAGAGTATGCCTGATTTGGATAAGATCATTTCCATGAGTGACTATTTTGAGGTGACCACAGACTATCTGCTCAAGGGAATTGAGCCTGTAGTACAGAAAGAGGAAGAGCAGTCAATCAAGCACAGGAGAATAGCCAGCAATATTTGCTATCAGCTCTCTCTTGGCTTTATCGGTCTGGGCATCATCCTCTCCATTATCCTAGCTGATTTTCTCAAGATCAGTATCTTGCTAACGCCGGTGCTGATCGTTCAGGGAGTAGGGCTGCTGGTGTGGGGAATGGGCCGCAATCTATCCGAGGTAAGACCTTCTTTTCAGGTTAAGCTAGCCTTGATTTTATTCTTGCTCTTTGTTCCCCTCGGATTTCTATCTAATGTTCTTTTTCCTCTGGGCAAGATCTTTCCATATCCGACCAGTCTGGCAGCCAGTCTTACCTTTGTCACTTTCTACCTTATCCTAGGAGTCTGCATCAGTCTGTTCTTGAAAAAGCAAGATTGGAAGCAGTGAAAGAAAGCCGATAAAGAGGGCTAGACCAGAAAGGGTGAAATCCGCTCATAATCCAATCAAAATCCGCTCAAAAAAACTCAGCTAATTTAGTGATTAGCTGAGTTTTTATTTTACAAATCTCTCTTTTTCAGTGTAGCCAGTCCTGCTATTGTAAAGACCGTGATCAGACTGAGAGCAAAGATAGCTGTTTTGATGATGACACCTGGTATTGAAGCGTCTCCGTAGACGAACTCCATCTTGATAGCCTTGAACCATTCATTATTGGCATCAACCATTTGACTAGGGAGGCCGAGTAAGATGTAGGTCATGATATAGGTGATAAAGACGACACTATAGTTTCGAGTCAAGTAGAGGACAAAGCTGGTAATGCAGTACCAAGCATAGGTACAGATGACCTGCATGACAAAGAGTATTGCGAATTGTCCCCAGAAATTAGCTGGCAGGGTTCCCATATTACCACCGGTTCGGACAAATTCGATGACAATACCAAAAATGTAGAGTAGTATGAACTGCATAGGAAGTAAGCTAGCGATAGTCAGTGATTTAGAGAAGTAATACTGGGTCCGAGTCTTGCCTGTAGTCAGGTTATTGTGATAAAGTTTGTCATTGAGATCAACACCGAGAAGCAAGCTAGTCATGACATTGCAGGCAATAAAGAGCATGCCGCTGTTGTAGGAGACGACATCTATGGCAAAAAAGATACCGTTGTCGGAACTGACAACTTTGGAAGTGAAAATGCCGAGGAGAATTCCAAAGATGCAGAAAGCCTGCACTCCCCAGAATCCTACGGAGCGGAAGAGACGGTAGTAATCCGCCTTGATACTATTAAACATGAGTGTTTCCTCCTTGTTGGTTGATTAAGTCTGTAAAGTATTTTTCTAAGTCTTTGTGGGCGTAGTAGATTTCCCCGATTGGGATGTCGGCTAGGACTAGTTCCTTGGCAATCTTGCGAATTTCTTGTACTTGGCCGGAAATATGCAGCTCATCTTCCTTGTTGGTTGGTCTGAGCTGGTAGCCTAGCTTGTCTTGCACTAAATGAGCAGCTTGCTTGATATTATCCGTTTTGAGGATGATATAGTCGCCGCTTTCTCGGTCAAATTCTTCCTTAGACAGCTCCTTGATGAAATGCCCTTGATTGATAAAGCCAAAGCGAGTTGCGACTAGATAAAGCTCGGACAGGATATGGCTGGAAATGATGATGGTGATGCCTAATTCTTGATTGAGGCGCTTGACCATTTCTCTAAATTCCTGAATCCCAACGGGGTCTAAACCATTGATGGGCTCGTCCAGAATGAGCAAGTCGGGACGCCCCAAAATGGCAATGGCAATGCCCAACCGCTGTTTCATCCCTAGAGAGAAATTGCGGAATTTTTTCTTTCCAGTATCGGTCAGGCCGACATATTGCAGGGTTTCTTTGATGACTTTGTCAGCATTTGGAATGCCCCGGTCGGTACAGTAGTAGCGCAGATTTTCATAGGCCGACATGTGGGCATGAGCTACAGGGGTCTCGATAACAGATCCAGTATGGCTGAGGGCCTTGGTCCATTCTTGTTGGTTCTGAGAGCCCAGGACAGACACGGACCCTCCGCTAGGATAGATGACTTGAGTGATGATTTTGATCAGTGTGGTCTTACCAGCACCGTTTTTTCCGATGAGACCGTAGATCTCTCCTTTCTTGATGGAAAGACTGACGTCTTTCAGAGCATATTGATCACCGTATTTTTTAGTGAGTCCTTTCACTTCTAAAACATTTTGCATGATGTTTCTCCTTTAATTACTTTGTTTATACTTTTAGTATACAAACTAATTATCAAATATTTCTCAAGAAATTCTAAAATATTTCTAAAGAAATTTAAAATTGAAAAGATTAAAATGAGCCAGTTTTTGACTAGCTCATTCTCTACTATAAATCCTTTTTGTGGAAAGTATAAAGACTTGCTGCAGTAAAGACTGTTCCTAAAAATAAGGCGATTAGAACAATTCTTAAGGTTACACCGTTGCTTTGAAGCGTCTCAAAATCAAAGCTCATGGTGAAATGCTGCAACCATAATGATTTGGGATAAAATTGAGCCAGAGCTCCGGTTAAGGATGCGCAGAAAAGGTAACCTCCCAGAGCAGCAATCATAGATTTACTCAGATAAAGAATAAAGGAAATAACGGCTGTCCAAGCAATAACAGTCAGGCACTGCACAAAGAATAGAAGAATAAACTGAAGCAGGAAGGTGGCGGATAAATCACCAATACCGTTTAGGATGGCTGCTAGGATAAAGTTGATGCTATAATAGAGAGCCAACTGCAGGAACGTTACGCAGACCATGACTAGGGCTTTAGAGACGAAGAAACTGGTACGGGAAACGCCGCTGGTTAAAGTATTCTTGTAAAGCTGCTTGTTCAGATCTGTCCCGATGACGACCATAGAGAGGATAATGATGATAAATGTATTATTACCGATAGCGTTGGACACCGCTTGTATAAGCTGGACGGCATTTAATTTGCCAAAGACTGCGCTCAAGGTCGTCAGTAGAAAGATGAATTCGGTAATCCAAACAGCCTTGGAACGAAAGAAGCGGTAAAAATCTGCTTGAAAAGTATGTAACATGGTTTTTTCTCCTTACTGGACTAAATCTGTAAAGTATTTTTCTAAATCTTTGTGAGCTGCATAGATACCATTGACATGAATGTTGGATAGGACCAACTCCCTGTTGATGTCATTTAGTTCCTGCTCTTGGGCGACAATGTGCAGTTCGTCAGATTTATCAGCGTCCTTGAGCTGATAGTGGAGCTTGCCTTGGATGAGATTGGCAGCCTGTTCTTTATCGCTAGTCTTGAGGACGATATAATCTTCGCTGGCTCGGTCAAAATCGTCTTTGGTGAATTCTGCGACAAGCCGTCCTTGGTCAATCACTCCAAACTTGGTGGCTACCAGATAAAGCTCGGACAAGATGTGGCTGGAAATGATAAAAGTGATTCCCAATTCTTGATTGAGTCGCTGAATCATCAGTCGAAATTCCTTGATGCCAAGAGGATCTAGGCCGTTGATGGGCTCGTCTAAAATCATGAGTTCAGGCTTACTGATAAGTGCAATAGCGATTCCTAGACGCTGCTTCATTCCTAGCGAAAAGTTGCGGAATTTCTTTTTACCAGTATTGCTCAATCCGACATAGGCCAAGGTTTCCTTGATGAGTTGGTCGGGTTGGGCAATCTGGTGGACCTTGCAGTAGTAGTTGAGGTTTTGATAAGCAGTCATTTGATTGTAAGCAACTGGTGTTTCGATGACGGTTCCTATCTTGCGCAGGGTTTCATTCCATTCCTTAGAGTTCTGCGAACCAAAGACAGACACGGTTCCGCTGTTAGCATGAATGAGCCGGCTAATGGTCTTGAGAAGAGTGGTTTTGCCAGCCCCATTCTTGCCGATTAAACCGTAAATTTCGCCCTTCTGGATTGAAAGACTCACATGGTCAAGGGCATATTGCTGGCCATATTGTTTGGTAACTTGCTTTACTTCTAAAACAGTTTGCATGGTATATTCTCGCTTTCTTAGGTTTGATTTTAGTATACAAGCTAGATTTCAAATATTTCTCAAGAAATTCTAAAATATTTCTAAAGAAATGCAGAACCAATCCAAAAGCAATAAAAAAGCAGCCAAAGGGCTGACTGCTTAAATTTATAAGTCCCTGTGCTGGAAGGCTTGGTAACCACCTAAGAGAGAACCAGCTAGAATAAGGAATAAGAATAGTTCAGAATTTATCTGAGGGAAAACGATGACGAGGCTAGACTGAAGCATAATCAGGGCGAAAAAGACGAGATAGCTGGCTAGGGTGGAGCGGGTCAGGTAGAGGAGACAGGTAACTACAGAACTGCAGGTCATAATAAAGAGAAAGGAGCGAAAGAAAGACAAGGAAAATCTCCAGAAAAAGTTCTTTGGCATAGTTCCAAGTCCGTGGAAGAGGCTTCCAAAGATAAAGACTACAGCAAAGGCTGTTACTAGTTGAAAGATGATAATTGTGACAAGAACAGCTATTTTGGATAAGTAAAATTCTTTCCGAGAAACCCCGCTGGTTAATATATTGTTGTATAATTTTCTAGTCAGGTCACGACCTAACAGAAAGATAACGAGCACAAGGACAGTAATCATGACAAAGGGCAGGAAATCTTTAGCAAGCTCCCCGAGAGCTTCAAATCCTGTCCAACCTTGGATGACTATTTCTTCTGGATCAGAAGATGTAGAGATATAAAAATTAAAGTTTCTTTCACCAAGAGAGCTGATGAAAATGAGAAAAAAGAGCAGCCCTTCTATTAGCCAAAAAGGTTTGGAGCGGACAAGCTGGTATAGCTCCGCCTGAATGCTATGTAACATGAAATCTCCTCTGAATGATTAAGATTGTTCCTACTTTTTATAAATTTTTCTTTTTGAAAACCATCAGCCCGCCACCCATAAAGAGCAAGGTGACCGTTACCACTGTCAGGATAGCTTTGATAACAGCTCCGCTATCTGCTGCCATATCTGTGTTAAAACGCATGGTCAGATAGAGCAGCCATTCATTGTCAGGGTAAAAGATGAGGGGAATAGTCAGTAAGGTACCGCCAAGGAAATAGGTCAGAAAGCTAGATACAATCGAGTGGCTGGCATAGAGTATAAAAGAAATGATGGCAATCCATGCAACCGTGCTGAGAAATTGAATGAAGAGAGCAGCTCCCAACTGAGGCAAAAAAGAGCTGGGGGCACTTCCAATTCCGTTGGACAGACTAGCAGTCACAAAGGAGATAGATAAAATCAGCAGGAAGTGAAAGGCTGCGATGCTAACACAAACAAAGAACTTAGAAAAATAATAGCTGAGCTTAGAGATGCCGTAGCTCAGGCAGTTTTTATACAGTTTCCGAGACAGATCTACTCCAAGGACCATACTGAGACCAATGATGGTGAAAAAGAGTAGACTGTCTGTATTGCCTGCAAAATAGTCCAGAGCTTGAAGGCCGGTTAGTTTTCCTAGAGATTGACTAGCAGCCGCATTGCTGGAGATATTTGCTCCAAAATGAATATTTGCATGGAAGAAGGTTGTTGAGATAATCGCACAGAATAATAAAAACTCAGTAATCCAAAAGCCTTTTGAGCGCATGAGCCGGTATAAATCGGCTCGAATGAAATCCATCATGATAAGCCTCCCTTTTTCATTTGACCAAGTCTGTAAAGAAGTTTTCTAGGTTTTGTCGTGCATAGTAAATCTCCTGCACCGGTATATCTGCGACCGCAAGTTCCTTGACAATCTTGCTAATCTCATGCGAATGGGTAAAGATATGAATCTCGTCAGAGGCATTGACCACCTTGATACGATGCATGAGCTGGTCGTGAATCAGCCGGCTGGCTTCTTCCAACTGCGACGTTTTAAGCACGATATAGTCTTCGCTCTGTTCTTCAAACTCCGCCTTGGAAATCTCGCGAATCAGTCGTCCTTCCTCGATAATGCCGAACCGGTTACCCACCAAGTAGAGTTCAGACAGGATATGGCTGGAGATGATAAAGGTCATGCCCAACTCTTCGTTTAGTCGCTGCACCAGCTGGCGGAATTCCTTGATGCCGACCGGATCCAGGCCATTGATAGGCTCGTCTAGTATCATCAGGTCAGGTCTGGTAAGAAGCGCGATAGCCAGACCCAGCCGTTGTTTCATCCCGAGTGAGAAGTCGCGGAATTTTTTCTTGCCGGTATCCGTCAAGTCCACGTATTCCAAGGTTTCACGGATGACTTTGTCCGCATGGGGAATATGGCGGAGCTTGCAGTAGTAGCTGAGATTTTCATAGGCTGTCAGGTGGTTGTGAGCAACCGGAGTTTCGATAACTGATCCGACCCGTTTGAGGCTCTGCGTCCATTCTTGATAGTTCTGAGAGCCAAAGAGGGAGACATTGCCACTGCTTGCTTCCAAGAGTTGGGTGATGACCTTGATCAGAGTGGTCTTTCCGGCCCCGTTCTTGCCAATCAAACCGTAAATATCTCCTTTTTTTATCGTCAGACTCACATCGGTCAGAGCGTACTGCCGGCCGAATTTCTTGCTGACTTGCTGTAAAACCAAAACATTTTCCATGATCAAGTCTCCTTTTCATGATGTTAGGAGAGAAAACTCCTCTTCTTATTAATTAGTATAGCGCCAAACCTTCAAATATTTATAAAGAATTTCTCAAATATTTCTAAAGTTTTTGGTTTGTCTTGTAAAAGGGTCAGAACTCATGTAGGAACTTCTCTATTATTTGAGCAAATGTTTCTGGCATTTGGATATTTAGAGTATGGCCGCCATTTTCTATAATGCAAAGCTGAGAATCTTTCAGCAGCTTGTTAAGCTCATAGGCATCTTTTAGATTGGGTTTGTCTTTGCTGCCGTAAACAAGCAGGCTGGGAAGCTTGATTTTCTTTACTTTATCAGTGAGATTTACCTTACGTAGCTCGGTCAAAATCCGTATCATCTGGCTTTTATCGGCTCCTTGCTTGGTGAAGATGCTTTTAGGCATCAGTTTAAAGACGAGAATCTGCAGTCTGTAGAGAAAATTATCTGCTAAATTGTATTGAGTTCCGGATAAAATCAAGCCCTTTAGATGAGGAAGGGCTTGGTCAGCCAGGTCCAGCGCCAGCAGGCCACCGAGTGATAAACCGACTAAGATGAAAGGTTGATTTTGGGCCTGAAGGTGCTGCAGGGTTGCTTGTCGAATGTCTTGGTAGCTTTCATTGCCCCTTGGAAAAAGAGCCAGCGACTCCGTTGGGATATCAGCAAGGGCTTCTTGAACTTCTTTCCAAGAATACTCATCTTGCCCCAGTCCGTGCAGAAAGATAACTTTAATATCAGAGCTCTCCTTTATTAATCTCCAGCTCGTACAGTCCTCTGACTGCATTGCAGGCGTAGATTTTCTCTGCTTGAGCCAGATCAGCTAGCGTTAAAACTTTCTCAGTAGCCTGTCCCTTATCCAGTAACTGCAGGCGGTAGATACCCTTGAGCAAGCCTAGTTCAGCTGGCGGGGTGTAGAGTTTGCCGTCTAGCTCCAGCAGCAGATTGCCGATAGAAGTTTCCAACAGCTGGCCTTGAGCATTGTAGTAAATCTGTTCTTGCTGCTCCAAGGTCAGATGTGGCCGATGGCTGGTTTTGAAATAGGTAAAAGGCTGGGCTAGATTGGCTGTTTGCTCGACCAGTTTTGCCTTTCTGAAAGTCTCTGTTAATGGTAGTAGAGGAGTCGTTTCTAGTTCAATCCTGCCGTCTTTTTTTAGAGCTATACGTAGCCTATAATCTTTTTCTTTGTCTAGCTGAGTGCAGGTTTCTTCTAGCTCTTGCTTCAGTTTGTCTTGGTCAAAAGGATAGGCGAAGTAGCCGGCTGCTTCTGTCAGTCTTTGCAGGTGTTGGTCTTGCAAGGTCAGCTGTCCGTCCGTTACTTTTCCAGTAGAAATCAGGTCGAATCGCGGATTTTTCCGATAGAGGACGGCAGATTTTTGCTGGGTTTCGGTGTATTCGGATTTCCATGTGCTGTCCCAAGTGATGCCGCCGCCAACGCCATAGATGGCTTTCCTTCCCTCTAGCTGAATAGTGCGGATGGCGACGTTGAAAATCCGTCTCTGGTCTGGTAGGCAGATGCCGACTGTACCGCAGTAGACCCCGCGGGCAGCTTTTTCTGTCGCCTTGATGATAGCCATGGTCGAAATCTTAGGCGCGCCTGTGATGGATCCGCAAGGAAAGAGCGCCTTGAAAATCTCTGCCAGCCCGACTCTCTCCTGCAGCTGGCTTTTGATAGTAGAGGTCATCTGCCAGACCGTAGAGTATTGCTCGACACTGCAGAGACGCTCAACTCGCTCACTGCCCGTCTGAGAAATGCGGTTCATGTCATTACGCAGCAGATCGACAATCATCATATTTTCTGCTCGGTTTTTGGCATCCTGGGCCAGCCATGCAGCCTGCTCTCTATCCTGCTCTAAGGTCAGTCCCCGATTAGTGGTCCCTTTCATCGGACGAGTGATCAGTTGGCCTCGGTGCTCCTCGAAAAAGAGCTCAGGGCTTATGGACAAGATGGCGGTCTCGTCATGCTCTACATAAGCATTGTAGGCCGCATTTTGCTCAACGACCAGCCTGTTGTAAATAGCCAAGCTATCCTCAGGATTGAGCTCCGCGCACAGCTGCACCGTGTAGTTAACCTGATAAGTGTCGCCCTGGCGGATATGATTATGGATAGTCTCGATAGCCTTCTGGTACTCTTGCTCAGAAGTCAGCTCCTGCCAAACTGCTGGCATTTCCACTTCCTCATAGGTCAAGGGAATGGAAGCCTCCTCAGCCTTATCGTGGATAGTAAAGTAGAGGAGGTATTCTTTCTGGAGCGGAGCCGAATGAACTTGGAACTTTTCCTCGAAGGCTGGAGCTGCTTCATAGCTGACATAGCCGACAGCATAGTATCCTTTCTCCTGCCAGCCCTCAATCTCTGTCAAAAGTTCCTCCACTTGATCAAGACGGCGAGTCTTTAGCTCCTTGATGGGATTCGTAAAAATCAGGCGTTGACCCAACTGCTTAAAATCAATAATCGTTTTCTTGTGCATAAAGTTATTTTATCATAAGATAATTTGAATGAAAACGGATTTATCGGATGAAACAGTCATTCTTTTATAATGGTTGACAGATTAGAAAGTAGCTAGGTATACTATGTTTAAAAAAGAAAGAATGAGATTGCTATGAAATCAAATAAATTGTTATTAGTAAATGGAATTACTGGAATTTTAGGAGGCCTCATCATCCTTTACGCTTCTTCTCAGAGATGGCACTGGGAAATAGTTGCTTTAATTCCCAAGATGGTCGAAAAGTCTGACTGGGGCGTCCTGATCATACTGATCAGCTTGCTGTTTCTTTGCCTTTCCCTAGCTGGAATGGCTCATTATAGTGAAGAGCCAAGAGTCAATAAGATGAGCCATAAGCTTCTCTTTTTCGCCTTTCTTGCAGGAATCATTCCATTTTTGGGGAACTTGGCTGGCGTTCTAGCTATCATATCGGGGATTTTTTATCTTCAAGATGTACCCAAATTCAAGAGCGATGACAAAGCTGACTAACCCATGCTTCCTCCTGCTCGAAAGCCCTCGAAAATTATGATAAAATAAGGAAATGACAAAACCTTAAAAGGAAGCCTTATGAAAAAAATAAATGAATCTTATAAACTAATCGTCTTTGCGGCGCTTGCTCTGGCTCTGGTTCTCTATATCGGGAACATCTGGTCTGGTCTGCAGAGTCTGACTTCGGTTTTTTCACCCATTATATTGGGTGGAGTCCTAGCCTTCATCTTTAATGTCCCGATGAAAAAGCTGGAAGACCTCTTGGACAAATGCCGAGTCCCTCAGAAGTTGCAGCGCGGTTTGGCCTTAGTTTTAGAGGTGCTGATTTTAGTTCTCATTATGACAGGAATTGTTTCTATCGTCGTGCCAACTCTGACCACAGCGGTCAATCAGCTGAGCGCAACAATCGGTAAGGTAGCGCCTCAGGTAGCCAAGTGGCTGCAGCAGTCTGGCTTGCTTTCCTCTAGCCAGCTGAAAGATTTGACCAAGCAGCTGCAAAACAGCGACATTGTCAACCGAGCCATCTCTCTTCTGGGCAGTCTGACAGGCAATATCTCTGCCATCTTTGGCAACTTCTTCTCTGTCATCATGTCTATCTTTCTTATGTTTGCTTTCTTGAGCAGCAAGGAGCATTTGCAGACAATCACTAGCCGTCTCTTGCAAGTCCTGCTTCCTGGGAAGGCTGTGAAACGCCTATCCTATGTCGGTTCTGTCATTGTTGAGACCTATGATAAGTTTCTGATGGGGCAGATGATAGAGGCCGTCATTGTTGGGATTTTAGTCTTTATAGCCTACTCTCTGACAGGCCTGCCTTATGCTGCCCTGACTGGGGTTTTAGCTGGAGTGCTCTCTTTCATTCCCTACATTGGGCCATTCTCAGCCTGTGCTTTGGGAGCTATCTTTATCTTTACCGACAGCCCTTGGAAAGCCCTCCTTTCAATTGCAGTCTTTCAGGGAGTGCAGCTGATTGAGGGCAATGTCATCTATCCGCGCGTGGTCGGCCAATCCGTTGGTCTCCCAACTCTCTTTACCCTAGCCGCCGCCCTGATTGGGGGGAACCTCTTTGGCTTGGTCGGCATGATTTTCTTCACGCCTATCTTTGCAGTTATCTACCGCTTGGTTAGAGAGTTTGTTGTGGAGAAGGAGGAGAGAAATGAGAATGGAGAAGTTGCCTAATTACTTAGACGATAAATTTGCAAAAATAGGAGCTTAATTATGAAATGGACTAAAACACAAACAGTTATTACCTTGGGAGTAGTATTACTATCATCTTTACTGGCTTGGACTCTCTATCTCTACTGCAATAAACAATATTACGGACAATTTCATAAGTATACGGGTAAAGCAAAGATTGATGATTATGAAATGATTGCGGATGGTGCGGGCGCTATTGTCCATTGGGTTTCAACAACCCCAGAAGAAGACAAAAAGATGGCTGAGTTCGGTAGTTATGCTTCTTACAAAATTGACCAAAACAGTTCTCGCTATATTCTGCGGCAGAATGTTAAACTGAAAGAGCTCCCCTTTCGTTTGATGGAAAGACCATCTGACGGTGCCTATTGGACTCTTAGTGTCTATCATATCAATGACAAAAAACTTAAAGAAGAAAAGGAGATAGATCTCTACAAAGTTGTAGAGAATTACAATTCTAATTATTTACCAGCAGAACTAGGAGGAATTTACACTTGGCAAGGTCAAGACTATTTATGGATAGAAATACGAGATTTAGAGAATCCTCAGGAAACAAGGCCGCTTTTCCTCAATTTAAAGAATCGAAAAATGGAAGAAAATGAGATCTTAGCTCAAGACTACGTGAGAAAACCTTTCATAAAGAAAGCGACTAATTGGGACCAAAAATCAAGTGGGATTTATACCACTACTCCTGGTGGAGAAGTTTGGGTAGATAAATCCGTTTTAGGCCAGACTCAATTTGATAGTAGTTCGAAGGCTTACAAGCTTCTAGAAAAAAAAGGAACAACAGTGTATTTATTACACTCGCAGAACAGTGCAGAAGGTTTTAGTAGGGAGGCAGCTGTCTACAGTCTACTTATGCCGGATACTGTGAATGTATATGAAGCTGTGACCATTCCTCAAGAGGTGTCTGTCGACAGTCAGGAGCATATCGTCAACTCTAAAGAAGAGTTTGACAGATACTATGATATTGAAAAGGCTAAAAAGCTGTATCATGAAACAGAGTAAGTAATACAAGATATTATAGAAACCAACGAGATTTTATTCTCGCTGGTTTTTCTTTTTCCAGGGTCATAATTTCTACCTATAGCAAACAATAATTTTAGTCAATAGTATTGCTAGAATGGGGATTTTGGATTGGTTGATGAGGTTGGTTATAGTTTTAGGCTATATCAAACTCTGGGAAATTCCAATTATACAGAGGGGAGATTTTCTGATAAGATAAAATCAAGAAAAATTTTGGAGGACGTTTATGTCAACGACTATCATTGGTTTCCCACGTTTGGGCGAATTCCGCGAATTGAAATTTACAACTGAAAAATACTTTAGACATGAAATCTCAGCAGAAGAGCTTCTGGCTGCGGCCAAAGAGCTACGAGCTAAGCACTGGAATATTGTTAAGGAAAAAGGAATTTCAGAGATTCCGTCAAATGATTTTTCTCACTATGACAATGTACTGGATGCGGCCTTTCTCTTTAACGTGGTACCGTCATCTGTGCAAGGCTTGGAGTTGACTGACTTGGAGCAGTATTTTGCCTTGGCTCGTGGTTATCAGGGCGAAAAAGGAGATGTCCGCGCTCTTCCGATGAAGAAATGGTTCAACACCAACTACCACTATATTGTTCCTAAATTTGAAAAAGAAACCCAAGTCAAGCTTGCAGGTCATAAGATTTTTGATGAATTTGCAGAAGCTAAAGAGTTGGGCTTGGTAACCCGTCCAGTTGTGGTTGGTCCATTCACTCTCCTGCAAGTATCTGACTTTGAAGACGGTGTGGCTCCGGCTGACTTTGTAGATGCACTAGCTGCAGCTTATCAAGAAGTTTTTGCAAAATTAGCAGAGCTGGGCGCAGAGCGTATCCAGCTGGATGAGCCAAGTCTGGTCAAGGATCTGTCAGCAGAAGAAAAAGCTCTCTTCTTGGACCTTTATAAGAAGCTTCTGGCAGACAAGAAAGGTCTTGAAGTCTTGGTTCAAACCTACTTTGGTGATGTTCGTGACATCTATACAGACCTTGTAGACTTGCCAGTAGATGCGATTGGTTTGGACTTTGTCGAAGGCAAGAAAACACTTGAACTTGTCAAAGGTGGTTTCCCAGCTGACAAGACTCTTTATGCGGGTATCGTCAACGGTAAAAACATCTGGCGCAACAACTACGAAAAGAGCTTGGCAGTGCTTGAGCAAATCCCGGCTGAAAATATTGTGTTGACAAGCTCATGTTCACTGCTCCATGTGCCATTTACAACGGCTAACGAAGAATTTGAACCAGCAATCTTGAACCACTTTGCCTTTGCGGTGGAAAAATTGGATGAAATCCGTGACTTGGATGCTATCCGCAATGGCGGCGGTGCAGAAGCACTTGCTGCCAACAAAGAACTCTTTGCGACTGAACGTGTTGGTGAAAATGCCGAACTTCGTGCGCGTATCGCTGGCTTGACAGATGCTGACTACACTCGTTTGCCAGCCTTTGCAGAGCGTGAGGAAATTCAGCACAAGACACTCAATCTGCCACCGTTACCAACTACGACAATTGGCTCCTTCCCTCAAACCAAGGAAGTCCGTGCCAAACGATTGGCCTTCCGCAAGGGCGAATTGTCAGCAGAAGACTATGACAAGTTCTTGGCTGAGCAAATCGATGACTGGATCAAGTGGCAAGAAGAAGTCGGCTTTGACGTGCTGGTGCACGGTGAGTTCGAGCGTAATGACATGGTTGAGTACTTCGGTCAAAACCTGTCAGGTTACCTCTTCTCTAAGAACGGTTGGGTACAATCATACGGTATGCGTGGGGTGAAACCACCAATCATCTGGGGTGATGTTACTCGTCTCAACCCAATCACTGTCAAATGGTCTAGCTATGCGCAAAGCCGTACTGACAAACCTGTTAAGGGTATGCTGACTGGACCTGTTACCATCCTCAACTGGTCATTCCCGCGTGAAGACATCTCTATCAAGGATTCAACTCTTCAAATCGCTCTTGCTATCAAAGATGAAGTACTTGACCTTGAAGCTGCTGGTGTGAAGATTATTCAAATTGACGAGGCTGCTCTTCGTGAGAAATTGCCACTCCGTCGCAGCGACTGGTACGAAGACTACCTTGACTGGGCAATTCCAGCCTTCCGCTTGGTACACTCTACAGTAGCGCCAGATACACAAATCCACACTCACATGTGTTACTCAGAATTTACCGATATCATCCCAGCTATTGACAACATGGATGCGGACGTGATTTCCTTTGAAGCTAGTCGCTCTAACTTGGAAATACTGGATGAGCTTAAGGCTAAGAACTTCCAGACAGAAGTGGGGCCTGGAGTTTACGATATCCACTCACCGCGCGTGCCAAATGAAGGAGAAATTGACCATACGATTGAGGCTATCTTGGCTAAGGTGCCAAGCAGCAAGGTCTGGATCAACCCTGACTGTGGTCTTAAAACTCGTGGTATCCCAGAAACCAAGGCTAGCTTGGTGCGCTTAGTAGAAGCAGCCAAAGCAGCTAGACAACACCTGAAATAATCCTCCTCGAACCTCAAAAATTGATCTTGATGGAGGAACATACTAAAATTGAAGCAGAGCTGACAATCCTGCAGAAGTTGTTCTTCTAGGATTGTCCTCAGCTATCACTACCATCATTGAAAGGAACTTTTTGTTATATGGTTCGTCGTCATACACCTAGTCTCTCATTTGAAGTATTTCCTCCCAATCCGGCAGTAGGCAATGATAAGATTTTTCAGGCGTTGAGAGAGATGCAAGATCTGGCCCCTCACTTTATTAGTGTGACAGCCAGCAATAATAAGTTTGACATTGAGGAGACGACGGTTCGTTTGACTGAGTTCATCGCCAACGACCTCAAGATTCCGACGATTGCTCACTTACCCGCGGTTTATCTGACCAAGGACATGGTGTCCAACATTTTGCAGTCTCTAGATCGGGTTGGTGTCCATCAGATTTTAGCTTTGCGAGGGGATATTTTTCCAGATGTAGCCCCTAAGGATGATTTTACCTATGCGACTGACTTGATCGAATACATCAAGACAGAAGCACCGCATTTTGACATCATCGGAGCCTGCTATCCGGAGGGCCATCCAGATTCGCCAAATCAGATTTCGGATATTCAAAATCTGAAGAAAAAGGTGGATGCTGGCTGTTCTAGCCTGGTGACCCAGCTTTTCTTTGACAATGAGCGCTTTTATGATTTTCAGGACAAGTGTATTTTAGCGGGTATTGAAGTGCCTATCCATGCTGGGATTATGCCGATTCTCAATCGCAATCAGGCTCTGCGCCTGCTCAAGACCTGCGAGAATATCAAGCTTCCGAGAAAATTCCGGGCTATTCTGGATAAGTACGAACATGACCCAGAGTCTCTGAGAGCAGCAGGTTTGGCTTATGCTGTGGATCAAATTGTTGACTTGGTGACTCAGGATGTGGCGGGCATACACCTTTATACTATGAATAACGCTGCAACAGCCTACCATATCTATAAGGCTACCCATGCTCTCTTTAATCATAACCCATCCGTTCAATCTTTTTAAGATGAATGAAGAAACCACTAATCAGATTCAGTTGCTGTTTAGTGGTTTTTTTTTTATAATAAGGATAAAAAAATTATCCAAATCTAAGGAGGAGCTGATGGAGCATTCGCTGACCTTGGTTAAGTCTATGCAGTTTGGGCAAGAAGATTGTTTTTTTGCCTTCTGCGGTTATTCAAAAACGGAAGCCCATCATAGCTTTGGGCCGGCTGTTCGGGATGTTCATGTCATTCATATCGTACTGGAGGGGCGGGGGACTTACTCAGTTGGCAATCAACGCTATGATTTGCAGGAAGGGCAGGGCTTTGTGGTGCCGCCGGGTCAGTCGGTCTTTTATCAGGCTGATGGAGAAGAACCTTGGTCTTATGTCTGGATGGGACTGGGGGGGCGCCTCTTGCCTCCTTATCTGCAGGCTCTGGGCTTACAGTCGGGCCAGTGGTCTTTTGAACTGACTTCTTTGCAGGAATTTAAGGCCTTGGTCTTTGAAAGTCTGGCCTATGAGGGCAGCGGAATAACAGCTGAACTAGCTCTGCAAAGGCAAGTTTATCGCTTCTTAGAACTCTTGTCCCAACGTCTTAAGCAGACATCCTTAATCACGGAAAGCCGTCGGGTCAATCCTTATGTCCAGCAGGTTTTGGAACTGCTGAGCAGTCATCTGCCAGAAAATTTATCTGTGCAGGCGTTGGCGCAGAAATTGGCTCTGCACCCTTCCTACCTATCTCGGCTTTTCAAGGATGAAGTAGGCAAGGGGATTAAGGAGTACAGCAATGACTTGCGACTCAATATGGCCGCTGATCTACTGACGAGCAGTCAGCTTTCGGTGGAAGAGATTGCCAGTAAGACAGGTTTTGCCGGAATACAGAGCTTTTCAAAAGCCTTCAAGAAGGCGCGTGGCCAGTCGCCTTTGAATTTTCGCAAGGCTAGCTCTCATCTGGGGCAGGAGCTGTAAAAAGTCACATTTGGATAAATAATACTAGAAAGAAAGGCTTACCAAAAGGGGTGGCCTTTTTTATAATGAAAGGAGAAGTATGATTAGAGACAGCGAAAGGAGAAGGTCATGAATAAGGCGAATATTTTGTTTAAGGAAGAATGCCGGCAATTTCATCTGACTAATGGCGAGATTTCTTATATCTTTCGGGTTTATGAGGATGGTAAACTCTTGCAGCTTTACTACGGAGTGGTGGTACCAGAGCGGGATTATTCTTATTTGGTGGAGCTGCAGCATCGGCCCATGACGACCTATCGGAAAGAAGGAGATTTACGCTATTCTTTGGAGCATGTGCGGCAGGAATTTCCAGAATACGGCACGACAGATTTTCGTCATCCCGCTATCTGTCTGCGGCAGGAAAATGGCTTGCGTATTACTGATTTTGTCTATGTCAGTCATCAGATAGTAGATGGTAAGCCTGCTTTAGAGGGGCTGCCCGCTACTTATACAGAGACTCAAACGGAGGCTAAGACTCTTATTCTAACCCTACGAGATGAGGTGACAGAAGTAGAAGTTCAGCTGTTTTATACGATTTTTGCTGATTGGCCGGTTATCACTCGCTCCAGCAAAGTGATTAATCAAGGCAGGGAAACTTGCTACTTGGAATCCCTAGCTAGTCTGTCGCTTGATCTGCCAGATGCTGATTATGACTGGCTGCAGTTATCAGGGGCATGGGCCCGGGAACGCCATATCAAGGAGCGCCCGCTTCAGCAGGGGATTCAGTCTATTGAGTCAACCCGCGGCATTTCCAGTCCCCACCACAATCCTTTTGTGGCTCTTAAGCGACCGGAAACGACTGAATTTTCAGGTCCAGTACTAGGAACGGCCTTGGTGTATTCAGGTAATTTTCTCATTCAGGCTGAGGTGGATACCTATGATGTGACCCGGTTGCAGCTAGCCATCAATCCTTTTGGTTTTGAGTGGAAGCTGGCTGCAGGCCAGTCCTTTACCAGTCCAGAAGCTCTGCTAGTATATTCTGAGCGGGGCCTCAACGGCATGAGTCAAGTCTTTCATCAGCTATTTCGTCGACGCCTAGCTAGGGGCTACTGGCGCGAGCGAGCGCGTCCTGTTCTCATCAATAACTGGGAAGCTACCTATTTTGACTTTAGTGAGAATCAGCTGCTGGAGCTTGCTGAAAAGGCTCAAGATGTAGGAGTGGAGCTCTTTGTGCTAGATGACGGATGGTTTGGCCAGCGGACTAACGATCGCGCTGGGCTGGGGGATTGGTTTGTCAATCCAGAAAGGCTGCCGAAGGGGCTGGGCTCGCTAGCAGAGCGTATTCACGGTTTGGGCATGCAGTTTGGTCTTTGGTTTGAGCCGGAAATGGTCAATAAGGACAGCCAACTCTACCGAACTCATCCTGACTGGCTGCTGGCAGTGCCAGATAGACAGCCCCACCATGGTCGGAACCAGTTTGTTTTGGACTATTCTCGGCCGGAAGTAGTGGATGAGATTTTTGAGCGTCTATCAGCGGTTATCGAGGAAGCGCAGCTGGATTATATCAAATGGGATATGAATCGCCCTCTGACGGATGTCTTCTCAGCTGCCTGGCCAGCCGATCAGCAAGGAGAGATTTTTCACCGCTATGTCTTGGGTGTTTATGACTTGTATGAGCGTTTAATCAGTCGGTATCCGAGACTGTTATTTGAGTCCTGCTCTTCAGGTGGAGGCCGCTTTGATCCAGGTATGCTCTATTATGCTCCTCAGGCTTGGACTAGTGATGATTCGGATGCTATCGAGCGCTTGAAAATCCAGTACGGGACTAGCCTTCTCTATCCGCTTTCGTCTATGGGGGCTCATGTCTCCATCGTGCCCAATCACCAGACCAACCGTCTGACTCCGTTGAAGACGCGGGGCAATGTCGCCTTTTTCGGTTCCTTTGGCTATGAGCTGGATCTTAATCAGCTAAGCCCAGAGGAATTGGCTGAAGTCAGGGAACAGATAGCTTTTTACAAGCGCCATCGAGATCTGATTCATAATGGAACTTTTTATCGACTGCGGTCGCCATTTAAGGGAGATGGACAGACAGCTTGGATGGTTGTCAGTCAGGATCAGAACACTGCACTTTTAGGCACTTTCAAGGCCCTCAATCAAGTCAATCGCTCTCATCAGCGTTTGCAACTGAAAGGACTGGCTGCGGATAAGGTCTATCGGCTAGAGGGGCGTGCCTATACGGGGGCTGAGCTTATGCGAGTTGGGCTGGTCACCACGGACGCTTCCAGCGGTCAGCTTCTGGAGGATTCTGAGCAAAAGCCGAGCTATGACTTTGATTCTAAACTCTGGCTATTTGAAGCAGAAGATGAGTAGATAAGATGGGGAATAAAAAGAGCAGAAGGAACAAGCTGATTAAAAGCTGTCCTTCTTGCTTTTTCCTCTGAGAAAAAAAGGATAGTACCATTATCTCTGATAATTCTATAGGAAAAGGCTTTCAAAAAGGTATATAATAGGGTGAAGCTTTTATAAAATAAAGCTGGGTCATAATGGGAGAATTTGTAATAATTGAAGAAAGCATTCAGCAAATGCGAGGAAGAGGAAGTTTTATGACGAGAAAAATCATCTTTCTGGATGTGGATGGGACCCTCATCGACTATGATAATCATATACCGGAGTCTGCTGTGGTTGCCATTCGACGGGCGCGGGAAAAGGGACATCTGGTCTATGTCTGCACAGGTCGCAGCAAGGCTGAGATGCCGCCGGAAATTTGGGATATTGGCTTTGATGGCATGATTGGTGGCAACGGTTCTTATGTGGAGCATAAGGGTCAGGTTATTCTGCACCAGCTGATTCCGCGAGATGTCGCTAAAAGGCTAGTTGACTGGCTTCAAGAGCGGGGGCTAGAGTTTTACCTAGAGAGTAATAACGGCCTCTTTGCAAGCAGGGGCTTCCGTGAAGCGGCACGACCAGTGCTTCGGACCTATGTACTTGGAAAAGGTGCCAAGCCAGAAGAAGTAGTAAATATGGAGGCCGAAGAAGCTCTTCACGGCTTGGTCTATGGAGGAGAGCTCTATCGGGACGACCTGAACAAAGTCAGCTTTATTCTCAGAAGCTACCAAGACCATCTGGACTCTAAGGTAGCTTTTCCTGAGCTCAAGGCGGGTACTTGGGGAGGCAAGGGTGAGCATGCTCTCTTTGGTGATTTAGGAGTCAAAGATATTACCAAGGCGCATGCCATTGAGGTTCTCCTGAAGCATCTTCATGCTGACAGAGCAGATACTCTGGCTTTTGGCGATGCCAAGGTTGATATTCCTATGCTGAACTATTGTCAGGTCGGGGTTGCTATGGGAAATGGCGGAGCGGAAATCAAGGCCATGGCCGATATGGTGACAGATTCGGTCAGTCAGGACGGTCTCTACAAGGCCTTTGAAAAGTTAGAACTCATCTAAAGGAGATATGAATGATGGCAAAAACTCTTTATCTGATGCGGCATGGCCAAACGCTTTTCAACCTACGCCATAAGGTGCAGGGCTGGTGTGATGCTCCTCTGACCGATTTTGGCATCTATCAGGCCAAGGTGGCAGGGCAATATTTTAAGGATGCAGGAATTACTTTTGACGATGCTTATAGCTCTACTCAAGAGCGAGCCTGTGATACCTTGGAATTGGTAACAGACGGTAAGATTCCCTATAAACGTGTCAAGGGACTCAAGGAGTGGAACTTCGGCACCTTTGAAGGGGAAAGCGAAGACCTCAATCCACCCCTGCCTTATGGAGATTTCTTTGTTACCTATGGGGGTGAATCACAAGATCAAGTGCAGGAGCGTATGGCAACGACCATTCTTCAGCTCATGCAGGAGACGGATGGTCAGTCTGTGCTCATGGTCTCCCATGGCGGAGCTATGGCCAATTTTGCCAGAGCTTGGCAGAAAAACTGGCGTCTGGATGATTTGGGTCACATGACCAACTGTGGTATCTTGAAGTTTACTTTTGAAGATGACCAATTTTACCTAGAAGAGGCCATTGGCCACGATTTTAGCGATTGGGAGGGAAAATGAAAGATTTATATTTAATGCGGCACGGCCAGACTTTTTTCAACCAAGAAGGCTTGGTGCAGGGAGCTTGCGATTCTCCTTTGACAGAACTGGGGCAGGAACAGGCCCGGCAGGCAGGAGCTTATTTGAAAGAGCGGTGCATTCGTTTTGGTCAGCTCTACTCGTCCACCCAGGAGCGAGCTTCTGATACCTTGGAACTTGTCTCCGGCCGGTCCGACTATACTCGCCTTAAGGGCATTAAAGAATGGAACTTTGGTCTCTTTGAAGCCCAGCCTGAACGCCTGCAGCCGAAATTTCGACCAGGAGCCACCTCATTTGAAGACCTATTCGTCCCTTACGGTGGAGAAGGTGTGGACCAAGTCGGTGAGCGTGTGCTAATCACTCTGACTGAGGTTATGGAGAAGGCAGGAGCAGAGCCAGTCTTAGCTGTTAGCCACGGCGGTGCCATGTGGGCCTTCTATCTCAAGATTGCAGCCCAAGCTCTGGATCCTAAGGTGCGCTTTGGCAACTGCGCCATCTGCCATTACCAATATGAGCAGGGACACTTTAAGCTGGCAGAAGTCATTGATCCGCTGACGGGTAGTGTGTATGAGTGTGAATGAAGAAGCAGAGTATTCATCATAATGAGAGTTCAGAAAGATTATCACTACATTAAAAACCTCAGGTTTTCTGAGGTTTTTTGGTTTATACTTGACTGTAGGTTTCACGACGACTTAGTCTTGTATCTTCTTTTTTGCTGGATATTGGCTGTGCCTGGATTTCTTTATTCCATTCACTTCGAGTAAAGACCATGGAGAGTAGTGCCAGAGCCGCAAAGGCTGCTCCTACGTACCAGTAGGGCATATCCAGCGTCGTGGATCGGCCAGATAGATTGACGATGCCACGAAAGAGCATGCCGGCTGTCATAATGGCTACAGCTGAGTTCCAGAGATTGAGGCTGAGCCGAGAGAGATTAGGGATGACCTTCATAAAGAGCAGGAGGAGAATGCCGCCTGCTAGAGGAATGGCAAAGAGGTAGTGCATGTGGCTAGATGTTTCGCCGAAGCTGAAAGATTCATAGATTCTGCTGAAAGCAAAGAAGAAAATAGTTAATAGTGTGTAGATAAGGGCTGTTTTTCTAAAACGTTTTTTGCTGGGATTAGTAACCGATGTAGACAATATCACTCACCGACCTTTCTGAGATAGTATTTCCGTTGGTTGTAGGTTTGTTAATGACCTGACCGTTAAAGTAAAGTGTAGAGGACCCCCCGCCGTCGAGGTTGTATGCGGTCTTAACACCATAAGATTTCATGATTTCTGCCATCTGGTAGAGGGAAAGCCCCTCGCTTTCTGAGGTGCGTCCGTCTGAAACGATGATGATGTAGTGGTTTTCATCAATGATACCGATAGCTGTCCGAGGATTGGAAGACATGGACTGGCCGACTTCGGAGTTGGTATCAACGACAATCTCACCATTTTCTACAAGAGATGGGCCGAAGGCCAAGAGATTGACCACGCCGTCTTTGACCAGTTGATCAGCAGAGACTTGGTCTTCATAGATAATCTTGAAGGAGCCGTCTTTGTAAATAGCCAAATCACCATTGCTGGAGTCTTCTCGGACGGTATCGCGGTAGACGACGCCATTGCGGATGACATAGCCAGTTGTGTTGGCTCCATAGTAGTCGCCATTGACAGCTAGGATGGCATTGTTGTTGGCGGCCGTTTCTGAGGTCTTGGCGGTGACATTGTTTCCGTAAGTGTTTTGGGCAAAGGCCGTTTTTAGGTATTCTGATGAGCTAACGGTCACATCAGCGATGTAGACTTGGGTGTTGCTGACGGTCTTTTTAGTTAGCGTAACCGAGATGTTGTCGTCTGAATAGCTGGTATCCGTCACAGTCGCTGTTTCGGCAGCCTTGCTGGCAGCCTTGGCATTGGACGACGAACTCGTACTTGAAACCGTGGAAATGGTCTCTGCGATGACAAAGGTTTTCAGCATGGAGTAGCTGAAGGAAGCTGTCAGAAGCAGCCCGAAAATGGAGGCGTAGGCATAGCGTTTCTTTAAAAATTTCATGATGCGGTGTGTGTCCTTTCCTTAAAAATAAATCTCTTTTGGACCATCCAGGAGACGGTGAAGAGTAAGATGCCGACGATGATTTTGACAATCAGAAGATTGAGACCAAAGACAGCATAGAAGAGGCGAATCAGCAGTGTGTCTAGGATAAAGAGCACTACAGCTAGGCTGAAATAGCCAGTTCCTGTCTTGAGTATACTATCGTCGTTCTTAAAGACCAGCTTTTTATTAGTCGAATAGTTAAAGATTGAGCTGGTCACACGAGCAATCTCATTTGCGAGAAGAATTCTCAGGCTGGTCGGCACAGCAGCTAAAAACAAGAGAGCCAGTGCGTAGACAATGTAGTCCACGACGAAGCTGCTGAGAGAAGTCAGGGCAAATTTGAATATATTTTTATAAATCATGAGCCCATCCCGAATCGGCCGGAAGTGCGAGCCTTGATTGTCATTGATATAGACCGTCTCAATAGGCACTTCCAAAATGGGATATTCCTTGCTGGCTTCTAAGAGCATGTTCATTTCATACTCATAGCGCTGCCCCTCTACCTTTAGCATAAATGGAATCATGTTGGTCGTAAAGGCTCGCAAGCCTGTCTGAGTATCGGAGACACCCACGCCAGTCTGAAGCTTGAAGAGAGCCCGAGTCAGACTATTACCGAAGCGGCTGCGTAGGGGCACCTTGCCAGTAAAGGCGCGTGCTCCCAGAATCAGCTGATTGGGATTTTCAGAAGCCTTGGTCGCTACACGGAAAATATCCCAGGCCTTGTGCTGGCCATCCGCATCTGCTGTTACAACCGTTCCATAGTTCTTCAGTGTCTGGATAAAGGTAAAAGCAGTTTTCAGCGCTTGCCCTTTGCCTTGATTGACCTGATGACGGAGCACGGTCGCGTATTGCTCTGCCTGCTCAAAGACTATCTGGCATTTGGAAGAGCTGCCGTCATCGATAACAATGATATGAAAATCACTTTTATGGTGAATTTTTTTTATCAGCTTAATAAGATTATAATCAGGCTCATAGGCCGGAATCACTAGATAATCCATATCCATACCTCTTTCTTAGATGATTTGTAGAAAGTATACAGACTGCGGCTTAAAAATTCCTAATATAAGTTAGTTTTAAGAAAATGTTAACATTTCTTTAAGGAAAGAGCAGAGAAAGAAGAGGATGGAAGATGTTGGTGGGGAGAGGATTAGAGGTGTTTTTTGTGAAATGGATGATAGAGTATAGCAAAGTGGTTATGTAGATATCTCTAAAAATAGGTCATAACTATTTTCGCAATTGCTTGGTATGTCTTAAATGTAGAATGTTAAGAAAATATATTCCTGAATACCCCAAAAAAACGACCCTAACGGTCGTTTTTTTGCATTATTCCACTTCCAATTCTTCTTGATCAATTTTATGGGCTGTTCGGTAGGCTTGGTAAAAGATAAAGACAGCTAGAGCCGTCATAGCCGGTACGATGATTGGGATATCTGTTTCGATAGCAGTCAGCGGTGAGTTCCAGAAGAAGTGGAGAACGAAGGCTGCTAGGAAGTAGAAGAGCCCCACTCGGAAATAATTTTTCTGAGTTTTGGCATAGCGTAGCATGAGAGCTAGACCGAGAGTGGTTAGGGCGGTGTAGAGCCAGTGAGAGGCGACGCCACCAGTGATGCGGCCTAGAATACCAGAGATAGTGAAGGAGAAGCCTTCGGGCAGGTCAGAGAGGATATAAGAGAAGTCCTCACTAATCTGAAAGCCCATGCCAGCCGTAATACCCAGCATCAAGAAAGATTTGAGCTTTTTGACTGGGACTAGATAGACAGCGAAGGCAACTGCCAACAGCTTGAGGGGTTCTTCAACCAGCGGAGCTGCGATGGCATTTTCTAGGTCGCTGAGCAAGGTGTTTGGGAAGCTGGTGCTGACCCATTCGTGGATATAGGTGTTGGCCAAGCCAGAGGTCCAGCCAGAAATGAAAAGGCCACCTAGCAGAGCTACCCCAAGGCTAAGTCCAGGAGTCTGCCATTTTTTACCCAGTTGGCGAATCAAGAGCAGGGCAGGAATGATATAGAGTAAGGCCAAGAGGGCTGATAGTCCGACAATCCCATAGGAAGCGCCTGACATACTGCCAGTTGTATAGGCTTGTGTCTCGTATTCTAAGCCAATCGCGCTCAGAAGGAGAAAAATGAAAAGAACAATATTTTTCTTCATAAGTAACTTTCTAAAATTTTATTTTCATCCTAGTATAACAAAAAAATCCTAAATAAAACCAATTTAAAAACTGGAAATTAAGGGCTAGTATAATACTTTACTTGCCAAACTGTCTCTTTTTGTTTATATTAGTTCTATAAGGTTTCTTGGAGGCGTTTGCATGACGAAAAATCAGTTGAGGTTGAAATTGCTGGGAAGTCCGAGTGTCTTTCTCAATCAGGAGGAAGTCTTTTTTCCTTTTGCCAAAATCAATGCTCTGCTTTACTATCTTTACATCAATGGAGCAGTCAATCGGGAGGAGATTGCAGGAATCCTCTGGGAAAACAAGGATAATCAGACCGCCAAAAAGAATTTGCGCAATACCATTTATCAAGCTAACAAGTTACTAGGTGGGGAATGGATTGTCGCTCCCAACCGGACTGTGCTGTCGCTTAATCCCGAGTGTATGATTGAAAGTGATGTAGAACGCTTCACGGATCATCCTGCGGAGCATCTGTCGCTCTATCAGGGGGATTTTCTGCAGGGCTTCTATCTCAAGGACAGTGAGGCCTTTGATTACTGGGTGTCTAAGATGCGGACGCGATATGAGCAGCTTTATATCCAAGCCTGCTACCAACAGCTGGAAACAGAAAAAGACCAGCTGGATTTGGAAGAGGCTGAGCGGAATTTGCGCCGCTTGATCAGCATTGATGAGTTTGATGAGAAGAACTACCATCTGCTCATGAAGCTCTATCAGGATAATGATCGGCCTGGTAAGGTGATTGAGACTTATTATAAATTGGTCAATATTTTGGATAAGGAACTGGGCATTAGTCCTACGGAACCTATCCAGCAACTATATCATGAGGTGCTTGCCAAGGACCGGAGCGAGCGCAAGACTAAGCAGTTTCTGCGCAATACGGACCACTTTTTCGGGCGGGTTGATGAAATCAAGCGCTTGGAATCTTACTTTTCTAAGGTGATAGAGACTCAGGAGGCGCGTGCTCTTGTCCTAGTCGGTGGTACTGGTATCGGAAAGCGGACAGTGACTCGTCAAGTACTGGCCAATCAGACCAAGTATTTCCAGATTGTCATGGCTGAGTGCTTTAAGGAAGAGATGAAGGCAGAGCTGCAGCCTTGGCGTGGCTTGCTGGACGGCCTGGGCGACTTGGTTATTCAGCACCAGATTCTTTCTATCAGCCAGTGGCAGGTCATTTTGGAGAGTTATTTTCCTATTTTGACAGGCGGCACTTCTGGTCGTCAGTTGGATGCGGACAAGCTGGCTCAGTTTGTGGTGGATATTCTGCAGAAGATTTCTAAGAAAAAAGCTTTGATAATCTTAATTGAGGACTGTCACTGGATGGATGAGGCCAGCGTTGCTGTCTTGGAGCAAGTTATGAATCATTTGACCGGCTATCCTGTGGCCTTTGTGCTGACCAAGCATCTGAGCACCCCTTCTTATTTGGAACATTTTTTCAATCACCTGCTGGTTCGCAATAAGCTAGGCTTTATTGAGCTGCAGCCGCTGAATTTTAAGGATAGTGCAGCTTACTTGCAAGCCCAGACAGGTCAGTTAGCCATACCTGAAGAAGGCTTTGAGGATATTTATCGGGTCAGTCAAGGCATCCCTTTCTTCCTATCGGAATACGCTGAGCAGCTCCTGCGAGGCGAGAAGTTTCATCCGCTGACCCCGGCCATCAAGGCTAAGCTGTCTCTGAAGCTGGATTACCTGAGCAGTCAAGAGGAGGAGTTGGTGGACTGTCTGGCTTGCTTTAGGGGTCCTGCATCGGTTTCGCTCTTAGCCAGGCTATTAGGCCTGCCGATGGAAGAAGTGGTCGAAATCACTGAGGAGTTTGGACAGAAGGAGCTCTTGATAGAAGAGGAGCAGGGCGAGGAATTGGTAGTGTGGTTCAGCCAGGAGCTTCTGAGAATCTACGCCTATGAGCGTTTATCGCTTGCCAAGAAGCGAATGCTGCATCACCAGATTGCCCAAGGTATGGAAGACCAGCTGGGAGACTCTCTCTATCATGCCCAGCTGCTCAATGAAATCGCCTATCACTACAAGCTGTCCAAGCAGCCGATTAAGTCTCTGGAGTACGAGCTGCATTATCTCGAGGCTACTCTGAAGTTTCATCACGAGCTCTTTCCGATTTACTCGCGGGAGTTTGGCTTTATTGAAAAGACGGATGATAGCAATCAGTCAGCGGTTTTAGACCAGTTTGACCGTATCCGTCGGGAGATAGAGGGCTTAGAGAGAAAACACCAGAATCACAAGGATTTTCAGCTATTGGTTCTCCGCTTTCTCTATCTAGAAGGGCGCTATGCTATCCGGACAGGGGATTACCAGCAGGGGATGGACAATATCCAGCAGGTGATTGCTTCGGCCAAGGAGCTGCAGCAGATGGATTTTCTCCTAGAAGGCTATCGGCAGATGATTTACTACTGTATCCAGACGGAGAATATCCCTGAGATGCGCTACTATACGGAGCTGGCTCTGGATGCTTCGGTCCAGGCCAACAATCACGAGGCCATTGCTATCAACCTCCGACTCAAGGGGCTCTATCATCTCATGATTGGAGATGAGGAGCAGTCGCTTCACCATCTCTACCAGTCTATTGATTGTTTCAGCTTGACGGCTTCGCTGCGTTCCAAGTACTCGATTCAGATTGCAGCGGCTCTAGACTACTTGGCGGAGATTGAGCAGATTCGCGGGAATTTCACGGCATCTCTGGCTCATCAAAAAGAGGCCATTAAGCTGACGGAAAATAAAACAGCAGAGCCTTCGATTTTTGCTTTCTACATCGGCTTGGGTATGACTTACTATCAGCTGAAAGATTATGAACAGGCGGAGCGGATTTTCCTCAAGGCGAAAACAGCTCTGAAGTCCCTTAGCTTTCCTTGGAAAGAGACCCAGTTAGAAGTTTATTTGGCCTTGATTGGCTGTGAGAAGAGAGATTATCAACCGGTGCTTGATCTTCTGCGGAAAAAGGATGGACTCATCAGTCGCTACGGAAATCCACGGGACAAGGGGCTGATTTACTATCTGATGGCTATGATTAAGTATCGCCTGCTGACTGGCAGCTTGCAGGAAGCAGACTTTGAAGACTTGCTGAATCAGGACTTTGAGACCTACTATGAAACGGCCAAAAGCCAGCTCAATCCCTACCGGGATCGTCATCAGCTAAAAGAATTAGAAAACTTACGCCTGAGTTTATCTCAGGCATTAAACACAAAATAAGAGAGGATGAACATAGAGTTCATCCTCTTTTGATGTTTGTAATGAAGTTTTTAGATGCCCATCAGTCATGTGCTTGTGCCCAGACTTGGGTCAGGTAAAAGACAAAGCTGGCTGCCAGATTGGCCGTATGGTTGTCTATATCGTGAGGCGGAGAGACTTCGACGATGTCAAAGCCGATCAGTTTGCCTGAGGCAGCAATGTGCTGGAAGACCAGAACCGCTAGATTGGGATCCACACCGAGCGACTGAATGGCACTGACACCAGGAGCGGCACCAGCTGCAAAGCAGTCAATATCAATGGTCAAATAGACCTGCTCCTTGTCGGCCAAAAAGGTATCGACCACCTTACAGACTTCCTTGTAACCCATTTGGTAAATATCCATACCAGTCAGAAATTGGATAGCCTTGGATTTTGCCACAAAGTCAAAGAGAAAGAGATTGTTATTATGCTCCTGAATCCCTAGGATAAGGTAGTTAAAGGCCTGCTTCTGAGCTAGAGTGTCATCGAACATCTGGCGAAAACCGGTACCGGAGTTAGGACCAGTCTGGTCATAGGGACGCAAATCAAAGTGGGCATCCATATTGATAACGGCCAAGTCTTGGTCAGGTGCTAGTGAAGACTTGAGGCCCAGATAGTGGCCGTAGGCGGTTTCGTGGCCGCCACCTAGGACAATGGGCCGGAGATTGAGCTCTCGCAGGCGTTTGACTGCTCGAGCCAAGCTTTGTTGCAGCTGCTCCAGAGAGCGGTTAGGCCCGTCAATATCGCCAACATCAAAGACGCGGACGTTTCTGCCAAGATGCCAAGGAAGCTTGGCCAGCTGAGTTCGGATAGCTTGTGGTCCTTCGACAGCCCCCACTCGGCCGTGGTTGATATAGACCCCTTTATCACTCTTGAAGCCAATCAAGGCAAAGTTGACGCCGTCAAAGGGTTTTAAGTTAGGGTCATTTAAGTCCAAAAACTCAATAACCATACCCCATTTGGCAGCATATAAATCATCATCCAGTCTCTTATGATAATAGCTGTTATCTAGCTGATAGTAATCTTCTAACATGATTTTGTCCTTTTCCATAACGATACTTGCGACTTTATTATAAGAGTTTCCGCTAAGCCTGTCAATGGCTTTTGGCGGGAAAAGAAGCCCAGCTGAACGAGAGCGGGCTTCTTAGGTTAGCTTTTTTACAGAGTCATCAGCTTTAGAACTGAATGCTCAAGTCTACAGCCTTTTCAACGGCTGCTAGGAATTCTTCGTTTTCAATCAGCTCAGAAGCTTTGTTGAGCTCTTCATAGATTTCGATGTCCTTGTCAAACTCGATAAAGCGGACATGCTGACGGAAGAGGTCGTAGGCTGGCTTGGTTCCTTTACCAAGTTCATGGTTTTCTGGTTTCAGATCCAGAGCTTGGCAGGCTGCCATGATTTCTGTTGCCACGATGCGGCGAGAATTCTTGAGAATTTCAGCTGCCTTACGTGCTGCAGTAGTTCCCATGCTGACAAAGTCTTCTTGGTTTTCACAAGATGGGATAGAGTCTACGCTGGCTGGATGAGACAAGACCTTGTTCTCAGAAGCAAGCGAAGCACAAGCGTACTGGGTAATCATAAAGCCAGAGTTGAGTCCTGGGTGTTTGACCAAGAATGATGGAAGCTTGCTCAGTTGGCTGTTGACCAGACGTTCTACACGACGCTCGGATACATTTCCGATTTCAGAAATAGCGATGCCGAGGAAGTCGAATGGCTGTGCCATTGGTTCGCCGTGAAAGTTACCACCTGAGATAACATGGCCTTCCTTGGTGATGATAGGGTTGTCTGTGACGGAGTTGATCTCAACCTCAACCTTGGTCTTGACATAAGCGATAGAGTCCTTGCTGGCACCATGAATTTGCGGAATACAACGCAGGGTGTATGGGTCTTGGACCCGTTGTTGAGTGGCTACGGTTGTGTTGCCACTGCCTTCCAGAAGGTTGCGGATATTGCGGGCTGTAGCCAGCTGTCCGCTTTGAGGTCGAATGGTATGTAAGTCTTCTTCGAAAGGACTGGTAATACCATTGTGGACTTCCATGGAAAGAGCGCCAGCGACATCTGACAGCTTAAGTAGCTGGATGGCATCGTAGGTAGCCAGAGCTCCGATACCTGTCAGGACAGTCGTTCCGTTAATCAGCGCCAGCCCTTCCTTGGCTGCTAGATCGATTTTTTCGATGCCGGCCTTGTCCAAAGCTTCTTGCCCAGAGAGCAATTCACCTTGATAGTAAGCGCGACCTAGTCCTAACATAGGCAGAACCATGTGTGCCAGTGGTGCTAAGTCACCAGAGGCACCGAGAGAGCCCTTTTCTGGAATGTAAGGGACAACGCCTTTATTGAGCAATTCCAGGAGCTTTTCGACAGTAGAGAGACGAATACCAGAATAACCTTTGACCAAGGAATTAATCCGGATTAGCATAATCGCACGGACTGCATCTTCAGGCAGGGGATCGCCGTAGCCTGAAGAGTGTGTACGGATTAGGTTTTCTTGCAGTTGAGTCGTATCTTCTGGTGAGATGCTGACATTGCAGAGAGAGCCAAAGCCAGTTGTAACACCGTATACGACCCGCTTTTCGCGGACGATATCATCCACGATTTTGCGGGAAGCTTCTACAGCTTTCTTAGCTTCTTGGTCGATTTCGCAAGTGGCTCCATGACGAGCTACTGCGATGACGTCTTCTAAAGTAAGGTGTTCGCCATCCAAATTGATTACATGTGTCATAAGATTCATTCTCCTTCTTGTTCAAGAACTTTATTTTTACAAATCAGTACTATATAGATAAAGTATACTGCACTGGCGATAAGGACACCGATGAGGCCGTAGACATAGTTCATTGGGTTTTCACCCCAAATCATGACGAGACTGACTAGAACCGCCAAAATTGGAATTACTGGACCAAATGGAACGCGGAAGACCACTTTCTTATCTGGATATTTCTTTCTTAATACTAGTACAGCTAGAGCAGTTGGGATGTATTGGAAGAAGCGGAAGACCACACTGAGAGCTGCTAATTCTTCAAATTTACCAGAGAAGAGCAGGACGATAGCCAGAATTCCTGAAATAATAATGGCAACTATAGGGGCATTTTTAGAGTTGGTTTCTGCAATTTTCTTAGGAAGCAGACCTTCATTTGCGATAGCTGCACCATAACGTGGAACCATGATAGATTCCCCGATGTTAAGTCCAGCAATAGAAATCAGCGCTCCGATAGAAACAATCCATGCTCCAACAGGGCCAATCATTTCGACAAAGGCGTCTTGTACAGAAGCATCTGTTTGCAGGATACGGCTGCCTAACATGGCGATAGTTCCTGCGATAATCAGCATATAGAGAACAGAGACAATACTGATAGAGCCCAAAATAGCTCGAGGTACATTCTTTTCCGGATTGCGCATTTCACCAGCAACGATAGACATGGTTTCAAATCCGATAAATCCGTAGAAGATATAAATGGCTGTACTAGAGATAGCTTTCATGATATCTACGCCAGGTTCTAGCTGAAGAAACGGAGTGAAGTTTCCTTTGTCAATTCCTCCTTTGATGAAGAAAATCGCACATAGACTGAAAGCGACAATTGGGATGAGCTTTGCTACGGTTGCGGTCAAGGTGAACATTTTGGAAGTCTTAAGACCTGATATATTCATTAGACTGAGCAAAATAATCAGGCTCACACTGAGCAGAAGTTCATAGGGGGCAAAGGATTTAAAAGTAATGACAAAAAGTCTCGCAAATCCTGCTGCCATAGCAGACCAAGCGATGATGGTAACTGCCCAGCCTAGGAAGCCAACATTAAATCCGACAAAGTCTCCAAAGGCTGCTTTGGAATATTGGAAGGCTCCGCCATTTTTATTAAAATAACCAGCAGTTTCTGCCAAGCAGACGGCTAGGAGAATAACGAGAAGGGCAGTTCCAAGCATGACAGCTAGAGAGGCAGGACCAAGTCCTTTATAAATCTTTTGCGGTAGGAGGAAAATCCCTGATCCGATAACGGCATTGATACCGTAGAGAGTTGCACCGGAAAAGCTGAATTTCGCTTTTTCCTGTTCTTGTTCTTGTGCAGTGAGTTTAGTTGCATCCATAATAATGTTTCTCCTTTAGAGATATGGGATCCTTTCCAAGTAAAGATAGAATGGTGACAAGGCATCATGGTATCTTTACTTAGTAGGGATGTGGGTCAAACCAGCCCATATAGCAAGGGGCGTTCCCTTTGGCTGGTTACTCGAAAACATTATATGCAGCTCAGTTTCCTGAGTCTCTTTTTCCACTATCAGAAGCTGCTCTGCCTCTAGGTTAAGCACTGGCAGGTTTGTTCCCGTCACCGTCAGGTCCTCTAAGGCATAGATAAATTGAATTTCTTCATCTCGGCTAAGCTCTTGCCCATTTGAGATGGCAATCATCTGTCCCTGATAATGGTCGCTGTAGATTAAATTAAAGTCGGTACAAGTCCCCCGACTTGTGATAGAATCACTCCCTTCAAAGACATAGGGAGTAAAGGGAGCTAGAACCGTTTCCTCCTGCCGGCTGGCATTGTGGAGATGAAGTGTGTGGTCCAGGCTCATGAGAATGCGGTGAAAGCCGCTGAGGTCAGAAAACTGACTTTCAGCTAACTCCACAGTCGCTGTCGAGAGCCGATAGTCAAATTCCCGCTTGCCATAGTGGCCAGTTTGCGGGGAAAGATAAAGCTGTTTTGTCTTTCCCCCCGACCAATCGGAAACTTGAAAATCGTTTGCTCTTAAAAGGCTTATATTTGTCATTTTTGGTATTTATTAGAACAAACCGCTGATATTGCCGTCTTTGTCAACATCAATCTTTTCGCTGGCTGGTACCTTAGGCAATCCTGGCATGGTCATGATCGCACCAGTCAGAGCAACGATGAAGCCTGCACCAGCAGAAACTTTGAGCTGGCTAATAGTCACAACAAAGTCTTTAGGTGCGCCCAGTTTCTTAGCATCGTCTGAGAAGGAGTACTGAGTCTTTGCCATACAGATAGGATAGTTGGAGAAGCCCAACTCTTCCAGTTGTTTGAGCTCGCGTTTAGCAGCAGGAGTCAGGCGAACGCCCTTGCCTCCATAGACCTTAGTAACAATTTTGTTCAATTTGGTCTCAATGGAGTCCTCTTCATTATATACAAATTGGAAGTGATTGTCTCCTTCGGCCAGTTCAACGACTTTTTCAGCCAACTCTTTACCGCCGGCTCCGCCATTTGCCCAAACGTCGGAAATCACTACGTCAACGCCGCGTTTTTGGCAGGCGTCATAAACTGCTTGCAATTCTGCTTCGGTATCTAGCGGGAATTTATTGATGGCAACAACTGCTGGCAGGCCATAAACATCTTGAATGTTTTCCAGATGTTTTTCCAAGTTTGGCAGACCATCTATAACGGCTTGGACATTTTCTTCAGCTAGGTCGCTTTTAGCCACGCCACCATGCATCTTGAGAGCGCGGATGGTAGCAACTAGAACTACAGCCGATGGACGAAGTCCAGATGTACGACACTTGATATCGATGAATTTTTCAGCACCGAGGTCAGCACCGAAACCAGCTTCTGTGACTGCATAGTCGGCATATTTGAGAGCCAGCTTGGTAGCTAGGACACTGTTACAGCCATGGGCAATGTTGGCAAAAGGTCCACCGTGAATCAAGGCTGGCGTATGTTCCAGAGTTTGAACCAAGTTTGGATGGATGGCGTCTTTGAGCACTGCGGCCATAGCGCCACCAGCTTTCAAGTCCTTAGCAGTTATTGGCTTACCTTCAAAGCTGTAGCCAATGATGATCTTTTCTAAACGGTTCTTGAGGTCAGTGATATTTTCTGACAGACAGAGAATAGCCATAACCTCAGAAGCAACTGTAATGTCAAAACCATCTTCACGCGGAACACCATTGACTTTGCCTTGCAAGCCGTCTACGATGTGGCGCAGTTGCCGGTCATTCATATCCACTGCCCGCTTCCAAGTGATGCGGCGAGAGTCGATGCCTAAGGCATTGCCATGGTGAATGTGGTTATCAATGAGGGCCGCTAGCAGGTTGTTGGCAACGCCGATGGCATGAAAGTCACCAGTGAAGTGGAGGTTGATGTCCTCCATGGGTACCACCTGAGCGTGACCACCGCCAGCAGCTCCGCCCTTGATACCAAAGACAGGTCCGAGTGAAGGCTCCCGCAGAGCGATAACAGCTTTTTTACCGATAGCAGATAGAGCATCGACCAATCCGACAGAAGTCGTGGTCTTGCCTTCTCCGGCTGGTGTCGGAGAAATAGCTGTCACGAGAATCAGTTTGCCGTCTGGCTTGTCTTTTAAGGCTTCCAGTTGGCTGGCACTGATTTTTGCCTTGTAATTTCCATAAAGAGACAAAGCGTCTTCAGCAATTCCAAGCTTTTTTGCAACCTCTTTGATGGGCTTCATTTGAACCGAATTCGCAATTTCAATATCTGATAAAACCATATTGTTACCTCTTGAGAAAAGAAAGTCCATTCATGGGAAAGAGCGAACTTCTCTTCCGTTTATCTATTAGACAACTTTCAAAATTTCTTGATAAATTTCATCTGCTAGGGCGCAGCCTTTTTGCAGGAGGTCTTCACCCTTGTTGCGGTAGTCTGCGACAAATGCTTCATCCTTGACACCTGACAGGTTGATGAGGACATTGAGCCAAGCTCCTTGCAGGCCAGCCTTAAGGTTGAGAGCTGCGACTCCCAGGTCGCTGGCAGCATTGGTATTGGACTTGCCAACAGCCTTTTGAGTTGTTTGCAGGGCAGTCAAGATGTCTTCCATCATGCCATAAGGTGACTTGGTCGCTTCCTTGAGGGCTTGCTGCATAGCTTCCCGACGGGCAGCCTTGTCTTCCTCTGTTTCCTTAGGCATATCAAAGACGGCTGAGACTAGATTGAAGGCTTCAGTGTCCTTGTCAATAGCTGCGAGCAAGCTTTCTTGCAGGCGGGCGCTTTCTGCATGCACTTGAGCAATTTCTGCTTCAAATTCTGCGTATTTTTTCTTGCCAAGAGTCAATTCACAGACCATCTTAGTCAGGGAAATACCGTTGGCTGCGGAAAGAGCAGCGGCAGAGCCGCCTCCTGGTGCAGGAGCATCTGAGCCTAGGACTTGGGCAAATTCTGTCAAGCTTAAATCTACTAATTTCATAGGTTTCTGTCCTCCTAGCCCAGCAAATGGTTTTCCAGAACTTGCTTGCCATAGTCAAAGTCTTCGATTTGCAGATAGTATTCTGCAGCGTCAATCAAAGCCTTGGCTGGTGCCAAACCGATGACTTCTGAGCCGAGGATTCCAACTCCGTAGCGCTTGGCTTCAAAGCGAACAGTTTCAAAAACACGATAGAGTGGGAATTTTTCCAGATTGACCATGTTGATAGAAACCTGAGCAATGTTGCGGTCTTCCAGCATAACGCCAATCGCTTTACAGTATTTGTAGCCACCGCTTGATCCACGGATGATTTTGGCAATATTGTTGGCAATTTCCAGATTGTCTGTATCCAAGTTGATATTGTAGGCGATGAGTGGCATTCTGGCACCAACAGCAGTAACACCAGCAGTTGGGTGAATCTTTCTTTCACCATAGTCAGGAGCCCAGTCAGGTTCCAAGAGTTTTTCAGGCATGCCTTCAAATTGTCCTTTACGAACCTTAGCCAAGTTCTTACGCTCTGGACGAGTCGCTGCATCTTCATAGAGGAAGATAGGGATACCGAGTTCACGGTTGATCCGCTCAGATACGGTCTTCGCAATTTCGACGCATTCCTCACTTGTGATGTCCTTGATAGGTACAAAAGGCAGGACATCAGTTGCGCCCATACGAGGGTGTTCACCCTGGTGCTTGGTCAAGTCAATATTTTCAGAAGCGTATTTGACCAAACGGAAGGCAACTTCCTGAATGTTTTGGTCATCACCGACCAAGGTAAAGACGCTGCGGTTGTGGCTGGCATCAGAAGAGTGGTCCAAAAGTGTTACGCCTGGCACACTCTTAGCTACTTCCACTAGACCGTCAATAACCGCTTGATTGCGGCCTTCAGAAAAGTTAGGAATACATTCAACAATTTTTGCCATAAGATATTACCTCGTGTTATATGTTATTAAAATTACAAAGTGAATAAAGTGGAACTTCCAGCTGAGCTAGGTGTGAGGCCCAGCTCAGGTCGGAAGTCGGGGGACAAGTTTTTCCTATTCGAACAATTTCTTAACAGATTCTTTGACCAAATCTTCGTCAGTTAAGTACGGAATGGTGATGTGGTCTGTTCCTTGGTGGAGACGATTGTACTCGATAGCTGTCTCAATAGCATGCTCATTACGTGCCCAGTTACGACGTGCAACTCCGCCGATGGTATCCCAAGCGATAGCAGATTTGATGATTTCATCAATGCGTTCGCTGCCGTCCAGTACCAAGCCAAAGCCACCGTTGATTGCTTTACCGATACCAGTTCCGCCACCGTTGTGGAGAGCTACCAGACTCATACCGCGAGCTGCATTACCGGCATAACATTGCACAGCCATGTCGCAGGTAACATTAGAACCGTCCTTGATATTAGAAGTTTCACGGAATGGAGAGTCAGTACCAGATACGTCGTGGTGGTCACGGCCGATCATGACAGGACCAATCTTGCCTTCGCGTACTAATTCATTGAACTTGAGGGCGATATTGACACGGCCCATACAGTCTTGGTAGAGAATGCGAGCCTGAGTTCCAACAACCAACTGGTTCTTTTCTGCATCGCGGATCCAGTTGTAGTTATCACGGTCTTGGTAGCGGCGGTTAGGGTCGATTACTTCCATAGCTGCATGGTCAGTAGCGACTAGGTCTTCGTGCTTGCCGCTCAGACATACCCAACGGAAAGGACCATAACCATAGTCAAAGAGCATTGGGCCCATGATATCTTCTACATAAGATGGCCAGATGAAGCCGTCTTTGTCATCAAAGCCATTCTTAGAAATTTCCTTGATGCCAGAGTCATAGACTGCCTTCATAAAGGCATTACCGTAGTCAAAGAAGTAGGTACCGTTGCTAGTCAGGGTCTTGATAGCCTTGAAGTGACGTTCCAAGGTTTCGTCAACCAAATTAGCAAAGGTTTCCTTGTCTTCAGCTAGGAGGCGAGTCCGTTCTTCAAAGCTGATACCAGCCGGACAGTAGCCACCGTCGTAGACATTGTGACAAGAAGTTTGATCAGATAGTAGATCTACATGGATATTGTTCTCGTTGACGTATTCCAAGAGGTCTACGATGTTACCATGATAGGCAATGGAAGTTGATTCACCAGCTTCCAGAGCTTTCTGAGCTAGCTCGATTGCTTCTTTCGGACTTTCAGCCAATTGGCTAATCCAGCCTTGGGAGTGGCGAGTTTCAATCCGAGATTGGTCTACTTCAGCTACGATTGCCACAGCTTTAGCAATTTCGGCCGCTTTCCCTTGAGCTCCACTCATGCCGCCCAGACCAGAAGAGATGAAGAGTTTGCCAGTCAGGTCGCCATCATCAGCTACACCCAGTTTCAAGCGCCCAGCATTGAGGAGGGTGTTGAAAGTACCATGGACGATACCTTGAGGGCCGATGTACATCCAGCCGCCAGCTGTCATTTGACCATAGTTGGTCACGCCCATTTCTTCCGCAATTTCCCAGTCCTTCATATTGTCATATTCACCGACCAAGAGGCCGTTGGTGATGATAACACGAGGTGCTTCTGGTTTGGACTTGAAGAGTCCGAGTGGGTGGCCAGATTCTACGACCAAGGTTTGATGGTCGGTCATGATTTCCAAGTATTTCTTGATCAGGTTGTACTGCATCCAGTTAGCGCAGACAGATCCAGTTTCTCCGTAGGTAACCAATTCATAAGGATAAAGAGCGATTTCAAAGCTCAGGTTATTGTCAATCATAACCTGCATAGCTTTGGCCGCAGTACAGTTCCCTTTATACTCGTCAATTGGTTTACCATAGATGCGTTCTTTTGGACGCCAGCGGTAGCCATAAATCCGTCCGCGAGTTTTCAACTCTTCTAAGAATTCTGGAATTACTTCCTCATGGAATCTCTTTGGAATATAGCGAAGGGCATTTTTAAGAGCAATTTCGGTTTGAGCTTGAGTCAAACGGAAGCCCCGGTCAGGTGCTCGGCGGATGCCTTCTTGGAAAACTGTTTTTTCAGGCAGTACATCGTCTAATTTGACGGTCATTGCTGCTGCAATTTCATTTTCACTAAAGTATGACATGAAAAATCCTCCTTTTAGTCAAGTGTAAAATATCTTTCTCCTACATTCTATAAGACTCCCGTCCATAAAGAGTCAAGAAAATGACAAAAACAGTAAAAAAAGTGGGGCTCCTATCTTTTACAAGCTTTTGACTATAATTTGACGATAGTGTATTATGATGAAAAGCAAATATGTCGGAAAATGAAATGGAGGAACAAGCATGACTGCTGATTTACTATTAACTCACTTTAATCAAGTCTTCTGTCCCAAGGACCTCGGACATCCCCTTTTTGGTGAGGAGATGAAGGAGGCTCAGGTCTTGGAGGACGGCTACATTGCAGTCAAAGACGGCAAAATCCTAGCAGTTGGCAGCGGAGAGCCGGATGCCAGTCTGGTTGGACCTGATACTAAGATTCAGTCTTATGAGGGCAAGATTGCTACACCTGGCTTGATCGACTGTCACACTCACTTGGTCTACGGCGGCAGCCGGGAGCATGAATTTGCTAAGAAATTAGCCGGTGTCCCTTATCTGGAAATTCTTGCCCAAGGCGGCGGTATTCTCAGTACGGTTCGGGCAACACGAGAAGCTTCTTTTGATACTCTCTACGATAAGTCTAAGAGACTGCTGGATTATATGCTGCTTCATGGGGTGACGACTGTCGAGGCCAAGAGTGGCTATGGTCTGGACTGGGAAACAGAGAAGCGCCAGCTGGATGTCGTTGGGGCTTTGGACCGTGACCACGAGATTGACCTCGTTTCTACCTTTATGGCTGCCCACGCCGTTCCACCAGAATACAAGGGACGTTCTCAGGAATATCTGGAGCTCATCGTCGAGGAAATGCTGCCTCGGGTAAAAGCAGAAAATCTAGCTGAATTCTGTGATATTTTCTGTGAAAAAGGCGTCTTTACAGCTGACGAGTCACGCTACTTACTTTCTAAGGCTAAAGAAATGGGCTTCAAGCTCCGTATCCATGCTGACGAAATCGAATCTATCGGTGGAGTAGATGTAGCAGCTGAACTGGGAGCAACTAGTGCAGAGCACTTGATGGTAGCGACCGATGAGGGCATTCGCAAGATGGCAGAAGCCAAGGTTATCGGCAATCTCCTGCCAGCGACTACCTTCAGTCTGATGGAAGATACCTATGCACCAGCCCGCAAGATGCTGGAAGCTGGCATGGCCATTACCCTGACCACCGACAGCAATCCAGGCTCTTGTCCAACAGCTAACCTGCAGTTCGTTATGCAACTAGGCTGCTTTATGATGCGTCTGACGCCAGTAGAAGTTCTCAACGCTGTAACCATTAATGCGGCCTACTCAGTTAACCGTCAAGATAAGATTGGCAGCTTTGATACTGGCAAGCAGGCTGACATTACCATCCTAGACGCTAAGAATATCGACTATCCACTTTATTTCTTTGCGACTAACCTGACCCATCAGGTTTACAAGGCTGGAAAGCTGGTCGTCGATCAAGGAAGAATCGTCTAGCCTCTCTAAAAACGAATCGTATTTTTCGGACTCTCTCTGGTGACAGGGAGAGTTTTCTTTATATCAAAACTTTCCCTTGCCATTCTGCTGGAAGTCTGCTATAATAGTTATTTGTGAGCAAACCTCACTTACCCCTTGCAAAGTCTTGGGGTCATTAGACCAAAAGGAGGAAAAATCAATGGCTAAATACGAAATTCTTTATATTATTCGTCCAAACATTGAAGAAGAAGCTAAAAACGCTTTGGTAGCACGCTTTGACTCTATCTTGACTGACAATGGTGCAACTGTTGTTGAATCAAAAGACTGGGAAAAACGTCGTCTTGCATACGAAATCCAAGATTTCCGTGAAGGACTTTACCACATCGTTAACGTTGAAGCAAACGACGATGCAGCTCTTAAAGAGTTTGACCGTCTTTCAAAAATCAACGCTGACATTCTTCGTCACATGATCGTCAAACTTGACGCTTAAGAAGGTAGACTATGATTAATAACGTTGTACTGGTGGGTCGTATGACCCGTGATGCCGAGCTTCGCTATACTCCGCAGAACCAAGCGGTCGCAACATTTACTCTGGCTGTCAATCGTAACTTTAAAAATCAAAATGGCGAGCGAGAAGCGGACTTTATTAATGTTGTCATCTGGCGCCAGCAGGCAGAAAATCTTGCAAACTGGGCTAAAAAAGGAGCCCTAATCGGAATTACAGGCCGTATTCAAACGCGTAACTACGAGAATCAGCAAGGCCAGCGTGTCTATGTCACAGAAGTTGTTGCGGACAATTTCCAACTCTTGGAAAGCCGCTCTAATCGTGATGGTCAGTCATCTGGCGGTTACGGTGGGAACAGCTTCGGCGGCAGCTCTGCTCCAAGTTATGGCAGTGCGGACTCGTCTAACCAAGTACCGAACTTTTCTCGTGATGAGAGCCCATTTGGCAATTCTAACCCAATGGATATCTCAGACGACGATTTACCTTTCTAAGGACCGAATCTAACTATAATATAAAGGAGAAAACACATGGCTCAACAACGTCGTGGCGGATTCAAACGCCGTAAAAAAGTTGATTACATCGCAGCGAACAAAATTGAATATGTTGATTACAAAGATACTGAGCTTCTTAGCCGTTTCGTTTCAGAACGTGGGAAAATCCTTCCTCGTCGTGTAACAGGAACTTCAGCTAAAAACCAACGTAAAGTAACAACAGCTATCAAACGTGCTCGCGTAATGGCTTTGATGCCTTTCGTAAATGAAGACTAATTAGATTAACAGCAGGCTCTGGCTTGCTGTTTTTTTATTTTATAATTGACAAAATGTCAGTGAAGTGCTATACTGACCACAAGGAGGCAGAAACCATGCGTGATGTCAAGGAAGTAGAGGTGCGGCGGGCAGAGATTATGTCTGCAGCCTTGCAGCTCTTTGCCCAAAAGGGCTATCTAAAGACAAGAACTCAAGACATTATTGATAAGCTTGGAATTTCTCGAGGCCTGCTTTACTATCATTTTAAGGATAAGGAAGACATTCTCTATTGTCTGATTGAAAAGAACTCTGAACCCTTGCTGAGAAAGCTAGAAAAGATTAGCTATCAGCCAAATGTCGGAGCCAAGGAAAAAATCAGAGCCTTTATTGAGGCAACCCTTATCCCAGAGGAAAGCAGAACACAGGAAAATCAAGTCTTGCAGGAAACAGTCAATTTAGAAACAAATCGCTATGTTTTAGATCGCTTTTATCATAGACTCTGTGAGCGGATGATTGTTTTCTTCACTCATATCTTGGAGGAAGGACAGAAATCCGGAGATTTTCATTTAATATATCCACATGAAACGGCTTCTTTTCTCATGACTGCCTACGTCTTTGTGTCAAATGATATTAAGATGAGTAATGAAAAACCAGAGACTTTGCAGGATTATCTCACCAGCTTCCAGGCAATCCTAGAAAGAAGCTTAGGATTAGAAGAATCTATTTTTTAGAAGAATCGGCAGTTTTCTGCCTTTTATTTAGAAATAGAACTGACAAAATGTCAGTTCAAGCCTTCAATCTCTTAATCTAAATTTTAATAAATTTTACGCTAAAACTGACAAAATGTCAGTTCAAATTAAAGGAGAAATTCATGTTAAAAATAGAACATTTAACAAAAGTATATAGCAATGGTAAAAAGGCTGTGGATGATCTTAGTCTGATGGTGGAGCCTGGAGATATTTATGGCTTCATCGGCGCTAATGGAGCAGGTAAGACATCCACCATTAAGTCCATTGTGGGGATTCATGATTTTGATAAAGGAGAGATTTATATCTGCGGGCACTCTATCAGGAAGGAGCCCTTGCTTTGTAAGAAAAAGATGGCGTTTCTGCCGGATAACCCAGACCTTTATAAAAATCTGACAGCAAGGCAGTTTTTGGATTTTGTAGCAGACATTTATAGGGTTTCTATGGAAAAGAGGCAAGCAGCTATAGAAAAGCATTCTAAAATGTTTGAGCTGGATACGTCTTTGGATCAGTTGATATCGGCTTATTCACATGGAATGAAGCAACGATTGGCACTAATAGCGGCCCTCTTGCATGAGCCAGAATTGTTGATTTTAGATGAACCTTTTGTCGGTTTAGATCCGAAAGGCGCATATTATTTTAAGCAGATCATGAGAGAGCTAGCAAGTCAAGGGCATGCGATTTTCTTTTCTACTCACGTTTTAGAGGTTGCGGAAGAACTCTGCAATAAGGTAGCAATTCTGCAAAAGGGACGTTTGGTGGCTAATGGAAGGACCTCTGAAGTTAAGGGGGCATTCAGTTTGGAACAAGTATTTATGGAGTTACAGGATGATGACTAATATTCTTTTGCTTTTAAAAGTACAATTATACAGCACATTTTCGCTTAATGATTTAAGGAAAGGACGAGGGTTGGGCAAGTATTTTAAGCTTGGCCTGCTCTTCTTGCTTGTTTTGCTATTTTCAGGCTATAACCTTTTGACGGCTTTGAGTTTGGTCAAGTTGGGGCAGGCAAATTTGATTCCAGCCTATATGATTGCCTTGGTTAGTTTTATTATTTTCTTTTTCAGTCTAATGCAGTCAAATGGCATCTTGTTTGACCAAGAGGAACTTGACAGGCTCATCGTATTACCGCTCAGTATTAGGGAAATCGTCTATGAGAAATATGCTTTTCTTTATCTTTTGAACAGTGTGTTTGCCATCCTTCTCATGCTCCCAGCAGGCCTCGTTTGGTTTAGATATGGTGCGTCCTTGTTGGAGTTGCTTTTTTATCTGATTTTAATGGGATTTGTTCCTCTTTTACCTCTCTGTTTAGCCTCTTTACTTGGCTTGTGCGTTGCTTACATAGCCTCAAAGGCCCCTCATAAAAATCTAGTTGCCTTCCTTTTTTCTCTCCTCTTGCTTTTGGGGCTGGCAACAGGCAGTATGTGGGCTATGAGAGCTGGACTGTCAGCGGAAAATGTTGGTCTCTTGCTTACCAAGCAGCTGACTTCCCTCTATCCTCCGGCAAGCTTGTTTTTTAACCCTCAGCATTTTTGGTGGGCAAGTCTTCTGTTGATGTTTATATCGTTTGCGCTGACAGGACTTTTTCTAAGGTATTTAAGTAGAAATTATTTAAAAATGAATCAGATGATAACAGGGGTGAAGTCAGAAAGCAAAGTCTATAGAAGCTGGCAGAAGTCTCCCTTTATGGCTCTTTATAGGAGAGAATTTGCGAATTTTGTGAGTTCCTATCTTTATATGCTCAATAGTGGACTGGGAACTATTTTAATCATCGTTTTAGCCATCTCACTTTGTTTTATGAGCCCTGATGTCCTCTTTTCTTCGATTGGACTCAGAGATAGCCGAGAATTTTTACCCCTATTACTGGCTGGCTGTCTCAGTATTTCCAATCCTGCAGCTGTCAGTATTTCCTTGGAGGGGGAAGAGATTTGGCTGCTTCAGACACTCCCGGTTTCTATGAGGCATATAATGATGGCAAAGCTAGCCTTGACGGTGTCCTTACACTGCACAGCCTTGCTGCTGGGCTTGCCTGTTCTGGTTTGGCGTTTCTCGCTAGGAGGCTTGCAAGTAGTGGATTTGGTCCTTGTTTCACTGGCTTATTCTCTATTTACAGCTCTTCAGGGACTTGTGGTCAATTTTCATTATCCTAAGTTCATCTGGGACAATGAAATGATTGTTATTAAGCAAAGTTTTTCGACTATCTTGTCTGGAGGAATTGGCATCTTGGTTCTTGTGTTCCCTCTTTGCTTATCCTTACTATTTGGTATGGACTTGGAGATTTCGCTGCGAATCTCAGCTCTTGAACTTTTGCTTTTGACAGTCGTCCTTTATAGGCATTTAATAAAACAAGGATATTTTAAGGAGGTCCATGGCTAATGAAAAAGAAAGATTTATTCGTTTTGTTTTTCTTAGCAGTAATCATATTTTTGATTATCTGCCTGCTGCCAGAGCAAGTGCCCATTCATTTTAACAGCGCAGGAAAGGCGGACATTGTTGTCAATCGCTTTTGCTTGATTCTCAGTTTGCCCATTCCCTACTCTCTTTATTGGAAATATTTCCGAAGCAAATCAAAAAGAGGTCACTGACCTCTTTTTGTGTGATATTAATATCTCGTCGGTCCCATAGTCGCGCTCTTGATGTTGAAGCGTTTTTTGAGATAGAAACGAAGGGCTAGGGTAATAGCACCGACAATAGCAACTACGATATTGGACAGGCGGGGGTTTAGGAATTCAGGTAGGAGACTAGTCAGGACGATGGACATGCTCCAGAGGAGAATAGCCGCTGCCATGGTAAGGATGGACTTGAGCAGCTTAGGGCGCTGACTGCGGTCCTTATCTGGTCCGTAGAAACGGTAGATAAAGTGGTAGAGAGCATAGAAAGAAAGGCCACCGACGATGCTTCCGAGTACGAGAGTCGTCAGTCCATAGACAGATGGCTGAGAGGAAGCTAGATTGACGATTGAGGTCAGGAGGGTAAAGAAACCAAAGATAAAGAGGACAGAGTCCAGCATCATCCATTTAGGATCGTCATTTTCCTTTGGATGCTCGGCATCATAGCGCTCTTTTGCGGTCATAGAAGCTGCCCAAGTAGTTGGGGCTCCGTAGAGGCCGCGGGCAGTGATTCCCTTGGTTTGATTTTCCAAGATTTCCGGCAGAATGCCTTCTAAGATAGTCTGGATTTCCTGATCGGATTTGCCGTCTTGTAAGAGCTGGTTAGTCGCGATATGGATAAATTCTTTGTTTTTTTTGCTGAGTTTGTCGAGGGATACTTGTGACATAGGCGTTCTTTCTAAAGGTTAAAATAGTTTTTTGTGCATGAGATAGGCCATGACCGAAGCACTCATGGCAAAGGCGATGAACATGATAATCCAGAAAGCATGTGGTTCGCCGTTGAGAGGCAGTTCGTTATTTTTGAAGTTCATCCCATAGGCCGAGAAAATCATGGTCGGGATAGACATAACAATGGTCACCAGAGCCAAGGCTTTCATGATATTGTTCTGGTTATTAGAAATGATAGAGGCGAAGGTCTCTGTCATACTGTGGAGGATGTTGCCGTAGATATCAGCCATCTCAATGGCCTGCTGGGTCTCAATCAAGGTGTCTTCCAGCAAGTCCTCGTCTTCCAGGTATTTCTTGATATTGCTGGTGGAGCTTGTCAGCTTCTTAATCACACGCTCATTTGTTTTGAGAGAGGCCTTGAAATAGACGATGGTCTTTTCCAACTCCATGAGCTCAATCAGTTCTTCATTTCGCGTGGACTTGTGCAGTTGACTTTCAATCTGCTCACTCTTGCGGTCAATGGAGCGCAGGGCTGTCAGATACAGCTCGGCATTGTGGTAGAGAATCTGAAAGATGAAACGTGACTTCATAAAAGTATAGAAGTTGCGCAGGCGCCTGTGAATGAAGATGTCCAGCAGAGGTAATTTTTCCAAACAAGTGGTAATAATAGCCTCTTCCGTGATGATAATGCCAAGGGGGATCGTGACATAGTAAGTCTGGTTATTCCGCTCCTCAGTGATGGGCACGTCAACGATGATCAGTGTATACTCATCCTCGATCGTAAGTCGGGACATTTCTTCTGCATCGAGCGGTGCTCGCAGGTCTGCGATGTCAATACCAAAGGCGTTGGCGATTTCGATTGATTCACTCTGGGAAGGGTTGACAAGATTGATCCAAGTGCCTGATTCGAGCGAATCAATCTCTTTGAATTCTGTCGTAGTTGATAAAAAGACTTGCTTCATAATCATTTTCCTTTCCAGAGTTTTTTTGCATACCGTACTATTATACTACAAATTCGGGTTTTTGGGGCAAAAGTTTGCAGAAAAATTTGTTATAATGGAGAAGGTTTATAAGTGAAACGAGGTCAAGATGCAAGATAAAATTGTGATTCATGGAGCGCGAGCTCATAATTTAAAAAATATTGATGTAGAAATTCCCAGAGACAAGCTGGTCGTGGTGACGGGGCTGTCCGGTTCGGGCAAGTCCAGTCTGGCTTTTGACACCCTTTATGCAGAAGGGCAGCGCCGCTATGTGGAGAGTCTGTCGGCCTATGCCCGGCAGTTTTTGGGCAATATGGAAAAGCCGGATGTGGACTCGATTGATGGTCTCAGCCCGGCTATTTCCATCGACCAGAAGACGACTAGCAAAAATCCCCGCTCAACAGTGGGAACAGCTACCGAAATCAATGACTACCTGCGTCTGCTCTATGCTCGTGTTGGGACGCCATACTGTATCAACGGTCATGGAGCTATTACGGCTTCGTCTGTCGAGCAGATTGTTGACAAGGTCTTGGAATTGCCAGAGCGTCAGCGGTTGCAGATTTTAGCGCCGGTCATTCGCAAGAAAAAGGGTCAGCATAAGACCGTTTTTGATAAGATTCAGAAGGACGGTTATGTCCGTGTGCGGGTGGATGGAGATATTTACGATGTGACGGAAGTGCCAGAGCTGTCAAAGAGCAAGCAACATGATATTGAGGTCGTAGTAGACAGAATTGTCATCAAGGAAGGGGTGCGTAGCCGTCTCTTTGACTCGGTCGAAGCTGCTCTGCGGATTGCTGAGGGCTATGTGGTGATTGACACTATGGATGGTCAAGAGCTACTCTTTTCTGAACACTATGCCTGCCCTGTTTGTGGCTTTACAGTGCCAGAGCTAGAGCCACGTCTCTTCTCTTTCAATGCGCCTTTTGGCTCCTGTCCGGACTGTGATGGTCTGGGGGTTAAGCTGGAGGTGGATCTAGATGTGGTTGTGCCAGAAGCTGGCAAGACCTTACGCGAAGGAGCACTAGCACCTTGGAATCCCATATCCTCCAACTACTATCCGCAGATGCTAGAGCAGGCCATGGCTGCCTTTGGCATTGATATGGACAAGCCTTTTGAGGAACTGACGGAGGAAGAAAAACAGCTGATTTTCTTTGGATCAGATGGGCGGGAGTTCCATTTCCACTATGAAAATGAATTTGGTGGTGTGCGCGATATTGACATTCCTTTTGAGGGGGTTGTCACCAATATCAACCGTCGCTACCATGAGACCAATAGTGATTTTACTCGGACACAGATGCGGGCTTATATGAATGAGCTGACTTGTGCGGCTTGTCATGGTTATCGACTCAGCCCTCAGGCCTTGTCTGTCAAGGTTGGCTGCGAAGACGGCTTGCATATCGGTGAGATTTCAGACTTGTCCATTGCAGATCATCTGGTCCAGTTGGACAAGCTTAGCTTGACTGACAATGAAGCTACTATTGCTCGGCCTATTCTCAAAGAAATTCATGACCGTTTGACCTTCCTTAATAATGTTGGTCTTAATTACCTGACTTTGTCTCGATCGGCTGGGACTCTATCAGGAGGCGAGAGCCAGCGGATTCGTCTGGCGACCCAGATTGGTTCTAACTTGAGTGGCGTCCTCTATATCCTGGACGAGCCCTCTATCGGCTTGCACCAGCGTGACAATGACCGCCTAATTGCCAGCCTCAAGAAGATGCGTGACCTGGGCAATACCCTCATCGTGGTTGAACACGACGAGGACACCATGCGGGAGGCTGACTGGCTGATTGATGTGGGACCAGGAGCCGGTGTTTTCGGTGGTGAAATCGTCGCAGCTGGTACTCCTGCGCAAGTAGCTAAGAGCAAGAAATCCATCACAGGCCAATACCTGTCAGGTAAGCGCGAAATCCCAGTACCATTGGAACGCCGTGTAGGCAATGGTCGCTTTATCGAAGTGACTGGTGCTCAGGAAAATAACTTGCAGAATATTACGGCTAGATTCCCCTTGGGCAAATTCATCGCTGTGACGGGAGTTTCTGGATCCGGTAAGTCAACGCTGGTCAATTCTATTCTCAAAAAAGCCATCGCCCAAAAACTCAACCGCAATTCTGCCAAGCCAGGTAAGTTTAAGAAAATCAGCGGTATTGAGCATGTGGACAGACTGATTGATATCGACCAAAGTCCGATTGGCCGGACACCGCGCTCTAATCCCGCTACCTATACTGGAGTTTTTGACGATATTCGCGATCTGTTTGCCAAGACCAATGAAGCCAAGATTCGCGGCTACAAGAAGGGCCGTTTCAGCTTTAACGTCAAGGGAGGCCGCTGTGAGGCCTGCTCGGGTGATGGGATTATCAAGATTGAGATGCACTTCCTGCCTGACGTCTATGTGGCCTGTGAGGTCTGCCACGGCACCCGTTATAATAGCGAGACTCTAGAGGTTCACTACAAGGAGAAGAATATCGCTCAGGTTCTGGACATGACGGTCAATGATGCGGTAGAGTTCTTCCAGCATATTCCCAAGATTGCCCGCAAACTTCAGACTATCAAGGATGTGGGACTAGGCTATGTGACTCTAGGGCAGCCAGCCACAACCTTGTCAGGTGGTGAAGCCCAGCGGATGAAGCTGGCCAGCGAACTTCATAAGCGCTCGACTGGTAAGTCCTTCTATATCTTGGATGAGCCGACCACGGGTCTGCATTCTGAAGACATTGCCAAGCTCCTTCAAGTGCTATCACGATTTGTGGACGATGGCAATACGGTACTCGTTATCGAGCACAATCTGGATGTTATCAAGACGGCTGACCATATTATCGACTTAGGACCAGAAGGCGGTGTTGGTGGCGGTACGATTATTGCGACGGGTACACCGGAAGAAGTCGCTGCTAATCCAGCTAGCTATACCGGCCAGTACTTGAAAGGCAAGCTGCATGTGAAATAATACATCAAATCCCTGTTTGATATTAAAAACAGGGATTTTTCGTGTCGGAGAATGCTCGTCAGATTTAAGTCTTAGGCAAGGCTTATTAAAAAATGTCCTATTTGACTGGTTTTTTGATATAATAAGCTTAGTTATTTCACGGAGGTGCCTCATGTTATCAAGAGTTGAGAAGTTTGAAGCAGCATTGGCTCAGACAGAATGCGATGCTGTTTTAGTAACCAATCTGAAAAATGTTTACTATCTGACTGGCTTCAGCGGGACAGAAGCGACAGTTTTTATCAGCAAGAATCGTCGGATTTTCCTGACGGATGCGCGCTATACACTGATTGCCAAGGGAGTAGTCCAAGGTTTTGATATTGTCGAAACCCGCGACGCGATTAGAGAGATTGTCAAGATTATTGCGGATGACAAGCTGCAAAAAATCGGTTTTGACGATGAAATTTCCTATGCCTACTTCAAAATGCTGGAAAGTGTCTTCTCTGCCTACGAGCTGGTTCCTATGACGGGCTTTATTGAAAATCTGCGCATGATTAAAGATGAGCAAGAAATCGCGACTATTCGCAAGGCCTGTCAGATTTCGGACCAAGCCTTCCTGGATGTACTGGATTTTATCAAGCCTGGTGAGACGACTGAGCTGGCTGTTATGAACTTTTTAGATGCCCGTATGCGCCAGCTAGGTGCTTCAGGTGCCTCTTTTGACTTCATCATCGCTTCGGGTTACCGCTCTGCTATGCCGCATGGTGTGGCTAGTGACAAGGTCATTCAAAAAGGGGAAACCCTGACCATGGACTTTGGCTGCTACTACAATCACTATGTCAGTGATATGACGCGGACTGTTCATGTGGGGCAGGTGACGGATGAGGAGCGGGAGATTTATGATATTGTCCTGCGCAGCAATCAAGCCCTGATAAAAGCAGCCAAGGCTGGGCTTAGCCGAATTGATTTTGACCGGATTCCGCGCCAGATTATTAACGATGCTGGTTACGGTCCTTACTTTAGCCATGGGATTGGCCACGGTATCGGTCTAGACATCCATGAGATTCCTTACTTTGGCAAGTCAGAAAAGCCGATTGAGGCGGGCATGGTCCTGACTGATGAGCCGGGTATTTATCTGGACGGCAAATACGGCGTCCGCATCGAAGACGATCTCCTCATCACAGAAACAGGCTGCGAAGTCCTAACTCTTGCGCCGAAAGAGTTGATTGTTATTTGAGAATTATCAGGCTTTATGATAGAATAAGTAGAAATATAATTTTAAAAAGAGGTAATATAGAATGATTGAAGCAAGTAAGCTGAAAGCTGGAATGACCTTCGAAACAGCTGATGGAAAACTCATCCGCGTTTTGGAAGCGAGCCACCACAAGCCAGGTAAGGGAAATACGATTATGCGGATGAAACTGCGCGATGTTCGTACTGGCTCTACCTTCGATACCAGCTACCGTCCAGAAGAAAAATTTGAACAAGCCATTATTGAAACTGTTCCAGCTCAATACTTGTACAAAATGGATGACACTGCTTATTTCATGAATACTGAGACTTACGATCAATATGAAATTCCAGTAGTCAATGTAGAAGAAGAATTGAAATTCATCCTTGAAAACTCTGATGTGAAAATCCAGTTCTACGGAACAGAAGTGATTGGTGTGACAGTACCAACAACAGTTGAATTGGTCGTGACAGATACTCAGCCTTCTATCAAGGGAGCTACTGTTACCGGATCTGGTAAGCCAGCGACACTAGAGACAGGTCTTGTTGTTAACGTACCAGACTTCATCGAAGTTGGACAAAAATTAATCATCAACACTGCAGAAGGAACTTACGTTTCTCGTGCATAATATAGAAGAGGTAATAACTATGGCAGCTGAACAATTAGGTGAAATCGTCATTGCGCCACGTGTTTTGGAAAAAATCATTGCCATTGCAACGGCAAAGGTAGAAGGTGTTTATTCCTTCGCAAATAAGAGTATGTCAGACAGTCTTTCTATGCGCTCACTCGGTCGTGGAGTATCGCTCCATACAGATGAGACAGGTGATGTGACTGTAGACATCTATCTGTATTTGGAATACGGTGTCAGCGTTCCGACTGTTGCAGTAGCAATCCAGAAGGCTGTAAAAAGCGCCGTTTTTGATATGGCTGAGGTAGAGCTGTCTGCGGTCAATATCCATGTGGCAGGCATTGTTCCAGAAAAAGCACCGAAGCCAGACTTGAAAGATCTATTTGATGAGGACTTCCTCAATGACTGATATACTGTTGGAATCCAGAAGAGGTCTGCGCCAGCGGGCTTTTCAGGCCCTGATGAGCCTAGAGTATGAAGGGGATCTTGTGGAGGCATGCAGATTTGCCTATTCGTATGATAAGGAGGAAGAGGCAGACAAAGCGGCGGAAGCTGATATTCCAGCCTTCTTGCTCAATCTGGTCTCTGGTGTGGTCCAGTCCAAGGACGACTTGGACAAGAAAATTGCCCAGCACCTCAAAAAGGGCTGGACTGTGGATCGTCTGACGTTAGTCGAAAAAAACATCCTGCGTCTGGGTATCTTTGAGATTACAGAGTTTGACACCCCACAGCTGGTAGCAGTCAACGAAGCCATTGAGCTTTCCAAGCAATTCTCTGACGAAAAGTCCAGTAAGTTCATTAATGGGATTTTGAGTCAATTTATCGTTGAATAATAATGAAGGTCAAGACAAGTGTCTTGGCTTTTTTGTTTGCCAATTGTTGTTTGAATCGCAAATAGTTTATCGAATCATCAAAATCCGCCCAGAGAGCATGAGGTATCTGAGTGAGAAAAACTCTTCTTGAAAGCCTTTACAACTTGAAAAAGAATCGGTATAATAAATACAGAAAACGTTTGCATAGATGTTCTCTATAAGAAAAAATAAAGGAGTTTTCTGTTTATGAAAAATAACTATCACCTACAGTCTCGGATGGGCGAAAAGCGTCATTATTTCGGCATCCGTCGCTTAAAAGTAGGAGTAGCCTCTGTTGTCATTGCCTCAGGATTCCTATTGGGAAACGCCCAATTAGTCCGAGCGGATGAGGCGAGCACAGCTACCAGCCCAGCAACAGAAGCAGTCTCTGATGCAAATGTGGCAGCCCTACCTAAGTCAGCAGATGAAGAAAAAACTGGAGAGGCAGATAGTTCAGGAGCGGGAGCTTCAGAGCAGGCTGCTCCAACTGGTGTGCTAGCCGATCAAGCTCCAGCTGGTGCAGGTTCAGAAGCAGCTGGTCAAGAAACTGCGAATCCAAGTGAAAAAGACAAGCAAGAACCAGTTAGTCAGCCGCAGGCTTCGGCGAAAGATGCTATCGAAGAAGGCAATATTCGCTTTCATTTCAAAACCTTGCCTTCACAAAATCTAGACAGTTTGGGCTTGTGGACTTGGGATGATGTTGAGACGCCTTCTAGCCAAAAGGGTGGTTGGCCGACTGGAGCGACTAGTTTTGCGACTGCTAAAGAAGATGACTACGGCTATTATCTTGATGTCAAGATGGCCGAAAAACGAAGCAAAATCAGCCTTTTAATCAATAATACAGCTGGGCAAAATATTACAGGTGATAAGACAGTTGAACTGCTCAGCCCGCAGATGAATGAGGTTTGGTTTGACACAGACTATCAACCTCATACTTATGAGCCTTTGAAAAAAGGGATGGTTCGAATCAACTACTATCGTACAGATGGCCAGTATGATAAGAAGTCACTCTGGCTCTGGGGAGATGTCCAAAATCCAAGCAAGAATTGGCCTGATGGAGTGGATTTTGAAAATACTGGGAAATATGGTCGCTATGTAGATGTTCCCTTGAAAGATGCTGCTAAGATGATTGGCTTTTTGCTTCTAGACGAAAGTAAATCAGGAGATGATGTGAAGATTCAAAATCAGGATTATAATTTCGCTAATTTGGAGAAAAACAGCCAAATTTTCTTGCGTGATGCGGATCCGACAGTTTATACCAACCCTTACTTTGTCAACGATATTCGTATGACAGGAGCCCAGCATGTAGGATTGACCGAGATTGAAGCCAGCTTTTCTACCTTAGAAAACGCTAAAAAAGAGGATATTTTAAAGAATTTAAAGATTACAGACAAAGATGGCAATGACGTCGTTGTTAAAGATGTAGTTCTGGATCCTAAGACTAAAAGCGCCAAATTCATCGGTGATTTTAACCAAGCTCAGTCACCTTACCTTATCAAATATGGCAATGATCAATTCAAAACCAGCATGAACTGGCAGCTGAAGGATAGTATCTACAAGTATGATGGTGATTTGGGAGCACGTGTTTCTCAAGCGGGCAAACAAGTGGACCTAACCTTCTGGTCACCAAGTGCGGACCAAGTTGATTTGGTGGTCTATGACAAAGAAGATCAGAACAAGGTTATTGGACGCTTGGCTATGCAGAAAGGGGAGTCTGGCACATGGACCAGCAGCTTAACGCCTGAGAGCGGCCTGGGGATTTCTGACTATCGTGGCTATTTCTATCATTATGAAATTACTCGCGGCGGCAAAAAGTTTCTTGTGCTGGATCCTTATGCCAAGTCTTTAGCAGCTTGGAACAGTGAAGATGCGGACAAGGGGGATGCCTACAAGATTGCTAAGGCAGCCTTTGTAGATCCAAGTGAATATGGACCGAAAGACCTGACCTATGCTACAATTCCGAACTTCAAGAAGCGGGAAGATGCCTTGATTTATGAGGCGCACGTTCGTGACTTTACCTCTGATCCAGCTATTTCAAAGGATTTGAAATCTCAATTTGGAACCTTCTCAGCTTTCATTGAGAAATTGGATTATTTGAAAGACTTAGGAGTGACCCACGTTCAGCTCTTGCCAGTTCTAAGTTATTACTTTGTAAATGAGCTGAAAAATGCTGAGCGCATGGACAAGTACGCTTCTAGCAACAGCAACTACAACTGGGGCTATGACCCGCAAAACTATTTTTCGCTGACAGGTATGTACTCCAGCGCGCCGACAGATCCAGCCAAGCGCATTGAGGAATTCAAAAACCTTGTCAACGAAATTCATAAGCGTGGCATGGGCGTTATCATGGATGTGGTCTATAATCATACGGCTAAGACCTCAATCTTTGAAGATTTGGAACCAAATTACTATCACTTTATGGATGCGGATGGCACACCGAGAACCAGCTTTGGTGGCGGCCGCTTGGGTACTACTCACTATATGAGCAGACGGGTCTTGGTGGATTCGATCAAGTACCTGACAGAACAGTACAAGGTAGATGGCTTCCGCTTTGATATGATGGGGGACCACGATGCTGAGTCCATCCAAAAAGCCTTTGAGGAAGCCAAGAAGCTCAACCCAAATCTCATTATGCTGGGTGAGGGCTGGAAGACCTATACAGGTGATGAAAATAAAGCTGTTCAGCCTGCTGACCAGTCTTGGATGAAGTCAACAGACACGGTAGCAGTCTTCTCAGATGATATTCGCAATACCTTGAAATCAGGTTATCCAAATGAGGGAACACCAGCCTTTATCACCGGTGGCAAACGCAGTGTAGAAAATGTCTTTAAAAACATCAAGGCGCAACCAACCAATTTTGAGGCGGATAGTCCAGGGGATGTGATTCAATACATCGCAGCCCATGATAATCTGACGCTCTTTGATATTATTGCCCAGTCAATCAAGAAAGATCCGGCAGTGGCAGCCAACTATCAGGAGATTCATCGCCGCCTACGTTTGGGAAATCTGATGATTCTGACTTCGCAAGGGACACCATTTATCCACTCTGGTCAAGAGTACGGCCGGACCAAGCAATTCCGCGATCCTGCCTATAAATATCCTGTCTCCGAAGACAAGGTTCCAAACAAAGCGCATTTGTTGACCAATGAAGACGGCACGCCGTTTGACTATCCGTACTTCATTCATGATTCTTATGATTCGAGCGACGCGGTCAATCATTTTGACTGGACCAAGGCGACTGATTCGGAAAAGTTCCCTGAAAATGCCAAGAGTCGTGCCTATATGAAAGGCTTGATTGCCTTGCGGAAATCAACGGATGCCTTTACCCGCAGCTCCAAAGATGAAGTGGAGCAAAATGTGACCCTCATCACCCAGCCTGGCAAGGATGGTATTGAGAAAGAGGACCTTGTTCTCGGCTACCAAGTGGTTGCGTCGAATGGCGATATTTATGCTATCTTTGTCAATGCAGACACCAAGGAACGACAATTCAACTTTGGTGAAGCCTACAAGCATCTGGCAGGTGCAGAAGTTGTGGCAGATGGCAATACCGCAGGAGTGACAGCCATTTCTGATCCAGCAGGTGTCACCAGAAACGGCAATGGTTTAGCCTTAGCTCCGCTGACAGCGACTATTTTGCGACTTCGAAAAGCAAACCCAGCTCAGGAAGAAAAATCCCAAGCTCCAGCAGCTCAAGAAGAGAAGTTGTCTGCCGCTTCTGTAGCCAAAGCTCAGCCTCAGGCTTTATCCTTGGATACGCAAAAACCTCAGGCTTCAGCAGTAAAAGAAGCGGCTAGCCAAACAGAAAAAGCCTTGCCAAAAACCGGAACAAGCACTTCCCTGCTGGCACTTTTAGGTGGCTTCCTTGCTTTTCTAGCCGGTCTGTTAAGCTTTAGAAAGAAAGAGTAGTAATTTGATTAATGCCCTGTGAGAAATTTTTAGACTATGGCTAATAAAGACGACTTCCAATAATGGAGGTCGTCTTTCCTTGTTTGTATAAGTTTTAAACACTCTTACCGGGCAAGAGGCTGACTGGCAGGAAATAGCCAGTTGTTTGGACTTCTTGGCCGGCAATTTTTTTGAGGAGTAGGTCTACAGAGAGACGGGCGATATCTTTCAGTGGCTGTTTGATCGTTGCTAGCTGTGGGTAGTAGTTCTCCACAAAGTAGGTGCCATCATAGCCGATGATTTTCAAATCTTCAGGGATCTGGATGTTCAGCTCCTGTGCGACTTTCATAATTAAAATGGCTGTCAGATCGTCTGATGTAAAAATGCCATCAGGTTTGGTCTGAGTCAGAATTTGCTTGATTTCCATTTCCTTTCGGACCGGTGAGAAATCACTGGAAACATTGATAATAGGTGCGTCTGGCAGGACGGAAGCGAAGCCAGCGTGGCGCAGGCCAGTTGGCGAGTTGGAATTGTCATTGCCAGTAATCATGATGATGTTTTGAGCTCCAGCCTTGACTAAGGTCTGGGCCGCCAGCACTCCGCCACCATAGTTGTCTGAGGAGACGACAGGGATATCCGGCGAAAGATTGCGGTCAAAGGCAATGATTGGAGCGGTCACGCGATTGTAGTCCTCGATGCCTAGATTGTGGCTGCCAGAAATGATGCCGTCCACCTGATTGGCTTCCAGCATCTCAAGGTATTCACGCTCCTTGTCTGAGTCATGCTCACTATTGCAGATGATAGTTTTATAGCCTTGTTTAAAGAGCTCATGCTCCAGCTTGTCAATCAATTCTGCGTAAAAGACATTGCTGATATTAGGGAAAATGAGTCCAATTAGCTTGGCCGATTTTCCTTGGAGGCTCCGCGCCAGATTGTTGGGCTTGTAGGACAATTCTCGCATGGCTGCCTCAACCTTAGAGATCGTTTTGTCGGATAAGTAGCCTTTTCTGTTGATGACGCGGGAAACAGTTGTGGGGCTGACTCCTGCTAGTTTTGCTACATCAGTTAGCTTTGCGACCATAATCTAATTCATAGTAAGTACCGGTTGGATTGCCCTTAGTAATAGCAATGCCTGTCTGGTCTTCTCTCGGGAAGACACGGCCGGAAAATACTTT